>CALMVI010000118.1 GCA_937873095.1 uncultured Acetobacteraceae bacterium | reverse complement strand
CCAGATTTAGGTTCTGGTGGCGCAAGCCGTGGGGGTTCAAGTCCCTTCGCCCGCACCAGGCGACGTGTTCATAGGCGCTTACTGAGGATGCCCCGATGCAGGTAACCGAGACGCTTTCCGACGGGCTCAGGCGCGCTTTCTCCGTGGTCGTGCCGGCAGCCGAGATCGAGGGAAAGGTCAGCCTGAAACTCGCCGAGATCGGGCGGACGATCAAGCTTCCCGGGTTCCGGCCTGGCAAGGTGCCGGTCAACCTGGTGCGACAGCGCTACGGGGCGTCGGTGATGGCCGAGGTCATGCAGGACGCGTTGAACACGGCCACTGACCAGGTGGTCGAGGAGCGCGGGTTGCGTCCGGCGGGACAGCCGCGGGTGGAGCTGGCGGGCGAACCCAGCATAGATGGCAAGGCAGCCTCCGACCTCGCCTTCAAGGTCGAGATGGACGTGCTGCCCGAGATCGCGACGCCCGATCTGTCCGCGCTGCGACTGACCCGTTTGCGGTCCGAGGCCGCCCGAGAGGTGGTGGACAAGACGCTGGAGCGTCTGGCCAGCCAGCAGCGCGAACTCCTGCCGACCGAGGAGGGTTATGCGGCCGAGACCGGAGACGTGCTGACGGTCGATTTCGTCGGCGCCGTGGACGGCGTGCCGTTCGAGGGCGGCGCCGGCCAGGACGCGAAGGTCGAGATCGGCGGCCAAGGCTTCATCCCGGGATTTTCGGAAGGGATGGCGGGGATGAGGCCGGGCGACGTCAGGAGCGTCGAGGTGACGTTTCCGGCCGAGTACCACAACGACGCCCTGGCCGGGAAGGCGGCGGTGTTCGAGGTGACCGCCAAGTCGCTGGGCAAGCCGGCCGAGCAGGCGGTCGACGACACGCTGGCAACCAAGCTCGGCTTTGAGTCCCTGGACACGCTGCGCGAGGCGATTATCGGCCAGATGCAGCGCGAGCTGGATCAGGTGTCCAGGCTGCGCGTCAAGCGCGAGCTGCTGGACCTGTTGGCCGAGAAGGCGGCTTTCCCGGCGCCGCAAAACCTGGTCGAGGCGGAGTTCGGCGCGATCTGGCAGCGCGTGCAGCAGGACAGCGCGTCGGGCCAGGTCGATGAGGAGGATCGCGGCAAGGACGCCGACACGCTGAGGGCCGAGTACAGGGCGATCGCCGACCGGCGGGTTCGCCTGGGTCTGCTGCTGTCCGAAATAGGCCGGGGCGCCGGCATCACCGTGAGCCAGGCCGAGCTGACCCAGGCGTTGCGCGCGGAGGCGGCCCGCTATCCCGGCCAGGAAATGCAGGTCGTGGAGTTCTTCCGTAAGACTCCGCAGGCCATCGAGCAGCTCCGTGGACCTTTGTTCGAAGACAAGGTGGTGGACTACATCCTGGAGATGGCCGAGGTCGAAGACCGGCTCGTCTCGCCAGAGGAGCTGAACGCCCAGCCTGCCGACACGGCGGATGCCGCCCGGATCGGCTATCAGCCGGCGGTCGAGCCCGGGCAGGGCGAGGATCAGCAGCCCGCTGAGTTGCCAGCCGAGAACTAGGCGGCCGTCCTGGCTGGGCGCGCCACCCCGCTCGTACACTGGAACCATGCGCTGCAGCGCCCATGTCATAGCGCCAGACCGGCTCTCAGTTGAGCCTTCCCTATAGGAGTACGTATGAGGGCCCGTTCTCTCAGCGACCGTGATCCAGCAGACATCTACAGCCAGGCACTCGTCCCCATGGTGGTCGAGCAAACCGCGCGTGGGGAACGGGCCTATGACATCTATTCGCGCCTGCTCAAGGAGCGCATCATCTTCCTGACCGGGCCTGTGTTCGATCAGATGAGCGCGCTGATCTGCGCCCAGCTGCTGTTCCTGGAGAGCGAAAACCCGGCCAAGGACATCTTCTTCTACATCAACAGCCCCGGCGGCGTCGTTTCGGCCGGGCTCGCGATCTACGACACCATGCAGTACATAAGGTGCCCGGTCAGCACGGTGTGCATCGGCCAGGCTGCGTCGATGGGGTCGCTGCTGCTGTGCTCGGGGGCCAAGGACAAGCGTTATGCGCTGCCCAACAGCCGCGTGATGGTGCACCAGCCGAGCGGTGGCGCCCAGGGGCAGGCAGCCGACATCGAGATCCAGGCGCGTGAGATACTGACGCTGCGTCACCGGCTCAACGAGATCTACGTTCGCCACACCGGTCAGCCGCTCGATGCGATCGAGGCCAAGCTGGAGCGTGACAGCTACATGTCCGCCGAGGAGGCGCGCGCGTTCGGGCTGGTGGACCAGGTGGTGGAGAACCGGCCGCAGGCGATGATCGACGAGACGATCAAGGTCTGAGGCTTGGCCCGGTGTGCGCTTAACGCATTCGCCGGCGCTTTGGGCCAGTATGGTCGGCGCCGCCGGGGGTGTATCGGGGGCCGCTTGGTGTGCAGAACGAGGCCTGGCCGCCTTGTCGTTTGCGAAAGGCTGGCAGTAGTATCCTGAGATTGTGGCCCTGGGTTAGCCCGGGGCGGGAGACGCTATGAGCAAGTCCGGCGATACCAAGAACACCCTGTACTGCTCGTTCTGCGGCAAGTCCCAGCACGAGGTCCGCAAGCTGATCGCGGGCCCGACCGTGTTCATCTGCGACGAGTGCGTCGAGCTGTGCATGGACATCATCCGTGAGGAGCACAAGACCCACTTGGTTAAGGCTCGCGATGGCGTGCCGACCCCGAAGGAGATCTGCCGCGTCCTGGACGATTACGTCATCGGCCAGAGCCACGCCAAGAAGGTGCTCTCGGTCGCGGTCCACAACCATTACAAGCGGCTGGCCCACGCCCAGAAGAACAACGACATCGAGATCGCAAAGTCCAACATCCTGCTCGTTGGGCCGACCGGGTCGGGCAAGACGCTGCTGGCCCAGACTCTGGCGCGGATCCTCGACGTGCCGTTCACCATGGCGGATGCGACCACGCTGACCGAAGCCGGCTATGTCGGCGAGGATGTGGAGAACATCATTCTCAAGCTGCTGCAGGCGGCCGACTACAACGTGGAGCGGGCGCAGCGCGGCATCGTCTATATCGATGAGGTCGACAAGATCAGCCGCAAGTCGGACAACCCGAGCATCACCCGCGACGTGAGCGGGGAGGGTGTGCAGCAGGCGCTGCTGAAGATCATGGAGGGCACTGTCGCCTCGGTGCCGCCGCAGGGCGGACGCAAGCACCCGCAGCAGGAGTTCCTGCAGGTCGACACCACCAACATACTGTTCATCTGCGGCGGGGCTTTTGCCGGCCTGGAGAAGATCATCGGCGCGCGCGGCAAAGGGTCCGGGATCGGTTACGGGGCGGAGGTGCGCGACCCTGACGAGCGCCGCACCGGCGCCATCCTGCGCGACGTGGAGCCCGAGGACCTGTTGCGGTTCGGCCTGATCCCGGAGTTCATCGGGCGGCTTCCGGTGGTGGCCACTCTGGAGGATCTGGACGAGGCCGCGCTGATGGAGATTTTGACCAAGCCCAAGAACGCGCTGGTCAAGCAGTATGGCCGGTTGTTCGAGATGGAAGGGGTGAAGCTCAGCTTCACCGACGACGCCCTTAAATCGGTGTCGACCAGGGCCATCGCTCGCCGGACGGGTGCACGCGGCTTGCGGTCGATCATGGAATCCATCCTGCTGGGCACGATGTTCGATCTGCCGGGCCTGGACACGGTGGACGAGGTGGTGATCAACCGTGAAGTGGCCGAAGGTCGCGCCTCCCCGCTCTATACTCACAGCAAGGAGCGGACGAAGGAGCGCGCGGAGGGCGCGGGCTAGAAAACCGGTTTCCACGACCGATATCCTGGCCAGGGCCCGCACGCGTCAGACTGGCTGGGCCACGTTCCCCATCACTGTCGACTTCGGGCGTACTCGTGCCATGCTCGGGCGGGTCGCGCCTTTGACTGTCCTTCAAGGAGGTCTTCATGCCTGTTAAGAAATCCGCGGCACCGGCCAACGAGACGCTGGCTGTGCTGCCGCTGCGCGACATCGTCGTGTTCCCCCACATGATCGTGCCGCTGTTCGTGGGCCGCGAGAAGTCGGTGCGCGCGCTTGAGGCGGTGATGAAGGATGACAAGCAGATCCTGCTCGTCACGCAGAAGAACGCGGCGCAGGACGATCCATCTGAAGACGACATCTATCGTGTGGGCACCGTGTCCACCATCCTTCAGCTGCTGAAGCTGCCGGATGGGACGGTCAAGGTCCTGGTCGAGGGTGGCCGCCGCGCCAGGCTGGCGTCGTTCAAGGACACCGACTCCTATTTCGAGGCGCATGTCGAGGACCTGCCTGACCAGGAGGTGGACGCCAAGGAGCTTGAGGCGCTTGGCCGGACCGTGGTCGGGCAGTTCGAACAATACATCAAGCTGAACAAGAAGATCGCTCCGGAGGTCCTGGTCTCGCTCAACCAGATCGAGGAGCCGAGCAAGCTGGCCGACACGATCGCCAGCCACCTGAACCTGAAGATCAGCGAAAAGCAGGAACTGCTCGAGACAACCCGCATCGGTGAGCGTCTGGAGCGGGTGTTCGGCCACATGGAGGCCGAAATCGGCGTGTTGCAGGTCGAGAAGCGCATCCGTAACCGCGTCAAGCGCCAGATGGAGAAGACGCAGCGCGAGTATTACCTCAACGAGCAGCTCAAGGCGATCCAGAAGGAGCTCGGGGAGGGTGAGGACGGCAAGGACGAGACCGCCGAACTCGAAGAAAAGATCAAGCGCACCAAGCTGAGCAAGGAAGCGCGCGAAAAGGCGATGGGCGAGTTGAAGAAGCTGCGTACCATGAGCCCGATGAGCGCGGAAGCGACAGTCGTGCGCAACTATCTCGACTGGATCCTCTCGATTCCGTGGAAGAAGCGCAGCAAGGTGCGCAACGACGTGGTTGCGGCTGAAGGCGTGCTCAACGCCGACCATTACGGGCTGGAGAAGGTGAAGGAGCGGATAACGGAGTACCTGGCCGTACAGGCCCGCAGTCCGAAGGTGCGAGGCCCCATACTGTGCCTGGTCGGGCCGCCGGGCGTCGGCAAGACCTCGCTCGGCAAGTCGATTGCCAATGCCACGGGCCGGAGCTTCGTGCGCATGTCACTGGGCGGCGTGCGCGACGAGGCGGAGGTCAGGGGACATCGCCGGACCTATATAGGGTCGATGCCCGGCAAGGTGATCCAGGGCATGAAGAAGGCCAAGACGAGCAATCCGTTGTTCCTGCTCGACGAGATCGACAAGCTCGGCCAGGACTGGCGGGGGGACCCCACCTCCGCACTGCTCGAGGTGCTGGATCCCGAGCAGAACGCGACCTTCGCCGACCACTACTTGGAGGTCGATTACGACCTGTCTGACGTGATGTTTGTGACCACGGCGAACTCCCTGCGCATGCCGCAACCCTTGCTGGACCGCATGGAGATCATCCGCATCTCCGGCTACACAGAGGACGAGAAGCTGCAGATTGCGCGCCGCCATTTGATCGCCAAGCAGAGCGAGGCGCACGGGCTGAAGGCCGATGAGTGGTCGATTTCCGACGACGCCCTGCGGGATCTGATACGCACCTACACGCGAGAGGCCGGGGTTCGTAACCTCGAACGCGAACTGGCCAATCTGGCGCGCAAGGCGGTCAAGGAGATCGTCACCAAGAAGTCCCGCAAGGTGGCGATAACGTTCAAGAACCTTGAGAAATATGCCGGGATCAGGCGGTTCCGCTACGGGGAGACGGAGTCCGAGGACATGGTGGGTGTGGTCACCGGCCTTGCCTGGACCGAGGTCGGCGGCGAGATATTGACCATCGAGAGCGTGATGGTTCCGGGAAAGGGCAAGATACAGCACACCGGCAAGCTGGGCGACGTGATGCAGGAGAGCGTGTCGGCCGCGCTGTCCTACGTGCGCAGCCGCTCGATCGGCTTCGGGATCAAGCCGACGCTGTTCGAGAAGCGCGATATCCACGTCCACGTGCCGGAAGGCGCCACACCGAAGGATGGTCCCTCTGCCGGCGTTGCGATGGCGACCAGCATCGTGAGCGTGCTGACAGGCATCCCGGTCCGGCGTGACGTGGCGATGACCGGCGAGATCACCCTGCGCGGCCGGGTGCTGCCGATTGGCGGGTTGAAGGAGAAGCTGCTGGCGGCGCTGCGGGCCGGTATCGCCACGGTGTTCTTTCCCAAGGACAACGAGAAGGACCTGGCGGACATACCGGACAACGTGAAGAGGGCGTTGACGCTGATCCCGGTCAGCCACGTGGACGACGTGATCGGGCAGGCGCTGGTCCGCCGGCCGGAGGCCATCGAGTGGGAGGAGCCGCCCGAGCCGTTGGCCAAACCTGCAGCCGAACCTGCGGGAGCGTCTCTGCCGCATTGACAGCGTTCGACACGAAGTCCGGACATCCCCAGAAATGGCGGTTTTCCGGGCTTTTTGTTGACTTGGCTCTGCCGCCCCGCCTAGTGTGCCGCCAGCCAAGCCAAGGATGAGCGGTATGGACGACATCAAGGAACCGATCGAAACCCCGCATCCGGGCGCCAGGAAAGGCGGGAAGTCGGAAAACGTCGTCAACCGGCAGAAGCTGCTGGTGTCCGTGACCGAGAAGGCCGGGTTGCCACGGAGCAAGGCGATGGCCGCTATGGATGCGGTGTTCGAATGCATCAGCCAGTCCCTCAAGGAGGGGAACGAAGTTCGCGTTCTGAACTTCGGCGCGTTTGCGGTGAGCGAGCGCAAGGCTGGCAAGGGGCGCGACCCTCGTACAGGGGCAGAGATCAACGTGCCGGAGAGCAAGTCCGTGCGCTTCCGCCCCAGCAAGGCGCTGCGCGAGGTTTTGGCCGGAGGTGCGCTTCCGCAGATGGACGCCGGCGCCGAGGAGTGACGCGGCGTAGAGGGCGGTTAGCTCAGAGGTAGAGCGGCTCGTTTACACCGAGTTGGCCGGCGGTTCGATCCCGTCACCGCCCACCGCCACGCGCTGCCTGTCTGCGCTCGGCGGCTCGAACCCGTCCGCCCCAGGGTTGACGCTTGGCAGGGCCGCCCTTAGAAGCGGCGCCTGCCTCAAGCGGGTGTAGCTCAGTTGGTTAGAGCGCCGGCCTGTCACGCCGGAGGTCGCGGGTTCGAGCCCCGTCACTCGCGCCAGCTTCCCTCTTGGCGTGCCAGATGCCTGGGTCTATGGTCCGGCATGTTGCAGTGCGGCGACTGAGTGGCGCTGACGTAACCTGGTGAGCATCGCATGCAGCCTATTCTGGCCAATTACTTTCCCATCCTGGTGTTTCTGGGGATCGCATCCGGCATCGCCACGGCGATGATAGGAGGCTCGTTGCTGGCAGCGCGTCAGAAGCCGTATGCCGAAAAACTCTCGGCGTACGAATGCGGCTTCGAGCCGTTCGACGACGCTCGCCGCAGGTTTGACGTGCGCTTCTACCTTGTGGCGATCCTGTTCATCATTTTTGATCTTGAGGTGGCGTTCCTCTTTCCCTGGGCGGTCAGCCTATCACATATCGGTATGCTGGGTTTCTGGTCGATGATGGCTTTCCTTGCTGTTCTGACCGTCGGTTTTATCTACGAGTGGCGCAAGGGCGCGCTCGACTGGGAGTAGGATCATGAGTGTCACCGCCACTGACGTGGCTACCGGCGAGCGTGTCGCCTGGAATCGGGACGCGCTGCCGCCCGGCGGTGCGCAGGACGCGGTGATACGGGGCATCACAGGAGAGATCGAGAACAAGGGTTTCGTCGTCGCTCAACTGGACAAGCTGATCAATTGGGGCCGCACCGGCAGCCTGTGGCCGATGACGTTCGGCCTTGCTTGCTGTGCGGTGGAGATGATCCACGCCTACATGCCGCGCTACGACCTCGATCGGTTTGGCATCTTTCCGCGCGGCTCGCCAAGGCAAAGCGACGTCATGATCGTGGCCGGCACGCTGACGAACAAGATGGCTCCTGCGCTGCGCCGGGTTTACGACCAGATGTCCGAACCGCGCTGGGTGATCAGCATGGGCAGTTGCGCCAATGGCGGCGGATACTATCATTATTCCTACTCGGTCGTTCGTGGATGCGACCGCGTCGTCCCGGTCGACGTCTATGTTCCCGGTTGTCCGCCAACGGCAGAAGCCCTGGTGTACGGCATCATGCAGTTGCAGAAGAAAATTCGCCGGACTGGGACCATTCTTCGTGGCTGATCTCTCGGTTGCGTCCACCCAGGCCCTGGCGCTGACACTTGCGACCGGGGTGGGAGGCGTGTCGCGGGCCGGATTGGAAGGCGGCGAGTTGGTGGCGCATGTGACGCGCGACGACCTGCTCGGCGTGATGACGGTGCTGCGTGACGATCCGCGTTTCTCGTGCGAGCAGCTGGTCGATGTGTGTGGTGTGGACTGGCCCAAGCGGTCCGAGCGGTTCGATGTGGTGTACAACCTTCTGAGCGTATCGTTGAACCACAGGATACGCGTGATCGTGACGACCGACGAGACGGCGCCCGTTCCGTCGATGTCGAATGTTTGGCCGTGTGCGACGTGGTGGGAGCGTGAGTGCTGGGACCTGCTTGGCATTCGGTTCGCCGGTCTGGCCGATCATCGGCGGATCCTGACTGATTACGGGTTCGAGGGTCATCCGCTTCGAAAGGATTTTCCTCTGACCGGCTACGTGGAAGTCCGTTACGATGAGGATCGCAAGCAGGTCGTGAACGAACCCGTGAGCCTCACGCAGGATTTCCGCGATTTCCACTTCCTCTCGCCCTGGGAGGGCATGACCACCCTGCCCGGAGACGAGAAGGCGCATGTCACACGGCTGGCGCTGGCGAATGGGACGAGCGCCGGGGTTGAGCCATGACTGATTTGTTAGAGCCGGGCCTGCTGGGACAGACTGCTGTGCCGGCAGATCAGGCAGTGGCGAGTGCCACCAAGACGATCCAGATCGACAGCCACGCGATGAATTTCGGCCCGCAGCATCCAGCCGCGCACGGCGTGTTGCGTCTGGTGCTGGAAATGGACGGAGAGGTCGTTGAGCGGGCCGACCCGCATGTTGGACTTCTACACCGCGGCACCGAGAAACTGATCGAAAGCCGCACGTACATTCAGAATGTGCCGTATTTCGATCGGCTCGATTACGTGTCGCCAATGTGCATGGAACACGCTTTCGTCCTTGCCACGGAAAAGCTCCTGTCCATCACAGCGCCGGAGCGTGCGTTGTGGATACGCACGATGTTCGACGAGATCACGCGCATACTCAATCATCTTCTCAATTTGACATCGTATGCGCTTGATGTCGGCGCACTCAGCCCATCCTTGTGGGGGTACGAGGAGCGCGAGAAGCTCATGGAGTTTTACGAGGCCGCCTCCGGCGCCCGGCTGCACGCAAATTACTACCGTCCAGGCGGTGTCAAGAGCGATCTGCCGGTGGGTTTGACCGACAGGATATGGGCCTGGAGCGAGGCGTTTCCGAAGTTCGTGGATGATCTCTGGGATCTTCTCACCAGCAATCGGATCTGGAAGCAACGCACTGTCGACATCGGCGTGATGTCGGCCGAGCAGGCGCTGGCATGGGGATTTACCGGGCCGAACTTAAGGGCAAGCGGGGTTCCATGGGATCTTCGCCGTGCGCAGCCCTACGCGAAATACGATCAGGTCGAGTTTGACATCCCCGTGGCCCGCAACGGCGATTGTTACGACCGCTATCTGGTTCGCATGGTCGAGATGCGCGAGAGCGTGAAGATCATCCGCCAGTGCGTCGAGCGGATGAAGCCAGGTCCGGTGAAGATAGACGACCGGAAGTTTACGCCGCCGCGGCGCGAGGAGATGAAGCGCTCGATGGAGGCTTTGATCCATCATTTCAAGCTATACACTGAGGGATTTCACGTTCCGTCTGGTGCAACGTACACGGCCATAGAGAGCCCAAAAGGCGAGTTCGGCGTCTATCTCGTGTCGGATGGCACGAACAAGCCCTATCGCTGCAAGATCCGCCCAACGGGCTTCTCTCATCTTCAAGCGGTCGAGGTGATGAGCAAGGGCCATATGCTGGCTGACACTGTTGCGATCATCGGGTCGATCGACCTGGTTTTCGGTGAGGTTGACCGCTGATGTCTGGCTCTGCAGAGAACATCGGCGACGGCTCGACGGCCACGCATAACCGGGTCGACCCAGAGCATTTCGCGTTTACTGCCGACAGCGAGGCAGAGATCGTCAAGATCTTGGCGAAGTACCCCGCGGGCAGGGAGGCAAGTGCGGTGTTGCCGCTGCTCTACATCGTTCAAGAGCAGATGCGGCATGATACGGGAAGCGCGTGGGTGCCTCGCATCGCCATGGATTTCGTCGCGCATCGTCTAGAGATGCCGCCGATACGCGTTTACGAGGTTGCGACGTTCTACCTGATGTTCAACACGAGCCCGGTCGGGAGGTATCACCTGCAGATCTGCACGACCACGCCCTGCTGGCTGCGTGGTTCGGACGCTGTCGTCGCCGCCTGCCGCCGCGTGACCGGCATCAAGGGGTGGCACGAAACGAGCGCGGACGGCTTGTTCACAATGTCGGAAGTCGAGTGTCTGGGCGCCTGCGTGAACGCACCGATATTGCAGGTCGACAACGATTATTACGAGGACATGGATGCGTCGTCGACGAGCAGGCTTTTGGAGGCTCTCAAGCGTGGGGAAGCGCCGCCGCAGCCTGGTTCGATGATCGGGCGGCTGACGTCCGCACCGGAAGGCGGACCGATGACGTTGACCGCTGCGGAGCGGTAAGATGTTGCAAGATTGCGATCGGATTTTCACCAATCTGTATGGGCAGCATGATTGGCGTCTTGCGGGCGCGCGGTCGCGCGGTGACTGGGACAAGACGGCCGAGATATTGCTGCGCGGGCGCGACGCGATCATCGACGAGATGAAGGCGTCCGGGTTGCGCGGGCGCGGCGGCGCCGGCTTCCCTACCGGCATGAAGTGGTCGTTCATGCCAAAGGTTTCGGACGGCAGGCCGGCATATCTTGTGGTCAACGCGGACGAGAGCGAGCCCGGAACGTGCAAGGATCGGGACATCATGCGCCACGATCCGCACAAACTGATCGAAGGCTGCTTGATCGCCAGCTTTGCGATGGGCTCTCACGCCGCCTACATCTACATCCGTGGTGAGTATTACAACGAACACATCAACCTCCAGGCGGCGATCGACGAGGCGTACGCGGCAGGTCTTATTGGCCGAAACGCTTGTGGCAGTGGCTGGGACTTAGACGTTTACTTGCATCGCGGTGCCGGCGCCTACATCTGCGGTGAGGAAACCGCGCTTCTGGAGTCGCTTGAGGGCAAGAAGGGCATGCCGAGGCTGAAGCCGCCCTTTCCCGCCGCCGTTGGTCTTTACGGTTGCCCGACGACTGTGAACAACGTGGAGACCATAGCTGCGGCGCCCGAGATTTTGCGCCGTGGGTCCGCGTGGTTTTCTGCACTGGGTCGGCCGAAGAACGCTGGAACCAAGATTTTTTGCATCTCCGGCCACGTGAACAAGCCGTGCAACGTGGAGGAGGAGCTTGGCATACCCTTGCGCGAGTTGATCGAGCAGTATGCCGGAGGTGTTCGCGGCGGTTGGAATAACTTGCTGGCCGTCATACCGGGGGGGTCCTCGGTTCCGTTGCTGCCGAAAAGCATTTGTGACACCGTTCTGATGGATTTCGACAGTTTGCGCGACGTCAAGTCGGGCCTCGGCACTGCCGGCGTGATCGTCATGGACAAATCGACGGACGTGGTTCGGGCTATCGCGCGACTTGCGCAGTTTTACAAGCACGAGAGTTGCGGGCAGTGTACCCCGTGCCGCGAGGGTACCGGCTGGATGATGCGAGTAATGTACCGGCTGGTCGAGGGCCGGGCTGAGTCTGCAGAGATCGACATGCTTGAACAGGTTACCCGGCAGGTCGAGGGTCACACCATCTGTGCGTTGGGTGATGCCGCCGCTTGGCCCATCCAAGGTCTGATACGGCATTTCCGCCCGGTCATCGAGGAGCGGATTGCTGCATATCGTGCCGGACCCAGGGTCGCTACACCCGTCAACCTGCCGCTGGCGGCGGAGTAGAATGGCTGTGTCACTGGACGACGCGCGGCAGGTGTTCGGGTTTTGGGAAATCGCTTGAATGGTCAAGTTGCGTATCGACGACACAGACGTGGAGGTTGAGGCCGGCAGCAGCGTGCTTCAGGCTTGCGAGAAGGCCGGCCGCGAGATTCCTCATTTTTGCTATCACGAGCGGCTATCTGTCGCCGGCAACTGCCGTATGTGTCTGGTCGAAATCGAGAAAGCGCCCAAGCCCATAGCAAGTTGTGCCTACCCCGTCGCAGAAGGCATGGTCGTTCGGACAGACACGCAAGTGGTCCGTCAGGCGCGGCGCGGCGTGATGGAGTTCCTGCTGATCAATCACCCGCTCGACTGTCCAATTTGCGACCAGGGCGGGCAATGCGACTTGCAGGATCAATCCTACGCTTACGGCATGGATCACTCCCGCTACGCTGAAAACAAGCGGGCAGTCAAAGACAAATATCTAGGTCCGCTCGTCAAGACGGTGATGACGCGATGCATTCAGTGCACGCGATGCATTCGTTTTGCCACCGAGATTGCTGGGGTGCCCGAGCTTGGCGCGACGGCACGTGGCGAGAACATGGAGGTGGGAACGTATGTCGAGCATGCTCTGACGTCGGAGCTGTCCGGCAACATGATCGACATCTGTCCTGTTGGGGCGCTGACCAACAAGCCCGGCGCGTTCGTGGCGCGGCCTTGGGAGCTGAAGCACACTGAGAGTGTCGATGCACTCGATGCCGTTGGAACGCCGATTCGGGTCGACGTTCGTGGTTTGGAGGTTCTGCAGATCCTTCCAGGGGTCAATGACGAGATCAACGACGAGTGGCTCGGCGACAAGTCGCGGTTCTCGGTGGACGGATTGAAGCGTCGCCGGCTGGACAGGCCGTGGGTGAGACAGGACGGCAAACTCCGTCCCGCAAGTTGGCAGGAAGCCTTCAACGCGATCGCGGCTAGGCTTGGTGGCGTGCCGGCTGCTCGCATCGGCGCTGTCGCAGGCGATTTGTGCGACGGCGAGAGCATGATGGCATTGAAGGATTTGATGGCCGCTTTCGGGTCATCCAACCTCGACTGCCGTCAGGATGGCGCCAAGCTCGATGCGAGCCGCAGAGACTTCTACCTGTTCAACAGCACGATTGCGGGGCTGGACGTTGCCGATGCCATCTTGCTGGTCGGCACGAACCCGAGGCGGGAAGCGCCCATCCTGAATGCGCGCATTCGCAAACGCTGGCTTGCGACGTCTGGACGTTTGCCCATTGGGATAATTGGCTCGGCCACGGATTTGACATACAAGGCGGAGAATCTCGGTGCCAATGCTGGGCTGCTGGCGAGCCTGGGCGAGCGCGCGCCGGATTTCTTCAGCAGGATGCAGGACGCTGAGAGACCAATGGTCGTGGTCGGGCAATCCGCGCTGGCTCGCGACGATGGGAACTCCGTACTGGCAGACGCATGGGACCTCGCCAAGACGATCGGTGCCCTGCAGGACGAGTGGCATGGCTTCAACGTGTTGCACACCGCGGCCTCGCGTGTGTGCGCGCTCGATCTCGGATTCATGCCAGGTCCGGGCGCTATCGACTTCGATGCCATGGTGGATGGCGGCGTTGACCTGCTTTGGCTTCTCGGCGCTGACGAGTTTGACACGCGACGGATCGGACCGCACACCTTCGTCGTCTATCAGGGTCACCATGGTGATAAAGGCGCGGCCCGAGCCGACGTCGTTCTTCCGGGCGCGGCCTACACCGAGAAGGATGGAACCTACGTCAACATGGAGGGACGTGTTCAGCACGGCTATCGCGCCCTGTTCGCGCCGGGTGAGGCGCGTGAGGACTGGCGCATCATCAGGGCGTTCAGCTCGGTGGCTGGCCGTCCCTTACCGTATGACGACATCGATGGCGTCCGTGCCCGCATGGCGGCAGTCAACCCGGTGCTTGGTCGGACTGGCCTGCAGCGATTTGGGTGCAGCGACCTGTCCGGCCCGTGTCCACAGCTTGGCCGGGAACACGCCACAGACAGCCAGATTGGGGAACTGGTCGCCGACTACTACCTGACGAATCCTATCAGCCGCGCCAGCCCAACGATGGCGGAGTGCTCCCGCATAGCTCCTGCCGCGCTGGCGCAGCCAGCATTGCCGATCGCTGCGGAGTAGCGCTTTGCGGGACTTCTTCACCAACAACGTGCTGGGCATCCTTCTGCTCACCATCGCGGAAACACTGGCCATTCTGGTGCCGGTTTTGATCGGAATGGCATATTCGACATTTTTCGAGCGAAAGGCACTGGCTGCGTTTCAGCTTCGGCGCGGGCCCAACGTCGTCGGGCCCTTTGGTTTGTGGCAGCCTTTTGCAGACGCTGTGAAGGTGTTTACAAAGGAAACGATCGTTCCTGCCGGAGCAAGCAGGTCGTTGTTTCTGCTTGCTCCCATGTTGACCTTCGTCTTGGCGTGTTTGGCATGGGCTGTCATTCCCGTGAACGACAACTGGGCGGCAGCCAACATCAACGTCGGGATTTTATACCTGTTCGCCATCAGCTCACTCGGGGTTTACGGCATCATCATTGCCGGCTGGGCGAGCAACTCGAAATACGCGTTTCTCGGCGCAATGCGCTCTGCGGCGCAGATGGTGAGCTACGAGGTGTCGATCGGCTTCGTGCTGGTCACCGTCATGCTCTGCGTCGGCAGTCTGAACCTCAACGACGTCGTCAGGGCGCAAAGTCATCACTGGTTCGCGTTCACCCTGCTGTTCCCGATGTTTGTGGTGTTCCTGATATCGATGTTGGCGGAAACGAACAGGGCGCCGTTCGATCTTCCCGAGGGCGAAAGCGAGTTGGTGGCAGGATTTTTCGTCGAGTATAGCGCGATGTCGTTCGCGTTGTTCTTCCTTGGCGAGTATACCAACATGATCATGATGTCCGCCCTGGGCAGCGTTCTGTTTCTGGGCGGCTGGCAAGCTCCGTTTGGGCTTACCTTCATACCAGGGGTGTTTTGGCTGGCCGCAAAGATATGCGTGCTGATGTTCTTTTTCTTTTGGGTGCGTGCAACGTTTCCGAGGTTCCGCTACGACCAGCTTATGCGCCTTGGCTGGAAGGTTTTCCTTCCATTGTCGCTTCTGTGGCTGGTGTTGACGGCGGGCTATCTCGAACTAACGGGCACTCTGCCGATGGAAGCGCTGTGAAAGTATGATGCAGATTAGTGCCAAATCGGCGTGGCGCCTCGTGATGTGGGAACTCCTGTCAGGCATGGGCGTAACCCTGCGCTATTTCTTCAAGCGCCCGGTTACGATCAACTATCCTTACGAACACGGGCCTCTCAGCCCGCGCTTCAAGGGCGAGCATGCTTTGCGACGTTATCCCAACGGAGAGGAGCGCTGCATTGCGTGCAAGCTGTGTGAGGCTGTATGTCCGGCCTACGCCATAACCATCGAAGCTGAGCCTCGCGACGATGGAAGTCGACGTACGACTCGGTACGACATCGACATGACAAAATGTATCTACTGCGGGCTCTGTGAGGAATCGTGCCCGGTGGACGCGATCGTGGAAGGTCCGAACTTCGAGTTCTCTACCGAGACGCGAGAAGAGCTGATGTATAACAAGGAAAAGCTTCTCGACAACGGGGACCGGTGGGAGGCGGAGCTTGCCAAGCGCCTCGAACTTGACGCGCCTTACCGATGATAGTCGCCGTCGCGTTCTACGTTTTTTCCGCAATCCTGCTCGGCTCTGCGGCTATGGTGGTGACAAGCCGTAATCCGGTCCACTCAGTCCTGTTCCTCATCCTGGCGTTCTTCAACGCGGCCGCCTTGTTTCTCATCGCCGGGGCCGAGTTCCTGGCGATGATCCTGGTCATCGTTTACGTCGGCGCTGTTGCGGTGCTGTTTCTTTTTGTCGTCATGATGCTGGACGTGGATTTCACGGCTCTTCGCGAGGGGTTTCAGCGTTACGCGCCGGTGGGGGCAACAGTGGGGGTCGTCCTGTTTTTCGAGCTCGCAAGCGTCCTCCTGGGATGGAGAATGTCAGGCGACGTGTCGGCCGCAGTGCTGACTCGGTTGCCAAGCCACGTGCAGAACACGCGCGCCATCGGCCAGGTCCTCTACACGGACTATTTTCTGCTGTTTCAGTTGTCCGGGCTCATACTTCTTGTAGCAATGATCGGGGCGATCGTGTTGACACATCGCGGCCGCCATACGTCCAAGCGGCAGAACATCACTCGGCAGCAGGAACGGCGAGTGGACGAAACTCTACAGGTTGTTACTGTGCGTAGCGGTGCCGGTATTAGAGAGCTTGGTCTGTATCGTCCAATCCCGGTGGGCCGCGAACCGGTGTTGGCTGCACCCGCAACTACTGAGGTTTCGACGATTGTGGCACAGGACCAGTAACCATGGATGTGGGCGCGCACGGTATCGGTCTCGGTCAATATCTCACGGTCGCAGCTATATTGCTCGTTCTCGGCGTGTTTGGGATTTTCCTGAATAGAAAGAACGTCATCGTCATTCTCATGTCTATTGAGCTGATCCTGCTGGCGGTTAACATCAACCTTGTTGCGTTTTCGTCCGCGCTCGATGATCTTGCAGGACAGATATTGGCGATGTTCGTTCTGACGGTGGCGGCTGCCGAAGCAGCCATCGGGCTTGCTATCGTCGTCGTCTACTTCAGAAACCGAGGCTCTATCGAGGTTGAAGACGTGAACCTTATGAAGGGATGAGATGATCCTCGCTGTCGCGGTATTTGCACCGCTGCTCGGCTCCGTTGCATGTGGCGTGCTCGGTCGCGCGATCGGCGACCGACCCGCTCAAGCCATCACGATACTTTGCATGCTTCTCGCTTCGGTATGCGGAGTCTCGGCGTGGTATGAGCATATCTGGGGCGGCGTCGGAACCGGCGTCAGCCAGATTGCAGACTGGATCGATGCCGGCAGCTTTCGCCTCAACTGGGCTTTGCGCTACGACTCGCTGTCGGTTTCCATGGTGGCTATGGTCACATGTGTAGCAACCCTCATCCACGTGTATAGCGTCGGCTACATGGCCCACGAAAAGTCGACCACGTCGCGTTTCTTTGCCTATCTGTCCTTCTTCACCTTTGCCATGCTGATGCTGGTTACTGCCGATAACCTTCTCCAGTTGTTCTTCGGTTGGGAAGGCGTGGGGCTCGCGAGCTACCTGCTGATCGGATATTGGTATGACCGACCATCGGCAAACCGTGCGGCGATCAAGGCGATGGTTGTCAACCGGGTCGGGGATTTGTCGTTCGCGGTCGGCATCGCGCTGATTTTCTTCAGCTTCGGTTCCGTCAACTTTGAGACGATTTTTGCGTCGGTATCGCAGCATGTAAACGACACCTACCGACTTTTCGGTGGCGAGATCCGCAGCTACGAAGTCATAGGCTTTTTGCTATTCATCGGGGCAATGGGCAAGTCTGCGCAGATTTTGCTGCACACCTGGCTGCCTGACGCTATGGAAGGACCGACGCCCGTCTCGGCCCTGATCCACGCGGCGACGATGGTGACGGCCGGAGTGTTTCTCTTGTCGCGCATGTCGCCGCTCATGGAATTCGCGCCCCATGCGCGCGACTTCGTCACGTTCATAGGTGCTACGACCTGCCTGTTTGCGGCAACCGTTGCGTGCGTTCAGAACGATATCAAGCGGGTGATCGCTTACTCCACCTGCTCGCAGCTCGGCTACATGTTCATGGCGGCCGGTGTCGGCGCGTATCAGGCAAGCATGTTCCACCTGCTGACGCATGCTTTCTTCAAGGCCCTGCTCTTCCTGTGCGCAGGCTCGGTCATCCATGCCTTGTCCGATGAGCAGGACATGCGGCGCATGGGTGGAATTTGGCGTGCCGTTCCGGTGACCTACGTAACGATGTGGCTCGGCAGCCTTGCTTTGGGCGGCATTCCTTACTTTGCTGGTTATTGGTCAAAAGACGCGGTGCTGGAAGCGACGTTCGCTGCGGCGTCGCCCGTTGGGACCTACGGCTTTGTATGCGGAACAGTGGCGGCGTTCCTTACAGCGTTCTACTCGTGGCGTCTGTTGCTGATGACGTTCCACGGCACCCCTCGTGCGGATGCACACGTCATGGCGCATGTGCACGAAAGCCCAGTCGTCATGCTGGCACCACTCGTCATACTTGCGACTGGAGCGGTGTTCTCGGGTTGGTTGCTGCACGCGAGCTTGATAGGCGACCACAACGACACTTACTGGCAGGGCGCGATCTTCGTAAAGCAGGGCAATCACGTCCTCCAGCAGGTGGAGCGTACACCCCTTCTGATTGGTCTGCTGCCCACGGTTACCGGCGTTCTGGGCATTGCGCTTGCCTACTGGTTCTACATGTTCAACCCTGCGTTGCCGCAGCGGCTTGCCGCCCGCTACGCGCGCACATACCGCTTCCTGCTGAACAAGTGGTATTTCGACGAACTCTACGACTTTCTGTTCGTCAGGCCGGCAGTCTGGCTAGCACGCGAACTCTGGCAAGTCGGGGACGTGCAGGTCATCGACGGCGTGCCAAACGGGCTGGCGAGCATGGCCGAGGGCGGCTCCGTGCAGGTCGTTCGCATCCAGACTGGGTCCATCGCGGTTTACGCGTTCACGATGCTGATTGGCGTTGTTGTTATCGTCAGCCTCTTTCTCCTCGTGCGGTGACACAGTGACAAACATCAATGCTGCCGGTTTTCCGGTACTGTCGCTGACAACGTTCCTGCCACTTCTTGGCGTTCTCGTTCTGGCGACCTTGCCGGGGGACGAAGCTGCATCGGCTCGCAACGCGCGCTGGATCGCGCTGTGGACCAGCCTGTTGGCGTTCGTCGTCTCCCTGGTTCTTTGGGTGCGATTCGATCATCGCGCGGCGGGATACCAGTTTGTCGAGACTATATCCTGGCTGCCGAGTTTTGGAGTGTCCTATCGCCTGGGTGTGGACGGCATCTCCGTATTGTTTGTGCTGCTTTCGACCGCCTTGACCCCGCTTTGCATCCTGGCCAGCTGGGAAGCGGTCACCGTGCGGGTACGAGAGTATATGGCCGCATTTCTGATTTTGGAAACGATGATGGTGGGCATGTTTTCCGCCACGGATTTCCTTTTGTTTTACATGTTTTTTGAAGGTGTCCTCATACCGATGTACCTCATCATCGGGGTCTGGGGCGGTCCACGGCGCGTCTACGCATCGCTGAAGTTTTTCCTCTACACCTTTGCCGGTTCGGTGCTGATGCTGCTGGCTCTCTTGGCCATGTGGCACCAGGCAGGGACGACCGACATCACCGTTCTGCTGCGGACGCCATTCAGTGCAGTCATGCAGTTCTGGCTGTTTCTGGCTTTTCTTGCGTCCTTCGCCGTCAAGGTCCCGATGTGGCCAGTTCACACCTGGTTGCCGGACGCGCATGTCGAGGCGCCAACGGCAGGCTCCGTCATCCTGGCGGGTGTGTTGTTGAAGATGGGCGCCTACGGGTTTCTCCGCTTTTCCGTCCCCATGCTGCCCCTGGCTTCGCAGCACTTCGCGCCAATGATGTTTGCGTTGGGCGTCGTTGCGGTCATCTACACGTCACTGGTTGCTCTTGCCCAGGAAGACATGAAGAAGCTGATTGCCTACTCCTCCGTCGCGCACATGGGCGTCGTGGTCATCGGTATCTTCACCTTCAACGTGCAGGGCATCGATGGCGCCTTGTTTCAGATGATCTCGCACGGGGTTGTCTCGGCCGCATTGTTTTTGTGTGTCGGCGTGATCTACGATCGCATCCACACTCGCGACATTGCTCGCTATGGCGGTCTGGCAGATCGCATGCCTGCCTACGCCCTCGTCTTCATGCTGTTCACAATGGCGTCGATCGGACTGCCGGGGACGTCCGGCTTTGTGGGCGAGTTCCTGGTTTTGGTCGGTGCTTTTCAAGTGAGCTTGTGGCTGGCCTTGTTCGGCAGTTTTGGCATGATATTGGGTGCGGCCTACATGCTCTACCTGTATCGGCGCGTTATATTCGGCAAGCTGTCCAAGCCGGATCTCAGGGCCATCCTGGATTTGTCGCCGAGGGAGATGGCGGTGTTCGCTCCTCTCGTCATCCTTACCCTGTGGCTGGGCGTGTACCCGAGCAGCTTCACGAGTTTCTTCGACGCAACCGTCAGTGCTATGGTGCAGAACCATACCGAGGCGGTGAACCTTGCGCGGCAGCCTGTGCTCTTCGCGGGGTCCACCCAGTGAATTGGGCTCTGGCGGCGCCTGAGCTGGTTCTGGCGGTCAGCGCTCTTGGCATTCTGCTGAACGGGGTTCTTCGAACCAGAGACAGCACCATCCTGTGCACTGTGCTTGCCGTCGCCGTCTGCGTTATAACGGCTGTCCTGGTCATCGACACCCCAACCGCGACTGCTTTTGGTGGTCTGTTCGTCAGCGATGCGTTCTCAAGATACTCGAAGCTGTTGATCCTGGCCGGCACGGTGCTGTGCGTTGTGCTCTCGCTCGACTACAATTCACGTCAGCGTATCTCTAGGTTCGAGTTTCCGGTGCTGATGTTGCTCAGCGCGGTGGGCATGATGGTCATGTCTTCGGCCAACAACCTGATGACGTTGTATATGGGCCTGGAGCTTCAATCACTGGCGGTCTACGTGCTGGCGGCGTTTGCGCGGGACGACATACGGTCGGCGGAAGCAGGCCTGAAGTATTTCGTCTTGAGCGCGCTGGCGTCGGGCCTGCTTTTGTATGGCATATCGCTGGCCTATGGCTTCTCGGGGTCGATGGACTTCTCGCGTATTGCGCAGGCCGTCATGGATCCGGCTGGTGTTTCCGCAGGGCTGACAGTCGGCATCGCGTTCATCATCGCGGGACTTGCCTTCAAGCTGTCTGCAGTCCCGTTCCACATGTGGACGCCCGACGTGTACGAGGGCGCCCCGACCTCTGTCACCGCGTTCATGAGCACGGCGCCGAAGGTCGCACCTTTCGTCGTGTTGCTCCGCGTCATGTTCGGGCCGTTCGGCCATGTGACTGCGCAGTGGCAGCCGATCATCGTGCTCATCTCGATCGCGTCGATGCTGTTGGGGAGTTTCGCTGCTATAGCGCAGACCAACATCAAGCGGCTGATGGCCTATTCCTCGATTGGCCACATGGGTTACGCGCTGGTGGGGCTGGCTGCGGGCACACAGACCGGTGTGCGCGGGGTTCTTGTCTATCTTCTCACCTACGTCGTCATGTCGGCGGGCAGTTTCTCCTGCATCGTGGCGATGCGTCGGCGCGGCTTGGCCGTCGACAAGATCGCCGACCTTTCCGGACTGGCACGGAATGACCTGACGCTGGCGACGCTGCTGGCGATCTTCATGTTCAGCATGGCGGGCGTGCCGCCGCTGGCTGGGTTCTTCGGCAAGCTGCTGGTGTTTCAGGCTGCGGTCGATGCAGGAATGTGGACGCTCGCCATCATCGGCGTGCTGACCAGCGTCGTCAGTTGCTTCTACTACCTGCGCGTTATCAAGGTCATGTTCTTTGATGCGTCGGTCGCACCGTTCGATGTGCGGTCACGGTCGCTGTCGGTCGTCGCTTTGGCGACAGGCGCGTTCACCCTGATCTTCTTCGTGTATCCGGCGCCGTTCCTCGGCGCGGCCAATCAGGCTGCAAGAGCTTTGTTCGGGTGACACAGGGAGGCACGCGCTGGCGGTTACAATGCTACGCAGCACTGGAGTCGACACAGACGGCAGCAATCATCGTCGCCCAGCAAGGCGGGCCGGACCGGCTCGCCATCATCGCAGATCTGCAAACGGCCGGGCGCGGCAGCCGTGGTCGAACCTGGGTGGCACCCGAGGGCAACCTGAATTTATCGGTTCTGCTCAGGGCGTCTGGCCCGCCTGATCCGGGGCGCTGGGCGTTGCACGCTGGCGTGGCCCTTTATGAAGCGTTGGCGGGCTACACGTCCGACCTCATGCTCAAATGGCCGAACGATCTGCTCCTGTGCGGCCGCAAGCTGGGTGGTGTGCTCATCGATAGCGGCCTGCGCAGCGACGGAACGCTGGACTGGGTCGTCATCGGCGTCGGTGCGAATCTCGTGCGGGCCCCGACATTGCATGGATCGACAGCCGCGTGCCTGCCGCCGCCCTGCCCGGCCGCAGAAGACGTGGCGCACGCCTTCATGCGCAGTTTCGACCGGTGGTGTGCAGCCGATGTCCGCTCGGCATGGCTGGCCCGGGCGCATCCGCGCGGCACCGCGATCGACGTCATCACGCCGCATCGGCGTATTTCCGGCAGCTTTGCAGGACTGTCGCCCCGCGGCGAACTTCTGTTGGAAGGGGCGGACGCGCCGATCAGCAGCGCCGATGTGTTTCTCGCCCCCATCACGCCGCAGCCTTTAACGCCATGCTTCTCGTTGTAGACGCAGGCAACACAAACGTCGTGTTCGCCGTTCATGACGGCAGGCGCTGGGCGGGTATCTGGCGCATAGCGACCGAGCCGCAACGCACTTCGGACGAATATGCGGTCTGGCTGATGACGCTGCTGACGCATAGTCGGTTGACTCCCGACCTGGTCAGCGCCGCGGTCATCGGCACCGTGGTTCCGGCGGCGCTTTATCATCTTCGCCGGTTGTGTCGCGAATGGTTCATGGTCGAGCCGCTGGTGGCCCGTGCGTCGCTTGACTGGGGTTTCGAGATCAAGGTGGACAACCCGGAGGATGTCGGTGCGGATCGGCTGTTGAACGCGTTGGCTGCCTACCGTCATTTCAACACGGCCCTGATCGTCATCGATTTCGGCACGGCAACCACGTTCGATGTCGTGGCGGTGGACGGCGCGTATTTGGGAGGCGCCATCGCGCCCGGCATAAACCTGTCCATTGAAGCGCTGCACCAGGCCGCCGCACGACTGCCGCGCATCGGTATCGGCCGGCCGCAGGCGGTTATCGGCACCGGGACTGTTTCCGCCATGCAATCGGGCGTATACTGGGGATATGTCGGGCTGATAGAAGGCCTGGTTACACGAATTCGCCGGGAGATAGAGGCGCCCGCCAAGATCGTCGGCACTGGCGGCCTGGCGCCCCTGTTCTCCGAAGGCACTGAGATATTCGACCGGATCGACCCGGATCTGACCTTGGACGGACTTCGCTTGTTGGCGGAGCGCAACCCGGCACCCAGATTACCGAGAGACAGAACAAGAACTATCGAAGGCGATTGATGGACGCACACACAGGAGACTTGGCTTTCCTGCCGTTAGGCGGGACAGGCGAGATTGGCATGAACCTCAACCTCTACCGTTGCGACGGCCACTGGCTGGCTGTCGATTGCGGCATCGGCTTCGGCGGCAACGAGCTGCCCGAGGCCGACGTGATCATGCCTGACCCGGCCTTCATCGCGGAGCGCCGAGACAAGCTGCTGGGCCTGGTCATCACCCATGCGCATGAGGACCATGTTGGTGCGGTGGCGCATCTTTGGCGGCAACTGCGCTGCCCGGTTTACGCAACGCCGTTCACCGCGGCCGTGCTGCGCCGCAAGTTGACCGAGGCGCACCTGGTGGCCGACGTCAGGCTGCACGTCATTCCGCCTGGGGGCTCCTTCGAGCTCGGCCCGTTCAAGCTGCAGTTTCTGCGCGTGGCGCACTCGACGCCAGAGGCTCAGGGTCTGGCCATACGCACGCCGTACGGCACGATCGTGCACACAGGCGACTGGAAGCTGGATGCCAACCCGCTTGTCGGACCCCCGACTGACGAGGCGGCGTTCTCCGCGCTCGGCGATGAGGGCGTGCTGGCGATGGTGTGCGACAGCACCAACGCGCTGGTGGAGGGTCATTCCGGGTCCGAGGGCGATGTGCGCCGCTCGCTCGCCGCTCTGATCAAGTCCATCAACGGCCGCATCGCCATCACGTGTTTCGCCAGCAACGTGGCACGGGTGGAAAGCATTGCTGTCGCAGCGCGGGATGCCGGCCGCTCGGTGGCGCTGGTCGGCCGTTCGTTACGAAACCTGGAAACTGCTGCGCGCGAGACGGGCTATCTCAGCACCATCCCGCAATTCCTCTCCGAGGACGCGGCCAACGATGTTCCCGACGACAACCTGCTCATCCTGATTACTGGTAGCCAGGGCGAGGAACGCAGCGCACTGGCGCGCGTGGCTGCAGATACGCATCCCAACATAGCGTTGGGCGAAGGCGACACAGTGATCTTTTCAAGCCGCATGATCCCGGGCAACGAGAAGGCGATCGGAGCGGTGCAGGACAACCTGGTCCGCCGTGGCGTTCGCGTCATGACCGACAACGACCACATGGTCCACGTGAGCGGCCATCCCGCACGTGACGAGCTACGCAAACTCTACCGCCTCGTGCGTCCGCGCTATGCCGTGCCGGTCCACGGCGAGTGGCGTCACCTGACGTCGCATGCAGCTCTTGCCCAGGAACTGGGCGTGACACCGCTGACGCTCGAAAACGGCGACATCCTCAGCTTGTATCCGGGACGTCCGCAGGTGAACGATTCGGCGCCTGTCGGACGGCTGGCGCTGGACGGCAACCGCGTCGTTCCCTTGCAGGGCGGCGTCATGGCCGCACGCCGCAGGATGCTGTTCAACGGCGTGGTCGTCGGCAGCCTGGCGGTCGACGCAACCGGACGCGTGATGGGTCGTGCGCGGGTCACGGCACCTGGCTTGTTCGAGCCCGAGGACCCGGAAACCGAGCGGCTGAGCCGCGATTTCGGCGCGGCCATCGCCGACCTTCCGGCTCCGCTTCGCCGCGACGACAGCGCGCTGCAGGATGCGGCCCGCGCTGCATTGCGCAAGATCGTCGGCCGGAAACTGGGCAAGAAGCCGATGGTCGACGTTCACCTGCTTCGGGTCTGAGGCCGGGCCCGGGGCTGCACGGTGGAACCTGTAACGGCAGCGGTGCTCTTCGCCCTTATCTGGTGGACGGTGCTGTTTGCCGTGTTGCCGACCGGCACCCGGCCTGTCGCCGACGCCGATGCGGCAACGGGATGGCGCGGCGTTCCGGACCGGCCAGGGCTGAGGCGCAAGCTGCTGCTGACAACGGTCATATCGGCGGTGATCTGGATGCTGATCGTCGGTTTGATCGAAAGCGATTGGCTCAGCTTCCGACACGGCATCCTGGCGATGCCCAAGGATTACACATGATGCCGCGCTATTTGCCCGATTATCGGGCAGCTTGCGGCCGAGGCGCCGAATAAACCGGTCCCGCGGGGAAGATTTCAGTGGACGGCCAGCCTCGGCCGCTCAAAGATCACCGGCAGGACGAGGATTTTCCTCCTCCTGCCGTGTGACTGGCGTTTCCTCCCTAAACTTGGCCCTGCCGCCGCCGGTTGCAGGGCCTTTCTTTTTGGTAGCAGGCTGGAACGCGGCAGTCATTAGTTAATAGCAATCCACCCCAAATAAAATCCAGATTTGTTGTGGCCGTTCTTGTTGCGGCGCAGCATGACGCGGCAGGCAAGACAGTATAGCGCGACGGCTGCCGGCCCACCCACCCACGCTGGCATAGCGCGGCTGTGCCCTGTAGTCTCGTGGAATCGACGTTCCAGGACAATCATGCGCCTCTCCCGCAGTCTCGTGCCGACGCTGAAGCAAACGCCTGCTGAGGCGCAGATATCGTCGCATCGCCTCATGCTTCGGGCCGGGTTGGTTAGGCAGACGGCATCGGGCATCTACGCGTGGCTGCCGCTGGGCCTGCGGGTGTTGAACGCCATCTCCGCCATCGTGCGCGCCGAGCAGAACGCAGCCGGCGCACAGGAAATGCTGATGCCGACTCTGCAGACAGCCGATTTGTGGCGCGAGAGCGGACGTTACGACGCTTACGGTCCGGAAATGCTTCGTATCCGCGACCGTCACGAACGCGACCTCGTATACGGGCCGACGAACGAGGAGATGATCACCGATCTGGCCCGCCAGTCCATCCAGTCATACCGGGAACTGCCCCAGACGCTCTATCATATCCAGTGGAAGTTTCGCGACGAGATGCGGCCGCGCTTCGGCGTCATGCGCGGGCGCGAGTTTCTGATGAAGGACGCCTACAGCTTCGACCTGGATTATGCTGGTGCGGTCAACAGCTATCGCCGCATGATGCTGGCCTACATGCGCATCTTTCAGCGTCTGGGCATACGCGCGATTCCCATGCTGGCCGATACCGGCCCGATCGGCGGTGATCTCAGTCACGAGTTCATCATCTTGGCGCCAACCGGCGAAAGCCAGGTCTTCTACGACGCAGCGCTGGAGCAACTTGACTACCTTCGATCGTCGTACGCCTACGACTCGCCGGCCGACCTCGCGAACTTCCACGACCTGATCAACACGTACTATGCGGCCACCGAGGAAAAGCACGATCAAGCGCGCTGGGCCACGGTAGCGCAGGCCAGCAGGCGGGAGGGGCGGGGCATCGAGGTAGGACAGATCTTCTACTTCGGCCAGAAATACAGCAAACCCATGGGGTTTTCCGTGGCCGGGCCAGGCGGTCGGCCGATCGTTCCGGAGATGGGCAGCTACGGCATCGGCGTGTCCCGGCTCGTGGGCGCAATCATAGAGGCGAGCCACGACGATGCCGGGATCATCTGGCCGGAGAGCGTGGCGCCTTTCCGCGCCGCCCTGCTGAACCTGCGTGCCGGTGATGCCGCCTGCGATGCAGTGTGCGAGGATGTGTACGGTCGCCATCCCGGGGCGATGCTGCTCGATGACCGCGACGAGCGTGCCGGCGCCAAGTTCGCCGATGCCGACCTGCTGGGCCTGCCGTGGCAGATCATCGTCGGTCCGCGCGGGGCCGCTGCCGGCCGGGTGGAGGTGAAACGCCGCGCCACCGGGGAGCGCGCTGAACTGTCGGTGCACGACGCGCTCGCAAAGGTGTTCTGACCATGTTCGGCCCGTTCGAGCGTGCCGTCGCCGGACGCTACCTGCGCGCGCGGCGGGGCGAGCGTTTCGTCTCGGTGATCGCCATCTTCTCGCTCGTCGGTATCGCGCTCGGCGTCGCCACCCTGATCATCGTCATGTCGGTGATGAGCGGCTTCAAGGACGACCTCCTGTCCCGGATACTCGGCTTGAACGGGCATCTCGGGGTGTATTCCGCCAACTCCGCCGGGATCGGGCAGTTCGACGAACTGGCAGCGCGGATCAGGCGGGTTCCGGGTGTCACCTCGGCTGTGCCGGTGGTGGAAGGCCAGGTTCTGTTGACCGGGCGTTCGCAGAACTCTGGCGGCATCGTGCGCGGCATCGCACCCGCCGACCTGCGCAGCCTGCCATCAATTGCCGGCAACATACGGTCCGGATCGCTCGATGACTTCCAGGGTGACGATGCCATCGCCATCGGACTCACCCTGGCGGACCGCTTCGGCCTCGATGTCGGCAGCAAGATAACCCTGGTCTCTCCTGACGGTGCCGTCACCGCGTTCGGAACCGTTCCGCGCGTGCGCGCCTACCGCGTCGTCGCCATTTTCCAGGCGGGGATGAACGAGTACGACAGCACGTTCACCTTCCTGCCGCTGCAGGCTGCGCAGATCTACTTTCAGAAGCCGGGAACGGTGACTCAGATCGAGGTGATGGTCCGCGATCCGCAGCACGTCTCCGTCGTGAGCCGCGCGATACGGGACGCACTGCGCGAACAGCCGGTGCGAGTGATCGACTGGACGCAGAGCAACGACAGTTTCTTTGCCGCCGTGCAGGTCGAACAGAACGTCATGTTCCTGATACTGACGCTGATCATCGTCGTGGCCGCGTTCAACGTCGTGTCCTCGCTGATCATGATGGTCAAGGACAAGACCCGCGACATCGCCGTGCTGCGCACGTTGGGGGCCGGACGCGGCGCAATCATGCGGATTTTCCTGATGTGCGGCGCGTCGGTGGGTGTGACAGGAACGATGTTGGGCACCGTTCTGGGCGTCGTATTCTGCCTCAACATCGAGCGGCTGCGGCTGGCGCTGCAAAGCCTGACCGGAACCACCCTGTTCGACCCGACGGTGTATTATCTTGAGCATCTTCCGGCCAAGCTCGATGCGATGACGGTGACGCAAGTCGTGCTGATGGCGCTGGCGCTGTCGCTGCTGGCCACTCTGTACCCGAGCTGGCGCGCCGCCAAGACAGACCCGGTCGAGGCGCTGCGGCATGAGTGAGCCGCTGGAGCTGCGAGCGGCAGGCCGGGTGTATAAAAGCCCCGCCGGCGACCTTCCCGTGCTGCGCGGCGCCGACCTCGTGTTGCGGCGCGGAGAGATCGTCGCCTTGGTCGCCCCTTCGGGCACAGGCAAGTCGACGCTGCTGCATCTCGCGGGCTTGCTCGAGCGTCCGGACTCGGGCGAAGTCTTCGTCGATGGGCTGGATGCGGGCAACCTGTCGGACGTCGAACGGACTGCGGTCCGGCGGAACAAGATCGGGTTCGTCTACCAGTTCCATCATCTGCTGGCCGAGTTTTCGGCGCTGGAAAACGTCGTGCTGCCGCAGCTGATCGCGGGTGTCGGCAGGCGCTCCGCGCGCCAGCGTGCAACAGCGCTCCTCGAGACGTTCGGCCTGGGCGCGCGGCTGCCGCAGCTTCCCGGCAAGCTCTCCGGCGGTGAACAGCAGCGCGTGGCGATCGCGCGCGCGCTGGCAAACCGCCCGACGGTGATCCTGGCCGATGAACCCACAGGCAACCTCGATGCCGCCACCTCAGGCGTGGTGTTTGACGAGTTGCTCGCCATCGTAAGGGAGCAGCAGGTCGCCTGCCTGATCGCCACCCACAATACCGAGCTCGCGGCACGCATGGATCGCGTCGTCACGTTGCGCGACGGAAAGGTGGTTGCCGGGTAGCGCGGCATGGGCGCCTGTCGTAGCATCCGGCATGCACGCAGGTTTCGTCCACCTCCGAGTCCATTCGGCGTATTCGCTCAGCGAGGGCGCGATCAGGACGGACAGGATCGCCGCCCTCGCCCGCGAGGCCGGCATGCCTGCGGTCGCCATCACCGATACCGGCAACCTGTTCGGCGCGCTCGAGTTTTCGCAATACTGCTCGGCTCGCGGCGTGCAGCCGATCATCGGGTGCCAGATCACGCTGCAGCGGGCGGGGGGGCCCGGCGACCCGGTCGTGCTGCTGGCGCAGACTGCTGAGGGCCTGGCCAACCTCCAGCGGCTGTCTTCGGCGGGTTTTCTGACGTCGGACCCCGCTTCTCCCGAACTTGCGTTCGACACGGTGGCCGCCCAGTCGGCGGGGCTGCTGCTGCTGACCGGCGGCACGCGCGGGCCGATCGCGCGCCTCCTCGGCGAAGGGCGCGAAGCCGACGCGTCCAGCCTGGTGGCACAGATGCGGGACGCTTTCGCCGGCCGCATCGCCATGGAACTGCACCGGCATGGCACCGATCTCGAGCGGGCTGTCGAGCCTGCGATGATATCGCTCGCCGATCAGCACGGCCTGCCGCTCGTCGCAACCAACGAGTGCTTCTTTGCGACGCAAGCCATGCACGAAGCGCACGACGCGCTGCTGTGCATCGCGCAGGGAAGGCTGCTGTCCGAGGCGGACCGGCGTCGCGTCACGCCACAGCATTACTTCAAGTCCGCGGCCGAGATGCGCGCGCTGTTCGCCGACCTTCCCGAAGCCTGCGACAACACGCTCGCCCTTGCCCGAACCTGTGTCGTGACCGCCGAAACGCGTAAGCCGCTGCTGCCGGTCTGCCCCAAGGTTCGCGCAGGCGCGACCGAGGAGGAAACGCTGCGTGCGATGGCGCGCGAGGGCCTGGCGCGGCGCATGGCTGCGGCGGCGGCCGACGCGGCGCGGCAGGCACGGTATGCCGAGCGGCTGGATTACGAACTCGACGTCATCGCCAAGATGGGTTTTGCCGGCTACTTCCTGATCGTTGCCGATTTTATTCAATGGGCGAAAAGCCAGGGCATCCCCGTGGGACCCGGACGCGGATCGGGGGCGGGCTCGGTCGCTGCCTGGGCACTGACGATCACTGACCTCGATCCGCTTCAATACGACCTGCTGTTCGAGCGTTTCCTCAACCCCGAACGCGTGTCGATGCCCGATTTCGACATCGATTTTTGTCAGAACCGGCGCGACGAGGTGATCGACTACGTTCGACGGGAATACGGTGCAGACCGCGTGGCGCAGATCATCACTTTCGGCAAGCTGCAGGCGCGCGCAGCGGTGCGTGACGTCGGACGCGTGCTGGGCATGCCCTACGGTCAGGTCAACCGGGTTGCCGAGCTGATACCGAACAACCCTGCCAAGCCCGTGACGCTCAGCGAAGCCGTCGATGGGGAGCGCAGGCTGCAGGAGTTGCGCGATGGCGACGAGGCCATCGGCCGCCTGCTGGAAATCGCCTTGCAGGTTGAGGGCCTGTACCGGCACGCGAGCACGCACGCGGCCGGGCTGGTGATCGGCGACCGGACGCTGACCGATCTCATCCCGATGTATCGTGACCCGCGCGAAGGCACGCTGGTGACGCAGTACAACCTCAAATGGGTCGAGCAGGCCGGCCTGGTGAAGTTCGACTTCCTCGGGCTGACGACGCTCACCATCCTGCAACGGGCGATCGAATACTTGCGCCAGTTGCAGGTCGAGGTGGACTTGCAGAGTCTGCCGCTCGACGACGCGGCCACGTATGCCATGCTGGCGCGCGGCGATGCGGGCGGGGTGTTCCAGTTCGAATCGGCCGGCATGCGGGACGTGCTTCGTCAGATGCGCCCCGATCGCCTGGAAGACCTGATCGCCGCCGTCGCGCTGTACCGGCCGGGTCCAATGGCCAACATTCCCGACTACTGCAGGCGCAAGCACGGCGAGCCTTGGGCACCGCCGCATGAGGAGCTGCGCGACATACTGGGCGAGACCTACGGCATCATGGTCTACCAGGAGCAGGTCATGCAGATCGCGCAGCGGATGGGCGGCTACAGCCTGGGCGCGGCCGACCTGCTGCGCCGCGCCATGGGCAAGAAGATCCGTTCGGAGATGGACGCGCAGAAGCAGGTCTTCACCGACGGCGCCATGGCGCGGGGCATACCGCTGGCAAAGGCCGTCGAGGTTTTCGACCTGATGGCGCGGTTCGCCGATTACGGCTTCAACAAGAGCCACGCGGCCGCCTACGCTCTGGTCTCGTATCAGACCGCCTGGATGAAGGCGAACCATCCTGTGCCGTTCCTGGCCGCCTGCATGTCGCTGGCCATGGGCAACACGGACAAATTGTCTGCGCTGCGCACCGAAGCCGAGCGCATGGGGATCCGCGTCCTGCCGCCTGCCATCAACGCGAGCGGTGCTGATTTCCGCGTCGAACGCCAGGCCGACGGCTCGCTGGCGATCCGCTACGCCCTGGCCGCGATCAAGAAGATCGGCTTTGCCGCGATGCAGTCGCTCGAGCGGGCGCGGGGCGGCAAGGCGTTCGCCGACGTCTCCGACTTCGCGGCACGCGTGGACCCGAGCCAGATCAGCAAGATGCAGCTCGAAAACCTGGCCCGTGCCGGCGCCTTCGACGCGCTCGATCCCAACCGTGCGCGCCTGTTTGCCGGCGCGGAAACCATCCTACGTCGTGCCCAGTCGCGTGCGGAGGAGGCGGCAAGCGGCCAGATCGGATTGTTCGGCGAGGCAGGCAAGACCGAGACCCTCCGCCTGCCCGAACTGGCCGACTGGCCGGACATGGAGCGGCTGGGCTACGAGGCCGAAGCCATCGGCTTCCACCTGACCGCGCATCCTCTGGACGGGTTCGCCTCCCTGCTGCGCAGGCTCGGCGCCGTCCAGACCAACGCGGTTCAGACGCGCGCGGAAGCCGGTGGCGGAAGGGTCAGGCTCGCCGGCTGCGTCGCAGGCGTAAAGGAGCGCACGACGAAAAGCGGCAGTCGCATGGCATGGATTACCCTGTCGGACGCGGCTGGCAGTTGCGAGGTCACGCTGTTCAGCGAGGTGCTCGGCCGCGCGCGTGCGCTCATCGTCCCCGGCGCCGCGCTGCTGGTCACCGTGGATATTCGCGTCGAAGGAGAGGCGCTGCGGATCACCGCCCAGGATGTCGTCGCGCTGGATCAGGCGGCGCTGGACGCCGGCGCCGGCATGCGGATCTGGCTGAAACGGACCGAGGCTCTGCCCCATATCAAAAGCCTGCTCGATCGGGAGGGACGGGGGCGCGGTCGGGTGAGCCTGATGCCGGTCTTGCAGTCCGCGGGGCCGGACGGTCCGGAGGTGGAGGTTGCCCTGCCCGGCGGCTTCGCCGTCACCGCTCGGCTCCGCCAGGCGCTGAAGCTAATACCGGGGGTGGAGCGGGTCGACGAGGTCTAAAGCAGCAGCATTCAGACTGGAACAGCCTGGATGATCAAGCTGCTCGACAAACAAGAAGGTTGAGCGGGTCCAGGCTGACACAGTCAACCTGAACCCGCTCCAGGCCGGGAGGCGGGCGAGCAGGCGCAGGGCTTTCCCTTGCTGTCCGCCCCTGCTATTCAGGCGGCCACCTCGGACGGGCGCTTAGCTCAGTTGGTAGAGCAGCTGACTCTTAATCAGCGGGTCGTAGGTTCGAACCCTACAGCGCCCACCACCCGACATCGAAGTCGGTCGAGCCGCTGTCTCCACGAGCAGTGCCGCCATTCCGCCTGTTCCAGTCTGCGTGACATTGCTTTACCGTGCAGACGAACCCGAGCCGGACGTAAGATCCGGCCGCAACCTTCCGCAGATGCGGATGTGGGAGTGAACCAGATGCGTTGGACGATATTGGCGTTTGCCTTGGCGACGGCGTGCTGCACGCAGGGCGGCGTTCAGCCCACCAACACCGCGCCCGCGGGACAGGCGACCGGCGCACCGACCGGGGCCGGCCCGCAACCGGGTGCAAGCGCCGGCACGTCGGTGGGCGGCGGTCCTGCAGGAACGGGAACTGCAGACAGCGCCGGCGGAGCCAAATAGGCCTCACGGTCGCGACAGTCTGGTCGTCTGGGGGGATCCTGAACCAGCCTGAAACGCCAGCTACACGCTCGCCGGCTCAGTTGTCGGGGCGGGCACACACCTCGCCGGGACCTTCGATGTGGCAGTTCAGCGGCGAAAAACTGGTATCGGCCGGAGGGAAGCTGGACCGTACGCCGCGCGGCCCTTCATAGGGTCGCCCGGAGGGGTTGAGGTCGTCGGCGGCCGCCGCACGCTGTTCAGCGGTCGGCGGCGCACCCGAACAGGCGCACAGGGTTAGGGCGATGGTAATTGCCAGAGCCGACCGCATGCGACGCCTCTCCGTCAAACCGTTCATCGTCCCTCAACAACGTCTCGTGCGACGAGTTCCGGGTTGGGCGCTTCCCGCTAAGTCCGGCATGCACGTACGTTGACGGCGCCCTGACGATCGTCCCAGACGTGAAGAATACGCCCAACCAGGTGATACCATCGGTTGGGAGATGCTCTTAGCCGTGCCACAGGAGCCCCCGATGCAGGTGCACGCCACGGACGCAGGTTTGTCTGCCGAAGGTCCCTCGCTCGGGCGCACGCTTCGCGCCCGTCACGTCACCATGATCACCATCGGCGGCATCATCGGCGCCGGCCTGTTTGTCGGCAGCAGCACCTCGATCGCGACCATCGGTCCGGCCTGCATCCTCAGCTACGGGCTTGCAGGCCTCGTCATCCTGCTTGTCATGCGCATGCTGAGCGAACTGGCGGCGTCCAACCCCGGGATAGGCTCGTTCACCGAGTTCACCCGTCTCGGCCTTGGCGACTGGGCGGGTTTCACCAGCGGGTGGCTCTACTGGTATTTTTGGGTGATGGTGGTGCCGATCGAGGCGCTCGCCGGGGGCGGCATCCTTGCGCAATGGACCGGTGCGCCCGTTTGGCAGCTGGCCTTGGGGCTGCTTGCCGCGATGACGGCGGTCAACCTGCTGTCCACCCGGTCTTTCGGCGAGTTCGAGTTCTGGTTTTCCTCGGTGAAGGTGCTGGCCATCGTGGCCTTCATTGCCACGGCCGGCGTGTTCGTCCTCGGCGTCGGAGGTTCGCTTCAACGGGCGGCCGGCAACCTCGTCTCGCATGGCGGTTTCGCGCCGTTCGGTCCGCTGTCGGTGATCGCAGGAGTGACAAGCGTGATCTTCGCCTTCGTGGGCGCGGAGATCGTCACGATCGCGGCGGTGGAGTCTGCCGAGCCGGCACGAAGCATCGCGCGCCTGACCAGTTCGGTCGCCGTCCGCATCCTGCTGTTCTACATGATGTCGATCACCCTGATCGTAGCGGTCGTGCCATGGGACGGCATTCGCCCGGGCGTCTCGCCGTTTGCGCGCGCGCTCGGCGTCATCGGCATTCCAGGCGCCGAAACCATCATGAACCTGGTTGTCCTGACGGCGGTGCTGTCCTGCCTCAACTCGGGCCTTTACGTGACCTCCAGGGTGCTGTTCGGCCTCGCATCCAAGGGCGACGCGCCGGCCTGGCTGGTCAAGGTGAACGCTCGGCATGTGCCCGCGCGATCGATCCTGGCCGGAGCGGCTTTCGGCTACGCCGCAATCGGCCTGTCCGTCGTCTCGCCCACCACGGTATTCAGCTTTCTCGTCAGTGCGTCCGGCGCCATCGCGCTGTTCAACTACCTGCTCGTCGCACTCTCCCAGCTGCGTCTCCGCCGGATGCTTGAGGCGAGCGCGCCGGAGCGGCTGGTCATCCGCATGTGGCTGTTTCCTTACGCGAGCTGGCTCGTGGTGGCCGTCATCGTCGCGGTGCTTCTGGCGATGGCGGGAACGGCCGAGTTGCGGCCGCAATTCACGGCCAGCCTGATCGCGGTGGCGCTCGTCCTGGCCGCCTTCGGTCTGCTTCGCCGCCGCAGCCTGCCCGGTCGCCCGGCGCGCGCCTCTACTCCGCCGGCGGCGTAAGGTCGGGCAATCCGCGCAGGATGCGGGCCAGGTGCTCTGCCTGCCGTGGCAGGGCATTCGCGGTGTTGCGTATGACGTCGCCCGACTCGGTGCGGTCCGCACAGCTCTGCATCACCGCCTCCACCCCGGCACGAAGCGTCGCAAAACCCGGCCGAGCCTCGTACAGTTCGGTCAGCACCCGCGCGATCTGCTGCCCCTGCTCTTCGACGGCGCGGCTGACGGTCTGGCCGATGTCGTGCGTCGCTCCGACCAGCTCCGCGATCTCCATGGTGCGGCGGTTTGCCTCCGCCGTCTGGGCTACCAGTTCGCGGATCGCCTCGCCGGCTTGCAGCAAAGCCGGCTGGCACTGGCCTGCAACCGCCTGCAGTTCCGAAGCGAGCTGCGGTGTGGCAAGGGCCGATGCGTCCTCGCCATCTCCCGTAGTGCGTCCAGCCTGCCCAACAGAGGCAGCCAGCTGTAAAGCACGCTCGATGGTGTCCAGCGCGAGGACGATCTTGGCGGTTCTGTCGTCCAGGTTCGCAATGCACCGGTGCGCGTTATGCGCGACGTCGGCGACCTGTGCCGCCGTCTCGCTCATCCGACGTGCGCCGGCGCTCGTGGCGCGGACCGAACCGGCAATCGCGGCGATGCCGTCCATCGCGCGGGCGACCGCGGTGCCGGTGGCCTCCAGCGACTGGGCGGCGCTCGCAGCCTCACGCACCAGCTGCGCGTCCGTGGCGTTCACCGTGCACGCAGCCGCCGACAGCACGTCCAATTGCTGCTGGATTTCGCCCGCGACGCGCTGCGCCTGCTCGCGGCTTGCCCGCAGGCTGCCACGCCCTTCAGTCAGCGTCGTCTCCAGCGAGGCCCGGCGGGCTTGGGTCCGCCTCAGCAGCAGCGCCAGGTCTCCGACCAGGCCGGCCAGACCTGCGAAGCCACCCTCCGCCGCAGCGTGGCGCATGCCGCCCTCGAAGGTCATCCGCCGCAAGACCGATCGGTAGATGCCTGCCGTGTCCACGAACGGCGCTTCCGCCGCCGCATGCCTCAACCACAGCCCGAAAACCGACATGACCAGCAAGGCGGCGCAGCCAACCCTCACGGCGAGCCAGGACAACTGGCCCGACAGGCTCACCGTCAGACCGTAAGCGCCGAAGGCAAGCAGAAGGGCAGCGCCGCCCAACGCCCGCTCGATGGTGCTGCAGAGCTGTCGACCGTTCACCTCGGACGGCACCGACCCTTGGAATACGCCGGGGATGGGCCGATGCATGCAAGCTCCTGTGGGTCGCCATCAAGGTGGCGCAGAAGCGTTTATCGGTCGTAAACAGCGTGCGCCGTCGATCACGGAGGCTAGGTGCATGAAGCGGCGGACCGTGCCCGGACGATTGGCAGTGACCCTCGCCGCCGCCCTCGTCTCTGCCGCATCGGCTGAGCCAGTCGGCGGCTATCACGTCGAGTATTCGGGCTACAGCCACGGCTTCCTCGTGCTCAAGCTGACCGGCGCGTTGAGCCTGACGGCGAACGAATACGACATACAGGTGGCATTCCAGACAGCCGGCGTGGCCGGCCTGGTCACGCATGCCGACAGCGACAGCCATGCCAAGGGCCGCTTTGCCGGCGGCCAGGCCCAGCCCTCGCTGTTCGAAGCGTCCGGACATATGCGGGGCACTGCCCGCGTGACGCGAATCGTCTACGCCGAGGGCGACCCGGTCGTCCAAGCGCTGACCCCGCCGGTGGAGCAGGAGCGCAGCCCTGTGCCTGCCGCCCAGACCCGCCACACGATAGACACCCTCAGTGCCGCGGCGCTGCTGATCCATCAGGTCGGCGGGGCGGCGCAATGCGACGGCTCGGTCAGCACCTATGACGGCCGGCGGCTGGCGACCCAGGATGCGCACACGGCCGGGCAGGAGATGCTCGCCCACTCAGGCCGCTCCATCTTTGCTGGGCAGGCCCTGCGCTGCGAGGTGACAGGGCACCAGCTGGCGGGCTTCATTCGAGGCGAAAGCCAGGCCGACCTCAAACGGCCGAGGCACGGCACCGTCTGGCTCGCCAACATGCTGCAAGGCGGGCCGCCCGTGCCCGTGCGGGTAAGCTTCGACCACCGGCTGCTGGGCCAGGTCACGCTTTACCTGACCGCGCTCACCCCGTCTGGTTGACGGAGCGTTCCTTCGGGCAAGCTACGCGTTATCGTGGCAGACCCATGGCCGGAGACGTAGCATGCTGACCCCGACATCCCCCCTCAAGCTGGCCGATCCCGACCTGCTGCGACAGGCCAACCTGATCGACGGCCAATGGGTCCAGGCCGAGGGCGGGCGCAGCATCGCGGTGCGCAACCCTGCCAATGGCGAGCTGGTCGGCGAAGTTCCGAGCATGGGCCAGGCGGAAACCCGCCGCGCCGTCGAGGCGGCCTACAGGGCGCAGAAAGGCTGGCGCGCTCTGACCGCCAAGGAGCGCCAGCGGCCCCTGCGCACGCTGTTCGACCTGATGATGCAGAACCAGGAGGACCTTGCTGTCATCATGACGGCCGAACAGGGCAAGCCGCTCGCCGAAAGCCGCGGAGAGATCGCCTACGCGGCCAGCTTCATCGAATTCTTTGCCGAGGAAGCCAAGCGGGTCTACGGCGACACGATCCCCCAGCACCTGCCCGGTCGCCGCATCATCGTGCAGAAGGAGCCGATCGGCGTCTTCGCCGCGATCACGCCGTGGAACTTCCCCGCCGCCATGATCACCCGCAAGGCGGGTCCTGGCTGGGCGGCGGGATGCGCCGGCGTGATCCGGCCGGCGACCCAGACGCCGTTTTCCGCCCTCGCCCTCGGCGTGCTGGCCGAGCGCGCGGGGCTGCCGCGCGGCATCTGCAACATCCTGACCGGGCCCGCGACCGCGATCGGTGAGGAGATGACTGCCAACCCGATGGTGCGCAAGCTGACCTTCACCGGCAGCACCGCGGTCGGCGCAAAGCTGCTCGCGCAATGCGCGCCGACGATCAAGAAGACCAGCATGGAACTCGGCGGCAACGCGCCGTTCATCGTGTTCGACGATGCCGATCTGGACGAGGCGGTGCGCGGCGCGCTGGCCAGCAAGTATCGCAACACCGGGCAGACCTGCGTCTGCGCCAACCGGCTGCTGGTGCAGGACGGGATTTTCGACGCGTTCACCGCAAAACTGCGAACCGCGGTGGAGGCCCTGCGTGTCGGCAACGGCATGGACGAGGGCGTCACACAGGGACCGCTGATCAACGGCGACGCTCTGGCCAAGGTGGAGGCGCATGTTGCCGACGCCGTGCAGCGGGGCGCCCGGGTGGTCACCGGCGGCAAGCGGCACGCGCTCGGCGGCAATTTCTACGAGCCCACCATCCTGGCCGACGTGCCGCGCGAGGCCGACATATTCCGCGACGAGACGTTCGGTCCGGTGGCGCCGCTGTTCCGCTTCCGGACCGAGGAGGAGGCCGTCGAGATGGCCAACGACACGGAGTACGGACTGGCCGCCTATTTCTACGCCCGCGATGTCGGCCGGGTGTTCCGCGTCGCCGAAGCGATAGAGGCAGGCATCATCGGCATCAACGAAGGCATCATCTCCACCGAGCTGGCGCCGTTCGGCGGCGTGAAATCGTCCGGGCTTGGCCGCGAAGGCTCGAAATACGGCATCGAGGATTATCTGGAGATCAAGTATCTTTGCCTGGGCGGCGTCGGATGAGACACAGCGTCCTGGGCAGGGTTGTCGTGACGTGTCTTCTGGCGGCGCCGGACGTCTCGGCCACAGCCACGCCGCCGCCTCTGCTGATGGACCGCCACGGGGAGAGAGTCATGGCGCACCACACAGCGACGGGCACATTCGAGGTATCCGTCAAGAAGCTGGAGGGCGTTGACGGTTCCTTCGGCGCCTCCTCGTTGCAGAAGACGTTTACGGGCGAGATGCAGGCGACAAGCACCGGCCAGATGCTGGCATTGCGCACGGCGACAGCCGGTTCGGCCGGATACGTGGCGATGGAGCGAGTGATCGGAACGCTTGGCGGCCGGCATGGATCGTTCGTGCTGCAGCATAGCGGAACGATGCAGGGCGGCTCCCAGTCAGCCAAGATCGACATCGTGCCAGATTCCGGAACCGAAGGGTTGCAAGGCCTGAGCGGAAGCATGCGCATCACGCAGGAAGGCGGAGTCCACCACTACGCCCTGCAGTACTCACTTCCGAACTAGCAACTCCGGTTGCACCAACCGACTCCAAGGATTGCGCGATGGACTACGATCTTTTCGTCATCGGCGGCGGCTCCGGCGGCGTTCGTTGCGCGCGCATCGCCGCGTCCCATGGCGCAAAGGTCGCCATTGCCGAGGAACAGCATTGGGGAGGCACCTGCGTCAACGTCGGCTGCGTGCCCAAGAAGCTGATGGTGCAGGCGGCCGAATACGCTGGCTGGGCCAGGGACAGTCACGGCTTCGGGTGGAACACCCAGCCCGGCAAGCACGACTGGGCGGCGCTGATGGCGGCCAAGGACACGGAGATCCGGCGCCTGAACGGGATCTACGTCAAGCTGCTGGAAAACGCGGGCGTCACCTGGTTCTTCGACCGCGCGACGTTTCTGGACCCGCACACATTGCAGGTCGGGGATCGCACGATGACCGCCGAGCGCATCGTGATCGCGGTCGGCGGGCACCCGTCCTGGCCCGAGATCGAGGGCGCCGAGCACGGGATCGTATCGGACCAGGCGTTTTCGTTGCCGGCCTGCCCCAAGCGGGTGACTATGGTGGGCGGCGGCTACATCGGCGTCGAGTTTGCCGGCATCTTCCACGGCCTGGGCGCCGAGGTCGACCTGCTGTATCGCCAGCGTTCCCCGCTGCGCGGGTTTGACGACGACATACGCGAGGCGCTTGTTGAGAACTTGCAGGAGCACGGCATCAGGCTGCATCCCAGCGTCCTGCTGCACCGGCTGGAGCTCATGCCGGACGGGAGCCGAAGGCTGCACCTGACGGATGGGCGTCAGTTCGACAGCGACCTGGTGTTCTTCGCTGTCGGTCGCGTGCCCAACACCAAGGAGCTTGGCCTGGAGCGTGCGGGCGTCAAGCTGGCGGCAAATGGCGCCGTGGCGGTCAACGCGCAGAACGTTTCGAGCCAGCCAAACATCTTCGCCATCGGCGACGTGTCGAACAAGATGAACCTGACGCCTGTCGCCATCGCGGAAGGGCATCACCTGGCGGACCGCCTGTTCGGCAGGACGGTGCGAAGCTGGTCGATGCAGGCCGTGCCGACCGCGGTGTTCTCCATGCCGCCCATCGGAACGTGCGGCCTGTCGGAGGAGCAGGCGGCCGAGCTCGGCCCGGTGGACGTCTACCTGACGAGGTTCCTGCCGATGCGCCACGTCATTACCGGCCGCAACCAGCGCACGCTGATGAAGCTGGTCGTCGATCAGGCCAGCCAGCGTGTGGTCGGCGCGCACATGATGGGCGACGACGCTGCCGAGATGATGCAGGCCATCGGCATCGCGATGACCGCAGGCGCCACCAAGGCGGATTTCGACCGCACGATCGGAATCCATCCGACATCGGCGGAGGAATGGGTAACGTTGCGTACGCGCACGCGGGTTGCGGGGGTGGCTGCGGCGGCCGAGTAAGAAGCAAAGCCTTTTTTGCAAAAAAGGACTGCTTCCCTTGCCTGAAGGCCACACCGTCCACCGCCTTGCCAACGCCTTCAACGCCCAATTTATCGGCAAGCGCGTGCAGGCCAGCAGCCCCCAGGGCCGCTTCGCCGAGGGCGCGGCGCGGCTGGATGGGCGCGTGCTGCTGGCCGCCGAGGCGCACGGCAAGCAGATGTTCCTGGCGTTTTCCGGCGATGTCTGGCTGCGCGTGCATCTCGGCCTCTACGGCATGTGGCGCTTCGGCGGCGCCGGCCTTCGCGGTATCGGCCGCAGGACGCGCAAGGCAGAGACCGACGCGGCGTTTCCGCCGGCTCCGGCTGGCGCGGTGCGGCTGCGCCTGCTGACAAAGGCACATGTTGCCGATTTGAGCGGCCCCACGGCGTGCGAGGTGATCTCCACCGAGGAAAAACTCGCGGCGATGGCGCGGCTGGGCGAGGACCCGTTGCGTGCGGACGCTGACCCCGCGCGCGCCTACGCCAAGCTGCACGCCTCCCGCACGTCGCTGGCGCTGCTGCTGATGCGGCAGGACATCATTGCGGGCATCGGTAACATCTACCGTGCCGAGCTGCTGTTCCGCGCGCGTCTGGAGCCGCATCGGCCCGGCCGTTCGCTCTCCGAGGAGGTTTGGGCAGCACTTTGGGGCGATCTGGCCGTGTTGCTGCAGGACGGGGTGAAAACCGGCCGCATCGTCACCACCGAGCCGCAGCACCGCGCGCGCAAGACCGGCGCTCCGCGGCGCGGCGACGCAGTCTACGTCGCGCACCGCGGCGGCAAACCGTGTCACGTCTGCAGGACCGCAGTGTCGTCAGAGAAGCTCGGCGGACGAACGCTCTACTGGTGTCAGACCTGTCAGACGGGGTAGGCAGAGTCCGGTTCGGTATGAACCACGCCGCGTGCAGCGCCGGTCCGGATCAGGGGATGCGGTTCAGCACGCAGCATATAGCATGTAGGGCGGAAGAGCGTAGCGACATCCGCCGTCCCGCGCGTCAGCGGCGGATTTCGCTGCGCTCTTCCGCCCTACGAGGTGAATTCTCGGATGCGGTCTTAACACCCCGTCTGCACGGCTGTCAGCACGTTGAACGTGGACACCAGCGTGCGCTTGAAACACGGCGCCACCGTCCCCGTATGCGCGAACGTCGCCGTCTCAGACTGGCTCTTGTGGCCCGTCACCTGGAAGCTGCTGTTGAAGAACAGCGTGTCGGCGGCCGCGATTGCGTCGGTCAGCTCGTCCTGGCTCACCGGCGATCCGCCGGCCTCCTGAACCACCGTGCTGAGATATTGCTGGTTCACCCGGGTCACCTGCGTCGAATTGCCGCTTTTCCCGGTTTCGAAATTGTAGAACACGCTGAGCGGGTAATGCAGCGTCTGCGTCTGCTGCGTGTTCGCGGCACCCCGCGCGGTCGAGGTCACGGTGGTGTCGGTGGTCTGTGTCGCCACCTGCAAATCCTGCGCGCCCGACGCGGAGACCGACAGCTTCTGGTCGTTGGTGAACTGCGTCGTCTGCTGCACCGTGTTCACCGTCGTGCCGGCCGAGCCCGTCACCGTGCCGACGATGGTGAAATCACGCGTGCTGCTGGTCTTGATCGTGCCCGAACTCACCCCCGCCACGGTCGCGACATCCTGCTTCACCACGGGGGCGGGTGCCGCGAGCGTGTTGCGCGTGATGCCGCCTGACACCTGCGTCACGCCGTGGTCCAGGAACAGGCGCAGCGCCCCGGTTGCGGAGAAGTAGCCGTTCGCGTTGAACACCGTTGTCGCCACCGTATGCGTCGCCCCGTTGCTCAGCACGCCGGCAAACGGCGACAGATCGGCATGGAACGCCTCGAAGTCGAAGGTCTGCACGCCGGGGATCGGCTGCCACAGATAAGGGTCGATGCCGCCGGTGAAGATCCACGGATAGATCGGCGCCACACCGGCCGGCGTGCCGTCGACAGAGATTTCGCCCTCTCGGAACGCCGTGTTGCCGCAGCTCTCCAACTCGGCCGCCAGCGCAGACGGCACGCAGAAATACCAGAACTCGTCGCCGATCTGACCCTGCAGATAGAGGTCGAGGGTCGCGCGCAGGATGTTCGTGGGCAGGGCCGTGGTGATGGACAGCTGGTCGGCGCCGGTGTTCAGCGTCGCCAGGCCCCCGCCCGCCGGCAGCGGCAGCACCACATCGGCGGTCGCGGGCGCCGGCGCGGACGCGGTCGCCGGGTAGAACAGCAGCGTGGCGCTGGCCGTGATGGTGCTGGTGTAGACCGAGCTCTGGTAGTTGGGGACCTGCAGCACGCCGGTCTGCGCCGTGGTGAACAGGGCCGTGTAGTCGGTCACGTCCTTCTCGAAGGTCCAGCGCGGCGAAAGTGTCGCGCGCGGCTCGGCCGTGGTGCCGAACCACAGCGGCACGCCCGCCAGGAATAGCTGCCCGCTGCGGTCGAACTGGCGCCCCTGGTTGAGCGAGAAATCCATGCTCAGCACCACCTTCGCCCATGGCCCCGGGCAGGCGGCGGGCGGCGCGTATGCGTAGCCGATGGCGTTCGCGCCGAACGTCCCCCGGGTCACCAGCGGCACCGTGCAGGGCGCCTCGTCCGGGTGGGAAACACCCGGCTCGATCACCGCCTCGTTGCCCGATCCGACCGCGAGCGGCGCGGCCCAGGCGGGCATCGCGCCAAATCCGATGGCAGCGCCGAGCAGCAGGCGGAAGCAGGTCATGAACGGTCCCCAACGGTCAGTGCACGCACGCTGCCGTGCCGGACGCCGGCCCGTCAATCGCCGCCCGCGGCGCGCTCGGCGCCGGGTTGTCGCTCTGCTGTGCCCCGCACGGCACAGAACTGCCGCTTTGGCGCTTGCGTCCCGTCCGGCCAAACCGTACGAAACGGCCGGACCCAGGACCGACCGCCGATGCACGTGCAAGACTGGACGCCGCAGAGCTGGCGCAGCCGGCCCATCCAGCAGGCGCCAACCTACCCCGATGCGGCCCGCCTCGCCGCGGCAGAGGCGCGTCTGCACGGCTACCCGCCGCTGGTCTTCGCGGGCGAGGCGCGACGGCTGAAGTCGTCTCTGGCCATGGCCGCCGAGGGACGCGCCTTCGTGCTGCAGGGCGGCGATTGCGCCGAAAGCTTTGCCGACTTCAACGCCAATTCCGTGCGCGACACGTTCCGCGTGCTGCTGCAGATGGCCGTCGTGCTGACCTTCGGCGCCACGGTGCCGGTGATCAAGATCGGCCGCATGGCGGGGCAGTTCGCCAAGCCGCGCTCGTCCGATACCGAGACGGTCGCGGGCGTGGTCCTGCCGAGCTATCGGGGCGACATCATCAACGGGCCTGAACCCACGGCGGCGGCCCGCACGCCCGATCCGGCGCGCATGGAGACCGCATATTTCCAGTCGGCGGGGCGGATGAACCTGCTGCGCGCGTTCGCCGGCGGCGGCTATGCCGACCTCCATCAGGTGCATCGCTGGAACCTGGACTTCGTCGCGCGCTCTCCCCTGGCTGCGCGCTACCAGGACCTGGCCGCCCGCATCGACGAGACGCTGGGCTTCATGGCGGCCTGCGGCATTGGCAGCGGCAACACGGCGCAGATACGCGAGACGGAGTTCTACACCGGTCACGAGGCGCTGCTGCTCCCCTACGAGCAGGCGCTGACCCGCGTCGACAGCACCAGCGGCGACTGGTACGGGTGCAGCGCCAACTTCCTCTGGGTCGGCGACCGTACGCGCCAGGTGGACGGCGCGCATGTCGAGTTCCTGCGCGGCCTGCGCAACCCGATCGGAATCAAGCTCGGCCCCACCACGCCCGCCGACGACGTGCTGCGGCTGATCGACATCCTGCATCCCGATGATGAGCCGGGGCGGCTGACGCTGATCAGCCGCATGGGGGCGGACCGCGTGCGCACGCACCTGACGCCGCTGCTGCGCGCGGTGCGCCGGCACGGGCGCCGCGTCGTCTGGCTGTGCGACCCGATGCACGGCAACACGGTCAGCACGGCGCACAACGTCAAGACCCGCAATTTCGACTCGATCCTCTCGGAGATGCGCGGCTTCTTCGACGTGTTCGCCGAGGAAGGCGCGCGCCCGGGCGGCGTGCACGTGGAAATGACCGGGCAGCCGGTGACCGAATGCGTCGGCGGCGCGCACCGCCTGACCGAGGCCGACCTCGCCCAGCGCTACGAAACGTTCTGCGACCCGCGGCTGAACGCCGAGCAGTCGCTGGAACTCGCGTTCCTCGTCGCCGCCGAGCTGAAGACGCGCCGGCTGGCCGCGTCGTCCCCCGCGATCGCCGCGCAGTAGCGCGCCCGTTGATCGACGCCCTGCTCGGTCTGCTGCTGTTCCAGCTCCTGGGCGAGGCGGCGTCCCAGGCGCTGCGCCTGCCGGTCCCCGGGCCGGTGCTCGGCATGGTGATGCTGGCCGGGTTCCTGATCTGGCGCGGCGCGGTCTCCAAAGACCTCGAACAGGCGGCCGACACCCTGCTGCGCCATCTCAGCCTGTTTTTCGTGCCGGCAGCCGTCGGCGTGATGGCCAACGGCGCCAGGATCGCCCGCGAGTGGCTGCCGCTCGGCGCGTCCCTGGTCGGTTCCACGCTGCTGACGATCGGCGTCACGGCCGCGGTGTTCCGGGGCGTGGACCGGCTGGTCAGGCGGCCGTGATCCAGACCGGGCACACCGCGCTGGCCGGGGTGTGGGTCTACCTGCACGCCCAGCCGCTGCTGTGGCTGACGGCGACGCTGGCGGCGTACGCGGCGGGCGTGTGGCTGCACCTGCGCGCCGGGCGGGCGCCGGCGGTCAACGCGGTCGCCATCGCCGTCGCCCTGCTGGTGGCCGTGCTGCTGTCGACCGGCACGAGCTACGCCACCTACTTCGGCGGCGCGCAGTTCGTGCACTTCCTGCTGGGCCCGGCGACGGTGGCGCTCGCCGTGCCGCTGTTCCGCAACCGCCACCTGGTCGGCCGGGCCTGGCTGCCGATCGCGGCCGCCCTGGTCGCCGGCTCCCTGACCGCGGCAGGGTCGGCAATGGCGATCGCCTGGGCGCTGGGCGGCTCGCGGCAGACCCTGCTCTCGTTGGCGCCCAAATCGGTGACGACGCCGATCGCCATGGGCGTGTCCGAACGCATCGGCGGTTCGCCCTCCCTGACCGCCGTGCTGGTGATCTGCACCGGCATCGTGGGTGCTGTCGTGGCGACGCCGCTGCTGAACGCGATGGGCGTGCGCGACTTTCGCGCGCGCGGCTTCGCGGTCGGGCTGGCCGCGCACGGTCTCGGCACCGCGCGCGCGTTCCAGGTGGACGAACTGGCCGGCACCTTCGCGGGCGTGGCCGTCGGGCTGAACGGCATCGCGACCGCAGTCATCGTACCGTTGCTGGTGCGCTTCCTTCCCTGACGTAGGACGGAGGAGCGAAGCGACGTCCGTCACAGTGGCAAAGACGGCGGAGGTCGCTTCGCTCTTCCGCCCTTGTAATAGCCGGATTCCCTATATCCGT
>CALMVI010000117.1 GCA_937873095.1 uncultured Acetobacteraceae bacterium | reverse complement strand
CCCGCCCCCAACCCCTGCGTCTGGCCGAACGGCGCCGCGCGCAGCCGCCCGTCCTGCGTGCCGACCACCTCGGCAAGGGTGAAGGCGCCATCCTTGCCCTGGATTCTCACTCGGTCGCCCATCGCGGCGAACGGCGTCAGGCCGCTGATTTCGACCGAGAGCGGCGACACGGACTGGACCCGCCCCCGCACGCTGAAAGGAGCGATTTCGGCCAGGTTCGCGCATGAAAGTGACACGTCTATAATCCTGGACTCCTCTCAAAAGCAACCGGGTCTGCACCATTTCCCTAGACGACTTGTTCAGGTTTCCGGTCAAAAGGGCTGTCCGCCCCGAAATAATTTCACGAATATGTGAAAAAATTATGGCTTGCCACACGTCATGGTGGTATCTGGTATCGTATCGAAACGGGAGTTGGCAATGCGGGTTCTGCTAGTCGAAGACGAGGCGAGCGCGTCCAAGGCGATCACCATCATGCTCAGCAGCCACGGCGCGGTCGTCGACCAGACCGACACCGGGGAGGAGGCGCTCGAACTCGTCCGTCGTTACGACTACGACATCGTCGTGCTCGACCTCATCCTGCCGGACATGGAGGGGTACGAGGTCGTGCGCCGCATGCGGGCCGGCCGGGTGGAGACGCCGGTCCTGATCCTGTCCGGCCTGAACCGCCCGAACGCCAAGGTGAAAGGCTTCGGCATGGGTGCGGACGACTACATCACCAAGCCGTTCGACAAGGACGAGCTGGTCGCGCGCATCCAGGCGGTGATCCGCCGCAGCAAGGGCTACAGCCAGCCCGTCCTGCGGATCGGCAACCTGCAGCTCAACCTCGACAGCCGCGAGGTGGAGGCCGACGGCCAGCCCGTTCACCTGACGGGCAAGGAATACGCCATCCTCGAATTGCTGGTCCTGCGCCGCGGCATGGTGCTGACCAAGGAGGCTTTCCTGAGCCACCTGTACGGCGGCATCGACGAGCCTGAGATGAAGATCATCGACGTCTTCATCTGCAAGCTGCGCAAGAAGCTGGCGCAGGCGGGCGCGGGCAGCCTGATCGGCACCGTGTGGGGCAGGGGATACATGATGCGCGACCCGAACAGCCAGGCAGCCCTCTCGGCGGCCAGCCTGCACCAGGCCGACAGTCTCAGCGCCGCCGCCTGACCCCGCCGCCGTCACGGGCGCGGCGTTCCCGTCCGCCCCCGTGTCGACTTTCGTGGCATCCCCCGAGTCACGCCGTCACTAGCAGTGCCCGCTGCCCATGCCGATCATGTCCGCACCCGTCGCCGCCTGTCCCGCGACCGTCTGGTAGGCCGAGGAACAGTAGCCGCTCGGGGTCGTAGGCTGCGGATCCGGGCTTGCAGCATCCGAGTGCGCCGGCTGGAAGTCGCGTGTCTCCTCGCCATGCGGGTTGCGCTGTGTCGGCCGGCGCGCCGCAGTCACCGTCACCTCGTCGTAGCTGCCATAGCTATGCTTCACCGCGGTCGCCAGACCGCCATGCGGCGGCGGGGGCACGAACCAGGTCGGGGCTGCCGGAGGGCCTGCGCACCGGCCGGGCGAGGCGCCGCCCAGCAGGAAGGCTGCGGCCATCGCGGGGGCCATCGCGCGCCGGCTGCTCACACCGTGAACTGCTCGGCGATGATGCGCTCCGACAGGCCCTGTTCGGGATCGAAAAGCATCGTGGTCCGAACGCTCCTGTCCTCGCTGACCGCGACGGAGGCCACGTCGCGCACCTCGGTGAAGTCGGCAACCGCCGAGACCGGCCGCTTGTCGCCCTCCAGGATCTCGAACATCACGTCCGCGGTGCTCGGCAGCAGCGCCCCGCGCCAGCGCCGCGGCCGGAACGCGCTGATCGGCGTCAACGGCAGCAGGTTGGCCGATAGCGGCACGATCGGCCCGTGCGCCGAAAGGTTGTAGGCGGTCGACCCGGCCGGCGTCGCGACCAGCACCCCGTCGCACACCAGCTCGGGCAGCCTGACCCGCCCGTCGATGGTGATCCGTATCTTGGCCGTCTGGCGCATCTGGCGCAGCAGGGAAACCTCGTTCAGCGCCAGCGCCTCCTCGACTACGCCGGAGCTGGTCACGGCGTGCATGCGCAGCGGGTGCAGGACCACGTCCTGGCTGCGGGCCAGCCGGTCCGGCAGGTCGTCTTCCAGGAACGCGTTCATCAGGAAGCCGACTGAGCCGCAGTTCATGCCGTACACCGGCACATCGCGGGGCAGGGTGCGGTGCAGCGTCTCGAGCATGAAACCGTCGCCGCCGAGGCAGACGACCACGTCCGCGGTGTCGAACGGGCTGTCGCCGAACCGCGCCACCAGCCTGGCCCTGCTTTCCTGCGCGAGCAGCGTGGGCGCGGCCAGAACGCAGATGCGGTCGACGGACCGAAGCTTCTGCCTCGCCTGGGCAGGCAGGGAGTCAGGCGGCGTCATCGCCCTTGGACCGGCTGGATGCCATGGCTGTGCACCCTGTCATGCAAGCTGGCGATGCGCCAGCACCGGCATCGCCGCGCGCACGCGATCGGTCACCGCCGCGTCGAGCTCGGCCTGCACCAGACCCGTCCCGGACGGCAGGCATGCCTTGACCTCGCCCCAGGGATCGCAGACCAGGCTGTGACCGTAGGTTTCGCGCGCACGTCCTGCCCCGTCCCGATGGGTGCCGACCGTCGCCGCGGCGACGATCCAGCACTGCGTCTCGATCGCCCGCGCGCGCAGCAGCACCTCCCAATGGTCGCGCCCGGTTTCCATGGTGAAGGCCGAGGGCACCAGGATCACGTCGGCGCCGGCCCGGCGCAGCGCCAGGAACAGCTCGGGGAAGCGGATGTCGTAGCAGATCGACAGCCCCAGGGTCAGCGGGCCCTCGGCGGACGGGGCAGGGCAGGCCACCACCCTGTCTCCTGCGCCGAACAGGCTGCTTTCGCGGTAGCCCTGGCCGGACGGCGTCACCACGTCGAACAGGTGGATCTTGCGGTAGCGGCCGAGCTCCCCGCCGTCGGGCCCGAACACCAGGGTGGTGTTGAACAGCGTCTCGCCCTCGCGCTCCCCGATCGAGCCGCCATGCAGGACGATGCCGAGACGGCGCGCGGTCTCGCTGAGAAACCGGTAGGCGGGACCGGCCGCCGCAGCCGCCGCCGGCGCGCCGGGTGGCGGCAGCGCCTCGCTTTCGGCCAGCTTGGTCGCCCTGTCGGCTCCCAGGCAGGTCCACATTTCCGGCAGGCTGACCAAGGCGGGGCCGCTCACCGACGGTCCGAGCAGCCGGTCCAGCATGGCGATGTTGTCGGCCTTCACCGCCCCAGGCTCGCACTGCACGGCAACGGCGCGCACCGGCCAGGCCGCCGTCAGCCAGCCGCCATGGCGGCGATGATCTGCCGAACCCTAATGCGGGACGCTCAGCAGCGCCGTCAGTTCGGCCGGCAGCGCCTCGTCGAGAGTGGCATTGAACCGCGCGGCCAGCGCCCGGTGCAGCCACACGTCCAGGGCGCATGCGTCCTGACCGGGGCGGAGCGTCCCGGTCTCGGCGGCCATTGCCTGCATCTTCTCATCCTCCGGCGCCATGGGACCTCAATGCCCGGCGAGGGGCTAGGTTGCCGCAGCACATGGTTGCGCCACGCAAACTGCATCGTCGCGCGGAAACGTGATTATTTTGCAAACGGCCCGACCGGCGGCGCGCTCACTCGGTCCGCATCGCCGGCCCGCCCGCCGGC
>CALMVI010000116.1 GCA_937873095.1 uncultured Acetobacteraceae bacterium | reverse complement strand
TGCTTGGGCTGGGCGTGCTGGCGCTGCGGCGGTTCGTGCCGGAGAGCCCGCGCTGGCTGGTGACGCATGGCCGCAACGAGGAGGGTGAGCGGACGGTGGCCGAGGTGGAGCGGCGCGTGCAGGCAACGGGCGGGGGCGCGTTGTTGCCGCCGGCGGGCAGGCTGACCATCCATCCGCAGACATCGTTCGGTTTCGGGCTGATCTTTTCCGCCATGGTCGGCGCCTACAAGTGGCGCAGCCTGCTGGCGTTCACGCTGATGGCGGCGCAGGCTTTCCTGTTCAACGCGGTGTTCTTCACCTACGGCCTGGTGCTGACCCGCGCCTATCACGTGCCGGCGCAGGACATCGGCGTGTACGTGCTGCCTCTGGCGCTGGGCAACTTGATGGGGCCGCTGCTGCTCGGCCACCTGTTCGACACGGTGGGGCGGCGGCGGATGATCGCCGGCACGTACGGGCTGTCCGGGCTGCTGATGGCGGCGACGGGGTGGGCGTTCCACGCGGGGATCCTGGACGGGTGGACGCAGACGGCGTGCTGGGTGGGGGTGTTCTTCGTGGCCTCGGCCGCGGCGAGTTCGGCATACCTGACGGCGAGCGAGATCTTTCCGCTGGAGACACGGGCCTTGGCGATCGCGATGTTCTACGCGCTGGGCACCCTGGTGGGCGGGGTAGGGGCGCCCTGGCTGTTCGGCCACCTGATCGAGATGGGCGTGCGCACGGTTGCCTGGGGGTACGAGGCTGCGGCGCTGCTGATGCTGGTTGCGGCGGCCGTGGAGGTCTGGCTCGGGATCGATGCGGAGGGACAGTCGCTGGAGAGCATCGCCCTGCCGCTTTCGGGGTGAGGGCGTGGATGCTCACGGCCTGATCCGGCCCGGCCGGCCAAGCAGGTAGCCCTGCACCAGGTCGCAATCGTGGATGCGCAGAAATTCGAGCTGGCGTTCGGTTTCCACGCCTTCGGCGCACAGCATCATGCCGAGGTCGTGGCCGAGCCGTATGACCGCCTTGACCACGGCTTCGGACCGTTCGTTGGCGCCGAGGCCGCGCACGAACGTCTTGTCCAGCTTGACGATGTCGAACGGGTAGGCCTCGAGATAGCTCAGCGACGAGTAGCCGGTGCCGAAATCGTCGAGCGCCAGACGGACGCCGATGGCCTTGAGGTCGCGCAGTTCCCACAGCGCCCGGTCGGGGTTGTCGACGATCACGCGCTCGGTCAGCTCGATCGTCAGGCGGTCGGGGGACAGGCCCGTGCTGGCGAGCACCTGGGCGATCAGGCCAGGCAGCCGCGGGCGCGCGAGCCCGAACCAGCGGGCGGACACGTTGACCGACAGACGCCGCTCGTCCGGGAGGGATGCCATTTCGGTGCAGGCCGCCCAGAGAACCGCGCGGTCGATACGGCCGATCAGGCCGGAGCGTTCTGCCAGAGGGATGAAATCGTCCGGCCTGGCCGGCACGCCGCCGGGCCGGGTCCAGCGGACCAGCGCTTCGTGGCCATGGACCTGAAGGTCGCGTGCCCTGGCGATCGGCTGCCATTGCAGGGTGAAGTCGCCGGCGCTGGCGGCGCGGCGCAGTTCCTGCAGCAGCGTCAGACGCTCACCGGCAGCGGGAGCCTGCTCGGCGAAGATGTCCTCGACCGTTTCGGCCAGCTCGCGCAGGATGGCGATCTGGAAGTCCGAGAGGGTTCCCGGCACCTGGTCCAGGGCGCAGAGCACGCCGGCCGCATGCCCGTCCGGAAGGCGCAGCGGCATGCCTGCGTAGAAGCGCAGGCGGAATTTCGGGTCGGTCACCTGGGGATAGTTTGCGAAGCGCCGGTCTTCCTGCGCGTTTTCCACGATCAGCGGCCGGTCGGGCTGCAGGATGGCGTGCGCGCAGAACGAGTGCGCCCGCGGCGTGGGCGCCGTCGGCATGCGTATGGCGCCCCGCAACACCTGCTTGTCCGCCGTCACCAGCGACACCGCGGCCATCGGCCGTTTCAGGGCGCGGGTTGCCAGTTCCGTGACGCCCTTGATGCGCCGGTTCGCCCTGCCTTCGAGCAGGCCGCTTCGGGTCAGGGAAAGCAGACGTTCGGCTTCGTCAAACGGTAGCGCGGCCTCAGGCATCGGCTATCCTATCTGCTGGTTTCCCAGCTTGCCGGCATATCGCTAACACTTCACTTACGCCCGCGGCGCCGGCGAGTGAAAGGCCATGGGCGTTCCCCCGGACCCCAATATCTTGAAGGTGGGGGTCTGGGGTTTCAAACCCCAGCCGGGTCCAGGGGCAGCGCCCCTGGCCTTCAAGCCCTATATCCGATGAACCGTGTAAGACTCGGCCAGCGCGCGCTCGATCTCGGCTGCGTGCGCGGGGTCGCGCGCCTCGACCATCACCTCGAGCTGCGCCGACTGGACGCTGGGGGAGGCGAACAGGCGCTGGTGGCTGACCTCGATGATGTTGCCGCCGGACGCGCCGATCCTGGCCGATATGTCGGCCAGCACGCCTGGACGGTCGGGGATCTCCATGCGCAGGCGCAGCAGGCGGCCGTCGCGCAGCAGGCCGCGCAGCAGGACGTTGGCCATGATTCGCACGTCGATGTTGCCGCCGCAGATCGGCATGCCGACGCGCCGTCCGGCGAAACGGTCGCGATGGGCCAGCAGGCCGGCGAGTGCTGCGGCACCCGCACCCTCGGCCACCACCTTGGCGCCTTCGGCCAGCATGGATATCGCGTCCTCAACGCTGCGTTCTGGCGCCACCAGCACGTCGCTCACATGGGCGGCGATGATCTTGCGCGTCTCGAACCCCACGTCGCGCACGGCGATGCCCTCGGCGATGGTGGCGCCGCCGATCTCGTGCGCCGGCGCGCCCATCCGCTGGGCCAGCGCGGAGTAGGGGGCGACCTGCACGCCGATCACCTCGGTGTGCGGGCTGAGCTCGGCCATGACGATCGCGCAGCCGCTGATCAGCCCGCCGCCGCCGATCGGCACCAGCAGCACGTCCAGAGGCGGGCCGTCCTCGACCATCTCCAGGGCCAGCGTGCCCTGCCCGGCCATTACCGCGTAGTCGTCGTAGGGGCTGATGAAGACCATGCCCTCGTGCAGGGCCAGATCGGCGGCGTGGGCGGCGGCTTCGGCCAGCGTGTCGCCGTGCAGCACCACGCGCGCGCCCCAGGCGGCAGTGCCGCTGATCTTGGCGAGCGGCGTGAACAGCGGCATCACGATGGTGGAGGCGACGCCGTGCAGGGTCGCGTGCCTGGCCACACCCTGCGCGTGATTGCCCGCCGACATCGCGACCACGCCGCGCTGCCTTTCCTCCTGCGTGAGCAAGGCGAGGCGGTTGGCGGCGCCGCGTTCCTTGAAGGAGCCGACGGCCTGCAGGTTGTCGAGCTTGAGCGTGATCTCCGCCCCGGTGAGGCGGGAGAGGATAGGGGCGGGAACCGTGGGCGTGCGCAGGATCCGGCCTTGGACGCGCTTGGCGGCGGCGCGCACGTCGGCCAGGGTCAGGCTAGGGGCCGATGCGTCCAGTGCGGTGCTCCTTGGACTGAAGGCCAGGGGCGTCACGCGCCAGCGTGCTTCGCACGACGCCCCTGGACCCCGCTGGGGTTTGAAACCCCAGACCCCCGGTTCGGGGGCTTGCGGTCAGGCGAAGCGGAAGTTCAGGATTTCGTAGCTCCTATCGCCGCCGGGGGCGGGGACGGAGATGGTGTCGCCCTTCTTCTTGCCGATCAGCGACTTGGCGAGCGGCGAGGAGATCGAGAGGCGCTTCAGCTTGATGTCGGCCTCGTACACGCCGACGATCTGGTAGGTCGCCTCGCGCTCGGTCTCCTCGTCCAGCAGGGTCACCTCCGCGCCGAACTTGATGCTGTCGCCGGACAGGGAGGCGGGATCGATCACCTCGGCCGCGCCCACCACCTCCTCCAGCTCCTGGATGCGGCCCTCGATGAAGCTCTGGCGCTCGCGGGCGGCGTGGTACTCGGCGTTCTCCGACAGGTCGCCATGGCTGCGCGCCTCCGCGATCGCCGCGATGATGCCCGGCCGCTCCACGCTCTTCAGCGTCCGCAGCTCGTCTTCCAGACGCTGCAGGCCATGGGCGGTCATCGGAAATTTCTGCAAAGGGCCGTATCCTAAGAAGCCGGCCGGCGCGGCACGAAGGCCGCCCGGCTCGTATGGTGAGCACGCTCGCGTCGAGCCGCCGGGCGCGGTGCGCCGCTGCAAGGCGGCGGCTACCTTACGGGACTAGCCAGAGCTTGCAAGGTGGCCATCTATCGGGCCCGAATCCGAGCGGTGGATCTTGCCGGAGCCTGCACGCCGTCCGATGCGCCGCCGATGACAGCCTCGCCCTGCCGCAAGGAATGCCGGCTCGACCCTTCGGGGACGGTTTGCCTCGCATGCGGCCGCACGCTCGACGAGATCGCGGGCTGGGGCGCGATGACGGACGAGCAGCGGCAGGGCGTGCTGCGCAGGTTGGAGGAGGCCAGGGGCTCTGCCCCTGGACCCCGCTGGGGTCTGAGACCCCAGACCCCCAATTCTTTAGGATAATTCGCCGTCAGGCCAGCTCAGTAAGCGTGACGGAAATACGATTGCAGCGGCGCCACCTCCAGCGTGCCCGCCCGCAGCGCGCCGATGGCGTGGATTGCCGCGCGCGCGCCGGCGAGCGTCGTGTAGTGCGGCACGCCGTGGGTCAGCGCGTTGCGGCGGATATCAAAACTGTCGGCGGTGGACTGGGCGCCCTGGCTGGTGTTGACCACCATCTGGATCTCGCCCGAGCGTATCGCGTCCACGCAATGCGGGCGGCCCTCCAGCACCTTGTTGACCACGCGCACCGCGACCCCTGCCTCGCGTATCCGGGCGGCCGTGCCGCGGGTGGCGGTGATCGAGAAGCCCATCTCGGTCAGCCGGCGCGCCAGGCCGGGCAGGCCGCCCTTGTCGCCGTCGCGCACGCTGAGGAACACGCAGCCCGCCCGCGGCAGCACCACGCCGGCGCCGAGCTGGGCCTTGGCGAAGGCGCGTTCGAAGCTGTGGTCCAGGCCCATCACCTCGCCGGTGGATTTCATCTCCGGCCCCAGGATGGTGTCCACGCCTGGGAAGCGCGCGAACGGGAACACCGCCTCCTTGACCGCGACGTGCGGCGCGATCGCCGTGTCGTCCAGCTTGAAGGACGAGAGTGCCGCGCCGGCCATCACCAGCGCGCCGATCTTGGCGATCGGCACGCCCGTCGCCTTGGCCACGAAGGGCACGGTGCGGCTGGCGCGCGGGTTGACCTCCAGGATGTAGATCGCGCCGTCCTTGATGGCGAACTGCACGTTCATCAGGCCGACCACGCCCAGCGCGCGGGCGATGGCCTCTGTCTGGTCATGCAGCTCGTGGATCGTGGCGGGCGACAGGCTGTAGGGCGGCAGCGAGCACGCGCTGTCGCCGGAATGGATGCCGGCCTCCTCGATGTGCTCCATCACGCCTGCGATGTAGACGGTGCGGCCGTCGGCGACGCAGTCGACATCGACCTCGACCGCGTCGTTGAGGTAGCGGTCGATCAGCACGGGGTTGCTGCCGGACACGCGCACCGCCTCGCGCATGTAGCGGTGCAGCTGGGCGCGGTCGAACACGATCTCCATCGCCCGGCCGCCGAGCACGTAGCTGGGGCGGATCACCACTGGGTAGCCGATGCGGTCGGCGATGGTCTCTGCCTGTTCGGGGGTGCGCGCCAGGCCGTTTTCCGGCTGCCGCAGCCCGATCGCCTGCAGCAGGCGCTGGAAGCGCTCGCGGTCCTCGGCGATGTCGATGGCGTCGGCCGTGGTGCCGAGAACCGGGATGCCGGCCGCCGGCAGCGCCTGGCTGAGCTTGAGCGGCGTCTGCCCGCCGTACTGCACGATGCAGCCCAGCACGCGGCCGCGCTGCTGCTCGCGGCGGACCAGCGCGATCACGTCCTCGGCGGTCAGCGGCTCGAAATACAGCCGGTCCGACGTGTCGTAGTCGGTGCTGACGGTTTCGGGGTTGCAGTTGACCATGATGGTCTCGTAGCCCGCCTCGCGTAGCGCGTAGGCGGCGTGCACGCAGCAATAGTCGAACTCGATGCCCTGGCCGATGCGGTTCGGTCCGCCGCCCAGGATGACGATCTTGTCGCGGTCGGTCGGATCGGCCTCGCAGGCGGGCTGGCCCCAGCCGCCTTCGTAGGTCGAGTACATGTAGGGGGTGGCGGAGGCGAACTCGCCGGCGCAGGTGTCGATGCGCTTGAAGACCGGGTGCACGCCCAGGCGGTCCCGCGCCGCGGCCACGTCCGGCTCGGCCTGGCCGGTGAGCTGGGCGAGGCGCCTGTCCGAGAAGCCCATCGCCTTGATGCGGCGGAGCGCGCCTGCCTCCCTCGGCAGGCCATCCCTGGCCAGGTTGCGCTCGGCGAGCACCATGCGTTCCAGCTGGCGCAGGAACCAGGGGTCGAAGCGGCAGGCCGAGAACACGTCCTCGAGCGGCAGGCCGGCGCGGATCGCCTGGGCGGCCATCAGGATGCGGTCCGGCTTGGGCGAGGAGAGGGCGGCGCGGTAGGCGTCGTGCCCGCCATCGCCGGGCGGCGCCACGTCGTCCAGCCCGGACAGGCCGGTTTCCATGCTGCGCAGGCCCTTCTGCAGCGCCTCGGCGAAGTTGCGGCCGATCGACATGGCTTCGCCCACCGACTTCATGCTGGTGGAGAGCAGCGCCGGCGTGCCTGGAAACTTTTCGAAGGTGAAGCGGGGGATCTTCACCACGACGTAGTCGATGGCGGGCTCGAAGCTGGCCGGCGTGGTGCCGGTGATGTCGTTGGCGAGCTCGTCCAGCGTGTAGCCGACGGCGAGCTTGGCCGCGATCTTGGCGATCGGGAAGCCGGTCGCCTTGGAGGCGAGTGCCGAGCTGCGCGAGACGCGCGGGTTCATCTCGATGACCAGCATGCGCCCGTCGGCGGGGTTGAGCGCGAACTGCACGTTGGAGCCGCCGGTGTCCACGCCGATGCGGCGCAGGCAGGCGATGCTGGCGTCGCGCATGCGCTGGTATTCGCGGTCGGTCAGCGTGAGGGCGGGGGCGACGGTGATGCTGTCGCCGGTGTGGATGCCCATCGGGTCCACGTTCTCGATGGCGCAGACGATGATGCAGTTGTCGGCGGAATCGCGCACCACCTCCATCTCGTATTCCTTCCAGCCGAGCACCGATTCCTCGATCAGCACCTCGGTGGTGGGCGACGCGGCCAGCCCGCTGGCGGCGATGGCCTCGAACTCCTCGCGGTTGTAGGCGATGCCGCCGCCGGTGCCGCCCAGCGTGAAGCTGGGCCGGATCACCGCCGGCAGGCCGATCCTGGCCAGCGCGTCGCGGGCGTCGGCGATGCTGTGGGCGATGAAGCTGCGCGGCGATTCGATGCCGATCTCGCTCATCGCGTCGCGGAACTTCAGGCGGTCCTCCGCGCGGTCGATCACCTCGGCCCGCGCGCCGATCAGCTCCACGCCGTAGCGTTCCAGCACGCCGGCTGCGGCAAGCTGCATCGCCGTGTTCAGCGCCGTCTGCCCGCCCATGGTGGGGAGCAGCGCGTCCGGCCGTTCGGCCGCGATGATCTTCTCGACCATCTCGGGGGTGATCGGCTCGACATAGGTGGCGTCCGCGAGGCCCGGGTCGGTCATGATGGTGGCGGGGTTGGAGTTGACCAGGACCACGCGGTAGCCTTCGGCGCGCAACGCCTTGCAGGCCTGGGCGCCGGAATAGTCGAACTCGCAGGCCTGGCCGATGACGATCGGGCCGGCGCCGATGATCAGGATGGTGTGGATGTCGGTGCGTCTGGGCATGGTCGGCTCGATCCTACCGGTGCCGCGTCCGGGGGTCGAGGCGCGGCGCGGTCAGGCGTCCGAGGGGCAGGGCCGGCTGGTCTTTGCCAACCAGCTGCGCGGCCTGTGCGTGCTGGCCGTCATGCTGGTCCATTACACGGTGGTGGTGCAGTTCATGCGGCGCGACGTGGCCTGGGTGGTTGCCAGCCCGCCGCTGGACACGCCGGCGCCCCGCATCCTGCCCTATCTCTACCCGCCCTGGCTCGACCTCGGGAAATTCGGCGTGGCTGCGTTCTTCCTGATCAGCGGCTTCGTCATTCCGTTCTCGCAGCGGGGCGTCGGCCCGGCGACCTTCCTGCTGCGGCGCGCGCTGCGGATATTTCCGACCTTCTGGGCGGGGCTGCTGGCGCAATGGGCCGTGATCGCGGCGAGCGGGGCGTACTGGCACATCCAGCCGGCGTTCCCGGCGCGCATCTACCTGCCCAACGCCCTGCTGATCAACACCGCGCTGTCGCTGCCGTGCGTGGACTGGGTGAGCTGGACGCTGTCGATCGAGGTGAAGTTCTACCTGCTGGCGGCGTTGCTGCGCCCGGCCATCCTGGCGCATAGGGTGGCGCCCCTGCTGGCCACGGCGGCGGGCGCGGTGGCGCTGAACCTGGCGTGGCGGGCGGGCTGGGCGGTGCCGCCGGCGCTGGGCGACGAGGCCATGTATCTAAGCTTCATCCTGATCGGGACGCTGTTCCATTACCGATACAGGCGGGCGCTGTCGCGCGCCCGGTTTGCCGGATGCGTGCTGGTCCTGTGCGCGCTGTTCATGCTGGATTACGGCGTGGGCCCCAGCCGGGCGGAGTTCTGGTCGCCGCACACGGCAAGCTTCGGGATCGCCGTGCTCGTCTTTGCCGCCGGCTACGCGGCGCGCGCCCGTTTCCGGCCGCTTCGCATGCTCGACGCGTTTGCCGCCATCAGCTACCCGCTCTACCTGGTGCACGCAGCGGCGGGCTTTGCCGTGATCGACTTCCTGATCATGGCCTGGCATTGGTCCTACCCTGCGGCGGCGCTGTCGGCTGCCGCGGCCTGCACTGCCCTTGCCACGCTGCTTCACCTGGCGGTGGAGGCGCCCAGCATACGCCTGGGCCACCGCCTGCGCCTGGGTGGGCGGCGCGGGACCAAACCAGGGTGATCCCGGCCGCGCGGACCTGGCGGGCAGCGGGTTCAGGCGCTCCCCTATGCCTGCTGCCGGGCCAGCGCGCGGGCGCGGCGTTCGTCCTTCCGGCTCGGGCCGGCCGCCGCGCGGGCCGGCTTGCCGCGCCTGAGCAGCAGCGCGCGGTAGTCATCCATGTCGCCTTCGTAGGGCGACACGGTGCCGCCATCCACGATCCAGAGCGTGTCGGCAACCAGCTCCACCAGGTGCGGATCGTGGGTGATCAGCAGCACCGCGCCGGCATACGCGTTCAGGGCGCGCACCAGGGCGTCGCACGCATCGATGTCGAGGTGGTTGGTCGGCTCGTCCAGGATCAGCAGCTGCGGCGCGTCGCGCGTCGCCAGCGCCAGCAGCAGGCGCGCGCGTTCGCCGCCGGACAGGCTCTGCGTGGGCGTCAGCGCGCGGTCGCGGTCCAGGCCGAAGCGGGCGAGCTGGCTGCGCTGCTGGGTGGCGGGCGCCTGCGGCAGGGCGCGCGCCATGTGGTCGAGCGCGGTCTCCCGCGGGTCGAGCTCGGCTTCCTGGTGCTGGGCGAAGTAGCCGACGCGCAGCTTGCCTGGGCGGCGGAGCTCGCCCTGCTGCGGGTCCAGGCGCCCGGCCAGCAGCTTGGCGAAGGTGGACTTGCCGTTGCCGTTGGCGCCGAGCAGGGCCACCCGGTCGCCCATCCGGAAACTGACGCTGAGCCCGCTCAGCACCGGCGCGCCGCCGTAGCCCACGGCCGCACGGTCGAGCGACAGGATCGGCGGCGGCATCGGCGTCGGCTCCGGGAACGCGAACCGGGTCGCCTGCTCCTCGATCACGCTCTCGATCGCTGGCAGCTTTTCCAGCGCGCGCAGCCTGCTTTGCGCCTGGCGGGCCTTGCTGGCGCTGGCGCGGAAGCGGTCGACGAAGGATTGCATGTGGGCCCGCTGCGCCTGGATCTTCTCCGCCACCCTGGCCTGCTGCATCGCCTGTTCGGTGCGGATGCGGACGAACTCGTCGTAGCCGCCGGGGGTGAGGTGCAGCCGGCGCTGGTCGAGATGGGCGATGAAGTCCACGCTCCGGTTCAGCAATCCCTGGTCGTGGCTGACGACGAGGGCGGCGCCGGCGAACCGGGCCAGCCAGCCTTCCAGCCACATCGTCGCTTCCAGGTCGAGGTGGTTGGTCGGCTCGTCGAGCAGCAGCAGGTCTGGCGCCGAGAACAGCACGGTGGCCAGCGCCACCCGCATGCGCCAGCCGCCGGAGAACGCGTTCAGCGGGCGCAGCTGGGCTTCGGCATCGAAGCCGAGCCCTGCCAGGATAGTGGCCGCACGGGCGGGGGCCGACAGCGCGTCGATGGCGTGCAGCCGTTCCCAGATCGCCGAGACCCGGTCGGGCGGGACGTGGCCGCGTTCGGCCCGCTCCGCCTCGGCCAGCAGGCGCAACCGCTCCTGGTCGCCCTCCAGCACCGCGTCCAGCAGGGATTGCGGGCCGGAGGGCGCGGTCTGCCTGACCTGCGCCATGCGCGCCCTGGCCGACAGGCGGATCTCGCCGCCATCGGGGCCGAGCTCGCCCGAGATCGCCTTCAGCAGGGTGGACTTGCCGGCGCCGTTCCGCCCGACCAGGCCGATCCGGCGGCCCGCGTCCACGGTGAGGTCGGCGCCCTCGAGCAGGACGCGGCCGCCGATCCGGAGGGTGAGGCCGGACACCACGAGGAGGCTCATCGGAGGGTGCTCATGCGCCGGCCTACAGTGCGGTGCAGCAGAAACGCAAGGCTCGCTCGCGGTTCACGGTTGCGGCCATCCGCAATCCGCAGCAGAACACCCGGCCACCGCACGCGAGCTTTCCTTGCCCGTTCCGTTCTCCTCCGAAGACCTCGGCCGCATCTTCGAGTCCAGGACCCTGACGAGGGGCCGCAGCCTGCTGCTGATCGGCGCGGCAGAGGTGTCGGTGGAGGGCGAGACCATCGTCGGCCGGGTGGACGACCGCGCGGTCCGACGCACCGCGCGGGTGACGCCGGTGGCCATGGGGCGCCGCGTGGTGTTCGAGAACCGCTGCACCTGCCGGCTGGTGAACTGCCCGCATCTGGCCGCGACCGCGCTGGCGGCGCTGGAGCGGTTCCCGGCGTTCCGCCGGGCCGAGCAGGCGACGTTCCTGGAGGCGCTGCAGGCGGCACCGCCGGCCGAGACGCAGCGGCTGCTGGTCAACCTGGAGCCTGGGGCCGGGCCGCATGCCTGTTTCATCGCCCTCAGCCTGGTGGGCGAGCGGACGGCCAGGATCGAGCCCACCACCCCCGCCCGCGTCATCGCCGAAGGATCGGGCGGGGAGGCGGCCGTGGCGCTGGCCCACCTGCTCGGCGCGGGCACGGAGAGCCGCACGGGCGTTGCCGCCGGCCTGGTGGCGCCGCTGGTCGCCGCCCTGCTGCGGGTGGACAACGCGCGCTGGTCGGCCACCGGCAAGCGTCTGACCGCCGGGCCGGAGCGCGTGTTCGACGCGAGCCAGCCGCCCCGGCTGCCGGCCCGGTCGGCGGTCCTGGTCGGCGACACCGGGCCCTGGTACGTGGACGCCGCCAGCGGCGCCGTCGGCCGGGTGAAGCTGCGCCAGCCGCGCCCGCCCGCGCCGCCGCCGATCACCCCGCGCCCGCCGCGCCTCGGCCGCGTCAAGGGCGTGTCCACGCTGGTCGCCACCGAAAGCGAGCGGGCCATCGTGGACCGTCCGGTGACGCCCGTGCTGCGCCTGCAGCGCATGCGCGCGCCGGACGATTTCGGCCGCCTGCAGATGATCGACGCGCTGATCCTGGATTTCGACTATGGCGGCACGTTGAGCGACGGCGACGACGAGCGGCAGTTCGTGCGCGTCGACGGCCCTGGCGGCTCGGGCTTCGTGCGCCGCAACGTGGAGGCCGAGGCGGCCGCGCTGGACACGCTGCGCCAGGACGGGTTCATCCAGATGCGCGTGTCCGACGGCAAGTCCGCGCGGGGCCGGCGCGTGTTCGTGTTCCGCGGCGAGGATGCGGGCGAGCGCTGGCACCGCTTCGTGGCCGAGCGGGTGCCAGAGCTCGAATCGCTCGGCTTCCGCAGCCTGATCGACAGGGATTTCGGGCCCCGCATGGTCGAGAAGGTCGGGCAGTGGGACCTGCGCATCACCGATGTGGCGCTCGGCGCGGGCACGCCTGGCAATTTCTCGATGGATTTCGGCATCGAGGTGGACGGCATACGGGTGCCGCTGCTGCCGGTGCTGTCCAACCTGCTGGCGCGCGGCGGGATGGAGGCGGCGCATGTGGTGGGCGGGCAGCTGATCACCACGCTGGAGGACGGGCGGGTGGTCAAGCTGCCGGCCGACCGGATCGCGCGCATGCTGTCGATCATGGGCGACCTGATCGAGGCGGCCGACACGCGCGAGGACACGCTGGTGCTGCCGGAGGCCGAGGCGCCGACGGTGATCGAGCTGGAGCAGCTGCTGCTGACGCGCTGGCAGGATGCGGGCAGGATAGCGGCCTATGCCGAACGTTTCCGCGGCGACCCGCAGATACCGGCGGCCGAGCTGCCCGAGGCGTTCAAGGGCAGCCTGCGCCCCTACCAGCAGCAGGGCGTGGACTGGCTGCAGCATCTGATGGCGAGCGGGCTCGGGGCGTTCCTGGCCGACGACATGGGCCTGGGCAAGACGGCGCAGACGATCGCGCACATCGCGGTGGAACATTCCAGCGGCAGGATGACGCACCCGGTGCTGATCGTGGTGCCGACGAGCCTGATCGCGAACTGGGCGTCCGAGCTCGGCAAGTTCGCGCCCGGCCTGAAGCTGATCGTGCTGCACGGGCTAGACCGTCACCGAAAGCGCGAGCAGCTCGACCGCTACCACGTGGTGGTCACGACGTACACGGTGCTGACGCGCGACATCCTCGAGATGAAGGCGCGCGACTGGCACGTCGTGGTGCTCGACGAGGCGCAGGCGATCAAGTCGCCGGACGCCAAGGCGACGAAGGCCGTGTGCCAGCTCGATGCCCGCCAGCGCATCTGCCTGAGCGGCACGCCGATCGAGAACAACCTCGAGGAGCTGTGGTCGCAGTTCGCCTTCCTGATGCCTGGCCTGCTGGGCGACCGCAGAGGCTTCACCAAGCGGTTCCGCACGCCGATCGAGAAGAACGGCGACCAGATACGCCGCGTCCAGCTGGCCCGGCGCATCAAGCCGTTCATCATGCGCCGCCGCAAGAGCGAGGTGGCGACCGAGCTGCCGCCCAAGCACACCATCCTGCGGCGCATCACGCTGGCGCCGGACCAGCGCGAACTCTACGAGACCATCCGCGTGACCATGTACGAGAAGGTGCGCGAGCAGCTGGCCGAACGCAGCCTGGCGCAGAGCCGCATCATCGTGCTCGACGCGCTGCTGAAGCTGCGCCAGGCCTGCTGCGACCCCAGGCTGGTGAAGCTGCGGTCGGCGCGCGAGATCGAGTCGTCGAGCAAGCTGGACGACCTGCTGGAGATGGTCACCGAGATGATCCCCGAAGGCCGGCGCATCCTGCTGTTCAGCCAGTTCACCTCCATGCTCGACCTGATGAAGCCGAGGCTGCGCGAGGCGGGCATCGCGTTCGTCGAGCTGCGCGGCGACACCGCCGACCGCGCCGAACCGGTGCGCAGCTTCGAGGCGGGCGAGGTGCCGCTGTTCCTGATCAGCCTGAAGGCCGGCGGCCGCGGGCTGAACCTGACCAGCGCGGACACGGTGATCCATTACGACCCCTGGTGGAACCCGGCGGTCGAAGACCAGGCGAGCGACCGTGCGCACCGCATCGGCCAGACCAAATCGGTGTTCGTCTACAAGCTGATCGCGGCCGATACGGTGGAGGAGCGCATCCTGGAACTGCAGGCGCGCAAGGCCGAGCTGGCGGCGATCGCGTTCAGCGAGGGCGACGAGGCGCGCGAGGAGGGCGATCTCGGGCGGCTGGACGCGGGCGACATCGAGTTCCTGTTCGGCGACGGGGCGGAACGCGAGCGGGAGGCGGCGTGACGGCAAGGGGCAGCGAGTTTCGACGGCACGCCCAGCCAGGCGAAAGTCTTGCAGAAAAGGAGGCGCTTGCCGCTTTTCATGGTTTTTGAGGCCGTCTGCGTTAAGCCCGTGTTAGTCCGGACCCGCTAGATTTTCCCATACAGATGGGAGCCGCTCATGAGTGAGGATCGTCAGCGTTGCATGGGCTGCCAGTCTGCGCCTGCGTTGCCGCCGTTCACCATGGCTTTTCAACCCATCGTGGACCTGCAGGCGCAACGTATCGACTCGTACGAGGCCCTGGTCCGTGGTCCGAACGGGGAGGGAGCGGGCAGCATCCTCTCCCAGGTGAACGCTCAGAACCGCTACGCCTTCGATCAGGCTTGCCGCGTGCGCGCGATCGAACTCGCGGCGAGCCTCGGCGTGGACCGGCAGCTCAACATCAACTTCCTGCCCAACGCCGTGTACGAGCCACGCGCCTGCATCCGCGCCACGCTGGACGCTGCCGCGCGCACCGGCTTTGATCCCCACCGACTCACCTTCGAGATCGTGGAGACCGAGGACGTGGCCGACACGCCGCATCTGTTGCGCATCATCGCCGAGTATCGCCGCCAGGGTTTCAAGATCGCGCTGGACGACTTCGCGACCGGCTACTCCGGCCTGACCCGCCTGGCCGACCTCAAACCGGACATCGTCAAGCTCGACCGTGGTGTCCTGCAGGATTGCGACCGTGACGCGACCCGCCTCGCCATCCTGCGCAATATGGTAAGGCTGGCCGGCGAGATCGGCGTGAAGATCGTGGCGGAGGGCGTGGAGCGAGCGGCCGAAGTCGCGGCCGCGCGTGCCGTCGGGGTGCGCTACATGCAGGGTTTCTACTTCGCCAAGCCGGCGTTCGAGGCGATCGTGCGCGACGAGGCGCTATTTCCGCTCTCGCTACCGGGGCAGGCGGCAGCGGCTTAGCAAGCTGTTGAGAAAGGCCAAAGGCGTCATGCGCTAGCGTGCTTCGCACGACGCCCCTGGACCCCGCTGGGTTTGAAACCCCAGACCATCAATTCCCTAAGATTTTCAAAGGTTTGCCTTTGATGGCGTCCAGGGGTAACGCCCTGGCCTTTGCCCGCCTGATGTTAGTATGCGTCCGGCCAGCCCCGCCTTGCTGAATTAGGCTTCTCTCGATCTGCTTTG
>CALMVI010000115.1:46207-72481 GCA_937873095.1 uncultured Acetobacteraceae bacterium | reverse complement strand
CTACCCCACCCCGCCCTATATGCTGGGCTCGACCGGCGCCGAGGCGGACCCCCCCCGATGAACTACCGTCCCTACCAGAAGATCGACCGCCGCCGCTCCAGGCAGATCCATGTGGGCCGCGTGGCGGTGGGCGGCGACGCGCCGGTGAGCGTGCAGACGATGACCAACACGCTTACCTCGGACGCGGCTGCGACCATCGCGCAGATACGCCTGGCCGAGATCGCGGGCGTCGACATCGTGCGCGTGTCCTGCCCGGACGTGGAGAGCACCGCGGCACTGGCGGAGATCGTGCGCGAGGTGAACGTGCCGGTCGTGGCCGACATCCATTTCCACTACAAGCGCGCCATCGAGGCGGCCCAGGCGGGTGCGGCCTGCCTGCGGATCAACCCCGGCAACATCGGCAGCGCCGAGCGCGTGCGCGACGTGGTCCGTGCCGCGCGCGACCATAACTGCTCCATCCGTATCGGCGTCAACGCCGGCTCGCTGGAGCGGCATCTGCTGGAGAAATACGGCGAGCCGAACCCGGACGCGCTGGTCGAATCGGCGCTGGAACACGCGAAAATCCTGCAGGACCATGATTTTCACGAGTTCAAGATCAGCGTGAAGGCGTCCGACGTGTTCCTGGCCGTCGCCGCCTACCAGCAGCTCGCCGAGGTGTGCGACCATCCGCTGCACATCGGCATCACCGAAGCGGGCGGCCTGCGCACCGGCACGGTGAAGAGCTCGATCGGGCTCGGCAGCCTGCTCTGGGCCGGCATCGGCGACACGGTGCGCGTCTCGCTGTCGGCGGAGCCCGCCGAGGAGGTGCGCGTTGGCTGGGAGATCCTCAAGGCGCTCGGCATCCGCAACCGCGGGGTGAAGATCATCTCCTGCCCGTCCTGCGCGCGCCAGGGCTTCGACGTGATCCGCACGGTCCAGGCGCTGGAGGAGCGGCTGGCCTACATCGAGACGCCGGTCACGCTGTCGATCATCGGCTGCGTGGTCAACGGCCCTGGCGAGGCGCTGATGACCGACCTCGGCGTGACCGGCGGCGGCAACGGGCGGCACATGGTGTACGCCGCCGGCCGCACCGACCATCAGGTGGAGGGCGCCAGCATGATCGACCACATCGTGAGCCTGGTCGAGCGCCGGGTGGAAGCGATCAAGGGCGAGGCCGCGCTGGAAGCAGCCTGAGGCGTCCGGGCAACCCGGCCGCCCCAATCCTGCCTGACCCGGCGCCCTTACCTGACTTTGGCGTCGCCGTAGAACGTCGCCCGCGGCGCCGTGGCTCGTGCCGCGTTCCCGCTCTGCAGGGTCGCCCTGAAGGTCTGCTTCTTGGAGGAGCAATAGGCCGCCTTCTTGGGCTCTCCGCTCCCCGAGGTGGGCTCGACGAGCGTCGGAGTGGCATTTTCCACGGTGCCAGTCAGGACGTCACCGCTGAACTTCAGGGTGGCCGTCACGTACAGGTAGCCGAACGACGAGGTGTAGGTGCCCGTGTTGCCGGTCAGGTCGGTGCCGTCGCCGCCGAGGCCCCAGCCGGTGTTGTAGGTGAACCCGCCGGGATTGCAGGTGTCGATCAGGCCGATGCCGACCCCGGTTACCTGCAACGCGCCGGTGTTGGTGTCCGTGCCGATGGTGAACGAGATGTTGGACCCGTCCTTGGCGCTGCCGGAATAGGTGCCTGCCTGCTGGGCAAGTGCGGCGTGCGACACCGCCATGGCGGCCAGGCCGAAAGTCAGTCTGCTGATCATGATTCATTTCCCCGCATCGCGCTCGTCACTCGAGCGCGGCGGTGTGGGTGGTGCCACCGGCCGCGCAACCGCCGCCAGACACATGGCCGGCAACTTTCGGACGGAATCCCGGTATCTCCTGACGAAAATCCGGCCGCCAGCCGCCGTCTCAGCCACGCGCCAGCAAAGCCCGCGTTCCCGCATCCTCCCTGGCGTCGAAGAACTTGGCTAGCGCGCCGGCGAACGCGGGCTGGCCCGGCGCCGCATGGGCGAACAGCGTCATCGAGGAGTGGAATTTCAGGTCGTCGGGCGAGCCGAACACCGCGGCCGGGCTGCGCTCCTGGTTGACGACCAGCTGCGTGCAGGCCAGCAGGCGCTCACCCAGGACAGGGTGCGCCGCGTAGGCGCGCGCTTCGTCCAGCGAGCCGAGGCCGTAGTAACGCGCCGTCTCGCTGCGGCCCAGCCCCAGCAGCTGCGGGAACACGAACCATATCCAGTGCGACCGTTTGCGGCCCGATCGCAGCTCGGCCAGCACGTCGGCATAGACGCCCTCCTGTGCGGCAAGGAAGCGGGCGAGGTTGTGTTCGTCCTGCATCACGTTGTTCCCAGGCGGCGGCGGTCGGGTGAACCAATCGGCCGCCGCCGCGTGCAGGTGCCACAACGATCGCGGTGCCCACGTGGATGCATTGGTTGAGCAGGACCCCGCCGACACGGCCCCGGCGGCGGCACGGCGGCTGAGCGAGCCGATCGGGCTGGCGCGCCTGCTCGGCGGCATCGGCGACGGGAGCATGATCCTTGCCGCCCATAGCGAGGCGCAGGCCGCCCGGCTGGTTGCCGCGTCGCGCGCCCTGGCGCCTGGCCTGCACCCGGTGCTGCTGCCCGGCTGGGACTGCCTGCCCTTCGACCGTACCAGCCCGTCCCGCGCGGTGATGGGCCTGCGCATGGACGCGCTGCGCATCCTCGCCGCGGGCGGAACCAGGCTGCTGGTCGCCTCGGTGGAGGCGCTGGCGCAGCGCCTGCCGGATCCCGCCACGCTGGACGCAATCGACGTCGCGACGGGGCAGGACGTGTGCCGCGCGACCCTGCTCGCGGAATTCGACCGGCTCGGCTACGCCATGCTGGACGAGGCCGACCAGCCGGGCGAGGCGGCGGCGCAAGGCAGCGTGATCGACCTCGTGCCTGGCGATGGCGGCCGCCCGGTGCGCATCCGGCTGGAGGGCGAGGAGCCGCATTGCGTCGTCGCCAGCCTCGATTTCTTCGATCCGGCGACGCAGCGCAGCCGGGGCAGCCTGCCCAGGCTGACGGTGGGTCCGGCCTCCGAAATGGTGTTCCGGCCGGACGCCGAGGACCGCGCGCGGCCGCCCGGGCTGGAGCATCGCCTGCCCGAACTGGCGGGGCCGCTGACCGACGTGTTCGCTCTGATGCCGGGTGCCGCGCTGGCGCTGGACGCGGACGCGCCCGACCGGATGGACGAGCATCTGGGCCAGCTTGAGGAGGCGCGCGCCAGCCGCATCGCCCTGTGCCGCGCCGCCGGCGGCGCGCTGCCGCCCGAGGGGCTTTACCTGTCCTCATCCGAATGGGAGGCCAGCGTCGCCTCGCGTCGCTGCGAGACGGTGGTCTGGCCGGACGCCGAGCCCCTGCCGGCGTTCCGCGCAGAGCGTCGCCCGGCGGCGGCGGCCGAGGCGTTCGCCGCCGTACGGCTGGCGAACGGCGAGCGTGTGGGCCTGTCCGGCCCGCGCCTGGCACGGGCGCTCGACCTGGACGGCGTGCCGGTGGAGGGGTGGGCGGCGCTGCTCGCCCTGCCGCCCGGCTCGGTGGGATTGATGCCGCCCGGCATACGCGACGGCTTCTCTGCCGACGGACGCACGGTGATCGGGCCGGACGACGTGCTGGCGCCGGCGCACGGGCGCGTGGACGCGGCCGGGCTGTTCGATGTCGCGCTGCGGCCGGGGGACATCGTCATCCACCTCGATTACGGCATGGCGCGGCTGGACGGCATCGAGTCGGTGCAGAGCGGCCAGTTGGCGGATTGCCTGGTGCTGAAATTTGCCGGCGACGCGCGCAAGCTGGTGCCGTGCACGGAGATGGACCGGGTGTGGCGCTACGGTGCCAGCGGCCCGACCGTCAGCCTGGACCGTGCCGACGGCTCGAGCTGGCGCAGGCGCCAGGGCAAGGTGCTCGCGACACTGGAGGAGACGGCGGCCGGGCTGGTGCGGCAGGGCGAGGCCCGCGCCCGGGTGCGCGCCCCGGCCATCCGTCCGCCGCGGCGCGAGATGGACCGCTTCGTGGCCGGATTCCCGTTCAACCCGACGCCCGACCAGGAGCAGGCTTTCGCCGACATCGCCGGCGACCTGGCGCGTGCGCATCCGATGGACCGGCTGCTCTGCGGCGATGTCGGGTTCGGCAAGACCGAAGCCGCACTGCGGGCCGCCGCCGCCGTCGCACTGGCCGGCCGCCAGGTCGCGGTGCTGGCGCCGACCACGGTGCTGGTGCGGCAGCACCTGAGCAGTTTTTCCAGACGCTTTGCCGCCGCCGGCATCGAGGTGGCGGCGCTCTCCCGCCTGACCCGTCCGGCAGAGGCCAAGGCCATCCGGAACCGGCTGGCCGATGGCAGCCTGCGCGTGGTGATCGGCACGCAGGCGCTGGCCGGCAAGGACGTTGCGTTCGCCGACCTGGCGTTGCTGGTGGTCGACGAGGAGCAGCGCTTCGGCACCCGCGCCAAGGCCGCGCTTGCCGCGTTCCGGGACCGCCCGAACGGCCGCGGCGTCCACACGCTGACGCTGAGCGCGACGCCGATCCCGCGCACGCTCCAGGGCGCGCTGACGGGGCTGCAGTCGCTCTCGGTGCTGACCACCCCGCCCGCACGGCGCCAGCCTGTGCGCACCACCGTGCTGCCGTTCGACGAGGCCGTGCTGCGCACCGCCCTGATGCGCGAGCATGCCCGCGGCGGCCAGAGCTTCTGCGTCTGCCCGCGCATCGACGGGCTGGAGCCGCTTGCCGGGATGCTGGCGGGGCTGGTCCCCGACCTGTCCGTGGTGGTGTTGCACGGGCGCATGAAGCCGGACGCCATGGATGCGGCGCTGGTGGGATTTTCGCAGGGGCATGGCGACGTTCTGCTGTCCACGGACATCATCGAGACCGGGCTGGACATCCCGCGCGCCAACACGATCCTGATCTGGCACGCGGACCTGTTCGGCCTGGCGCAGATCCACCAGCTACGCGGCAGGGTGGGGCGCAGCCGGGTGCGCGGCATGGCCTGGCTGTTCACCGACCCTGCCTCGCCGCCGAGCCAGGCGGCCGCCGAGCGTCTGCAGGCGCTGGCCGCGCATGACGGGCTGGGCGCCGGGTTTGCGGTTGCAGCGCGCGACCTCGACATCCGCGGCGCCGGCGACTTGCTGGGCGACACGCAGGCCGGGCACGTGAAGCTGCTGGGCGTGGAGTTGGCGCGCTATCTGCTGGGTCGGGCCATGGCGCGGGCGCGGGGCGAAGCGCCGGACGAGGAGTGGCGGCCTGAGACTGTGCTGGATCTGCCCTGCGCGATCCCCGAGGACTACATGCCCGACGCGGCCGCCCGCATCGCCCTGCACGCCAAGCTGGCACAGCCGGGCGACCTGACGGCGCTGACGGAGGAGCTCGAGGACCGGTTCGGCCCGCTACCCGACTCGCTGCGGCATCTGATCGGTCAGGCCGAGCTGCGCAGCAGCTGCCGCGAACTGGGCGTGGCCAGGCTGGAGGCGGGGCCCGCCGCAGTCGCGGCCGACATGCGGACCGAACCGCCCGACGTGGAAGGCCTGGAGCGCAAGGGGCTTCGCCTGATCCTGCGCCAGCCGAGCGCGGGGCCGGACGAGCGGCTGGCGCTGGCGCGCCGGTTGCTGCGCCGGATCGGGCAGGCGCTCGCCCGGTAGAGCATCCTCGGTTCAAGTCGAACCGAACATGCTCTGCTTTTGCATTGGGCGAGCATGGTCGGTTCAGGTGACTCCGTCTGAACCGACCATGCTCTCGCGGGCTACTCGTCCATCCCGTCCGCGCCGCTGCCTGACCCCGTAATGCCGGCGCGGGACGGAGCATCGGATTTCGGCTGTATCATGCGGCTGATGGCCGCGACGTCCTCGTCGCTTGCCATGTCAGCGTCGCCTGGCAGAGGAGCGGCGTCGCGATCCTGGTCCAGCGCGTCGGCCAGGCCGTCAGGGTCGGTGCGCAAGGCCTGGTCGATCAACGTGTCGGCCTTGGCATCGTCGCCTTCGGCCACTGCCCGGTCGGCGGCGTCCATCAGCTCGCGCGCGCCGCCGTGCTTGTTGCCGTCGACCTCATCGGTGCCCTGTGTGTCTGACATTGTCGCTGCAGCCCTCCATGCGTGCATGCTGCAACCTGGCATTGCCGGCCAAGTTCCGCCCGGCCGCAGCTGAGGCGGCCTGGAAGTCCGGAGGACGCCAGCCTGCCTTGACCACGGCCAGCAGCCTGGCCGTATCGGCAAACTGGTGCGGCAAGACGTTGACGGCCACGCATAGGCCGTACGGCCAGTTCATCACTTCGCGGCACGCTTGCCGTTGCCGTGCTACACGCCGGTTGACGCCGCGCCCATGCCGGATCGCCCCGCCAGGTCCTGCACGAACTGCCACGCGACCCGTCCCGAACGCGCGCCCCTGGTCGCGGCCCATTCGATGGCTTCGGCCCGCAGCTGCGCCGCCCCCGAATCCAGGCCGTAGGCCGAGGCGTAGCCCTGCACCATGGCCAGGTAGGTCGCCTGGTCGCAGCCATGAAAGCCGAGCCAAAGCCCGAAGCGGTCCGACAGCGAAACCTTCTCCTCGGTCGCCTCGCCGGGCGAGATCGCGGTCGCCGCCTCGTTGTCGATCATGTCGCGGGGCATCAGGTGGCGGCGGTTGCTGGTCGCGTAGAACAGCACGTTGGCCGGCCTGCCGGCGATACCGCCATCCAGCACGGATTTCAGCGCCTTGTAGTCCGCGTCCTCGCGCTCGAAGGAGAGGTCGTCGCAGAACACCAGCGCGCGACGCGGGGCGCCGCGCAGCCGGGCCAGCAGGTCGGGCAGGCTGGCGATGTCGCTCCTGAAAATCTCGATCAGCGCCAGGCTGCGCGGCCGCTCGTCCAGCACGGCCGCGTGCACCGCCTTGACCAGGCTGGACTTGCCCATGCCGCGCGCACCCCACAACATGGCGTTGTTCGCCGGGCGCCCGGCCGCAAACTGCCGCGTGTTCTCCAGCAATATCTGCCGCGCATGGTCGATGCCGCGCAGCATGGCGAGCGGAACGTGCGCCACCTGCGGCACCGCCAGCATGCCGCCTGGCGGCTGCCAGAGAAACGCATCCGCAGCGCCGAGATCGAGCGGGCCACACGGCGGCGGCGCCAGGCGGTCCAGCGCGTCGGCGATCCGCCGGAGCAAATTGAGCTGCGTGTCCATCGGCGTGCCGGGCCTGTGCTTGACGGGGGAGGGGCGGAAACTATGGTGCAGCGCCGCAACCCGCAACCTGCCGGGCCTGGCCGCGATAGGACGCTCCCCGCCCATGTTTTCGCTGATCTCCGACGCGCATGCCCAGGACGCGCTTGGCGGCATAGCCGGATCGCAGGTCATGCAGTTCCTGCCGCTGATCCTGATCTTCGTGGTGTTCTACTTCCTGATGATCCGCCCGCAGCAGCAGCAGCAGAAGCTGCTCAAGGCGCAGATCGCCGCGGTGAAGCGCGGCGACCGCGTGCTGACCGCCGGCGGCATCGTGGGTGTGGTGCAGAAGGTGCGCGAGGGCGCCAACGAGATCGAGGTGGAGATCGCGCCGAACGTCAGGGTGACGATCGCGCGGGACACCCTGTCCACCGTGCTCACGCCCTCGATGCCCGAGGCAGCCAACGACAAGCGCTAGAGCAGATCCCGATCAGACGGACTCGTCTGATCGGGTGAAGATGCTCGCAAGACAACGAGCTAGAGCAGATCCCGATCACACGGACTCGTCTGATCGGGTGAAGATGCTCGCAAGACAGCGAGCTAGAGCAGATCCCGATCAGACGGACCCGTCTGATCGGGTGAAGATGCTCGCAAGACAACGAGCTAGAGCCTGGGAAGTGAACGCGAGTGAACGGAACATGCTCTAGCGCGGACGTCTCAGGCGGGCCGCAGCCGCCTGGCGTTCGCGGTTGCCCGCAGGTGGAACGGCCTCAGCACGTCCTCGGCCTGCAACCCGCCCATCAGGGCCAGGCTGGAGGCGTGCACCGCGCTCATCTTCTCATCCAGCATCTGCCTGTACTCTGCGTCGGAACACGCGCCCGTCGCCATCAGCGCGGTGCGGTGCCAGACCGTCTCCCACGACGCGACCGCCAGTTCCGCCCACATCACGGGCAACGCGAAGGCGCAGGAGAAATCGGCCAAGGGTCGCTCCACAACAGGGGTGCAGGCAGTCATCCTGCACCCTGACACATCGACGCAACCTTGGCACGGTGTCGGGTCAAGCAGCCTGCAGCTGAGCCTCGGCAAACTCGTAATTGGCGAGCTTGTCGAGGTAGTTCTGCGTGTAGTCCGGGCGGCGGTTGCGGAAATCCAGGTAGTAGCTGTGCTCCCACACATCGAGGCCGAGCAACACCTTTCCCTCGCCGGTGGCCAGCGGGTTGCTGCCGTTCGGCGTCTTGGTGACCGACAGCTTGCCGTCGGTCCCAAGCACCAGCCAGGCCCAGCCCGAGCCGAACTGCCCGATCGCGGCCTGCTTGAACGCTTCCTTGAACTTGTCCACGCCGCCCAGGTCGCTCTCGATCTTCGCCTGCAGCTTGCCGGGGATCTGGCCGCCCTTGGGGGACAGGTTCTGCCAGAACAGGATGTGGTTCCAATGCTGACCCGCGTTGTTGAACACCGGCCCCGGCGTCTGCGCCGTCGCCTTGACGATCTCGTCCAGGCTCTTGCCCTGCAGCGAGGAATCCTTTTCGACGAAGCCGTTCAGCGCCGTCACATAGGCCTGGTGGTGCTTGCCGTGATGCAGCTCCAGCGTCTCCTGGCACATGCCCGCGCCGGCCAGCGCGCTCGTCTCGTAGGGTAGGGGCGGTAGTTCGAAGGCCATCGGCACACTCCATCAATCGGGTTGCGCGCCGGCCGGTGCGGCCGGCCTGCTGTCCCACGCGGACTTGAGCATCACAACGCGGCGCCGGCCGTTCGTTCCCGCAGGGTTGCCCTGCGATGACGGCGAGGCCATCCATCCGGCCGATGGACGACAGACTTCCCCTGACGCTGCGCCGCGCCGATCCGGACCGCTACTTCACCGCCCTGTTCGCCCCCGCCGCGCATCGCGGCACGCTGCTGACGCTCTACGCCTTCAACCACGAGCTGGCGCGGGCGCGCGAGGTGACGCGGGAGCCGGGCCTGGCACTGATCCGCCTGCAATGGTGGCGCGAAATCGTGCAGGGCGCCGCCCTCGCGCATGAGGTGGCCACACCGCTGCGCCTCGCTTTGGCCGAGGGCAGGCTGAACGCGCCGGACCTGCTGGCCATGGTCGACGCGCGCGAGGCCGAGGTGGAGGACGATTTCACCACAGAGTCAGGCTGGCAGGACTGGCTGCTGCAAGGGGCGGGCTCCCTGGCCGCGGCGGCGGGGCGCGCGCTCGGTGCGCCGGCCCAGTCGCTCGACCGCCTCCGCAGGCTCGGCGCGGGCTACGCCCTGGCGGGGCAGCTTCGCAGCATCGCCGCGTTCGCCCGCCAGGGCCGCTGTCTGCTGCCGGCCGAAACCCTGGCCGCCCACGGGCTGAGTGCGGCCATGGTCATGGCCGACCCGCAGGGCCGCGCGGTCTGCGCGGTCTGTGCAGGCCTGGCGTCCGTTGGGCGCACCCTGCTGGGCCGTGCAGAACCGTGCGGCGGCGCCTGGATCTCGGCGGCGCTGCCGGCCGTCCTCGGCCGGCGCGACCTGGCGCGTCCTGGCCAGGCCGGGCCGCGCAGCCCGGCCGACCGTCTCGCCGTCATCATCGCCGCCCTGCGCCGTTCCGCGTGACGCAGGCGCCTTCGGGGGCTGCGTCACCCTCGCGTGCCGCAGAACCGTGGCGGCGCCGGCCCATTGCGCGTAAGCCGCTTCCCGGCAGAGGGACACCCCCGAACCTGCCGGACGGAGCATCATGGACGGAAATCTCACCGCGGTTCTGATCGTGCTGGCCGTGGTCGCCCTGCTGGTGCTCGTACGGTCGGTCCGCATCACCCAGGAGTGGCGGCGGGCGGTCGTGCTGCGCCTCGGACGGTTCCACGCCGTCAAGGGACCCGGCCTCTATCTGCTGTGGCCGATCGACACCATCGCCACCATCATCGACCTGCGCATCCAGACGGCCAACATCACCGCCGAGCAGGCGCTGACGCGCGACACGGTCGCGGTCAGCGTCGACGCGATCATCTTCTGGCAGGTGGAGGATGCACGAGCCGCGGCGGTCAACATCGTCGACTACACCCAGGCGATCGAGCGGGTGGCGCAGACCAGCCTGCGGGAGATGATCGGCAGCATCGAGCTGTCGCGCCTACTGACCGACAGGGCGACGGCCGATGCGGCCCTGCAGAGGACCATCTCGGCCAAGACACGCGACTGGGGCGTTGGCGTGCGCGCGGTCGAGATCCGCGACGTGACCATCCCGCCTGGCTTGCAGGACGCGATGAGCCGGCAGGCCCAGGCCGAGCGGGAGCGCGACGCGCGGGTGACGCTGGCCAGCGCCGAGCAGGACATCGCGCGCCAGGTGCTGGCCGCAGCCGAGCTCTACGCCAGCAACCCGGTGGCACTTCAGCTGCGCCAGATGAACCTGCTCTACGAAATGAACAAGGAGCGCGGCGCCACCGTGCTGATCCCTACCGACATGGCGGCTTCGCTGGGGCGGGTGCTTGATCCGCCAGCCTAAAGGCCAGGGGCGTCACGCGCTAGCGTGCTTCGCACGACGCCCCTGGACCCCGCTGGGGTTTGAAACCCCAGACGCCTATTTACCAGATCTTCACCCGCTGCTCCGGGGTCAGATACATCGCCTGGCCAGGCTGCACGCCGAATGCCGTGTACCAGCCGTCGATGTTCTGGACCGGGCCGTTCACCCGTGCCACCGGCGGAGAGTGCGGGTCGGTCACCAGACGCTGGCGCGCGGCGTCCGGCCGGACCTTGGCGCGCCAGACCTGTGCCCAGCCCAGGAACACGCGCTGGTCGCCCGTCATGCCGTCCAGCACAGGGGCGGGCTGGCCGTGCAGCGACGCGTGATAGGCGTCCAGCGCCAGGGTGAGCCCGCCGAGATCGGCGATGTTCTCGCCCATCGTCAGCGCCGGGTTGATGTGGGCGCCCGGCAGCACGTCCATCGCCGCGTATTCGGCGCCGAAACGCTTGCCCAACGCATCGAAGCGGCGCGCATCCTCGGCCGTCCACCAGCCGTGCAGCCGGCCATGCGCGTCGAACTTGCGGCCCTCGTCGTCGAAGCCGTGCGTCATCTCGTGGCCGATCACCCCGCCGATCGCACCGTAATTGATCGCCGGGTCGGCGTCTTTGTTGAAGAATGGCGGCTGCAGGATGGCGGCAGGAAACACCACCTCGTTGAACACGGGGTTGTTGTAGGCGTTCACCGTCTGCGGGGTCATGTCCCACTCGTCGCGGTCGACCGGATGGCCCAGATGGCCGCGCTGGAACGCCCACTCGAAGGCGCTGCCACGCTCGACGTCGCCGTAGAGGTCGTGCGCGTCGACGCGCAGGCTCGAATAGTCGCGCCACTTCTTCGGCCGGCCGATCTGGAAGTCGAACGCGTCCAGCTTCTCGACCGCTTTCTGCCGTGTCTGCGGGGCCATCCAGTCGTTATGCTCGAGCCGCACGCGGAAGGCGGCCCGCAGGTCATGCGTCAGCGCCTCCATCTTGGCCTGTGCGTCGGGCGGATAGTATTTCGCGACGTAGGCTTCGCCGACCGCCTCCCCCAACGCCGTTTCGGCCGCGTGCACCGCGCGTTTCCAGCGCGGCCGCTCCTGCGGCTGGCCTTGCAGCTCGTGATTGTTGAACTCGAACGCCGTGCTGACGAAATCCTTGGACAGCACCGGCGCCGCGTTGACCGCCAGGTGGAACGCTGCCCAGGCCTGCAGCGTGTCGATCGGGGTCTCGCCGGTCAGGGCCGCGATCCTGATCACTGCCGATTTTTCCGAGACCACGACACGCCCTGGCGTGCCGAGCTCGGCCGACCGGAAGAAGGCCTGCCAGTCGAAGCCGGGGGCGTTCTGCTTCAGCTCGTCCAGCGTCATCGGGTTGTAGGTCTTGTCCGGATCGCGCTCGTCGGCGCGCGCCCAGCTCGCCTCGGCGATCTTCTGCTCGTAGGCCAGCACCTTCTGCGCGCTGCCCGCCGGGTCGGGCCAGCCGGCCAGGCTCAGCATCCTGGTCACGAAACCGGCGTATTTCGCCTTCTTGTCGGCGAACTGGGCAGTCAGATAGTAGTCGCGGTCGGGCATGCCGAGGCCCGCCTGGCCCAACTGGATCGCGTAGATGGTCGGGTCTTTGGCGTCCGGCTCGATGGTCATGCCGAACAGCGAGCCATGAAAACTGCCCTGGGCCTGGCCCTGCAGGGCGGCGAAATCGGCCGGCGTCTTCAGTGCCGCGACCTGCGCCAGCTCCGGCTTCAGCGGTGCCGCGCCATGCGCGTCTGCCGCCGCCTCGTCCATGAACGCGTGGTAGAGCGCGCCCGCCTTGCCGATCGCATCGGCCGGTTCGCCGGCCACGTGCGCCGACGCTGCGTCGAGGATCTCGTGGACCCGCTTTTCCGAAAGGTCGGTCAGCACGACGAAGCTGCCGAAATTGGTGCGGTCCGCCGGAATGACGATGTTCCTGACCGCGGTGCCGTCGGTGAAGTCGAAGAAGTTCTCGCCCGGCTTGACGCTGCGGTCCATGCCGGCCAGGTCGAAGCCCCACCCGCCCGCTCCGGCGGTCTTCTCGGCGGCCTGGGCCGAGACGCTGACGATGGCTGACACTGCACTGGCGAGCAGGGTAAATCTGTTCATGCGATGCGTCTCCGCGTTTCGGACATGGAGGGCCGACTGCCGCGGTCGTGTCAACGTTGCAGCCATCGGCCCTGTTTTCCGGTTTCTCACATCGGGCCGACCGTGATGGTGCAGCGGACGACGCCGGCCCGCGCCAGCCTGTTTCCGGCAGAGGTCCTCGACGCGCTCAGTCGGCGGCCAGGGCCATCGTCTTGCGCGCCTGGACCTTCTTCACGTACTCCTCGGTCGCGTCCCCGACCTGCTCGGCATGATTGGCGAAGACGTGATCGGCGCCGGCGAAGATGCGGTAATCGACCGTCACGTTCTTCTGCGTGTTGAGCTTGTCCACCAGCTTGCGCACGCCTGGCTCTGGCACCAGCTCGTCCTGGTCGCCGTGGATCAGCAGGCCGCCGCACGGGCAGGGCGCCAGGAACCCGAAATCGTAGGGACCGGCCGGCAGCGCCACCGACACCCAGCCGGACACTTCCGGGCGGCGCATCAGCAGCTGCATGCCCACGAACGCCCCGAACGAATAGCCGGCGATCCACAGGCCGCCATGGCTCGGGTTGACCATCTGCATCCAGTCGAGTGCCGAGGCCGCGTCGCCGATCTCGCCGATGCCGCCGTCGTAGCGGCCCTGGCTGCGGCCGACCCCGCGGAAGTTGAATCGCATCACCGAGAAGCCGAGCTTCTGGAAGCTCTGATACATCGTGTAGGTGATGCGGTTGTTCATCGTGCCGCCGTGCAGCGGATGCGGATGCATGATCAGGGCAAGAGGAGCGGCGCTCTCCTTGCTGTGGTGGTAGCGACCCTCCAGGCGCCCATCCGGGCCGGCGAACATCACCTCAGGCATTTTCTTCGTTCTTCCAGACGAGGCGCCGAGGCATGACGCGCCCTTCAATCACTGCAACCGGCCCGCGCGCGCATTGCCTCGCTCGCGTCGAACCTGAATAGGACGGATGGGAGCACCACGCGGACGCCTGTGAACTCACCGGGTCATTCGAGACCAGAACCAGATATAGGCGGGGCCGCACTCAAGTTAACACTGAAATCGGTGCATGGCCTTCATGTTCCGAGGTTTTAGCTCCAGATGATGGCGGTGATCTACCTGGACGCCAACGCGACGGAGCCTTTGCGACCCCAGGCGCGCGACGCCGCACTGGCCGCGATGGAGCTTGCCGGCAACCCGGCCTCGATCCACGCGGCGGGCCGGGCCGCGCGGGGGCTGCTGGAGAGGTCGCGCGCGCAGGTGGCCGAGCGACTCGGCGCGGCGCCGGCCGGCGTGGTGTTCACCTCCGGCGGCACGGAGGCCAACGCCCTGGCGATCGCCGGCCTGTCGGCAGGCAGGCGCGTGGTGGTCGGCGCGACCGAGCACGACGCGGTGCGCGCGGCGGCACCCGATGCCGCCATACTGCCCGTCGACCGGTCCGGGCGGGCCGACCTGGCCGCGCTGCACGCGCTGGTGCGGCAGGCTCCCTCGCTGGTCTGCCTGATGCTGGCCAACAACGAGACCGGCGTCCTGCACCCGGTCGCCGAGGCCGCAGCACTCTGCCACGCCCACGGCGCGCTGCTGCACGTGGACGCGGTGCAGGCGGCAGGGCGCATCCCGTTCGCCATGGCCGAACTCGCAGCCGACAGCCTGGCCATCTCTGGCCACAAGGTCGGAGGTCCGAAGGGCGCCGGCGCGTTGCTGCTGGCGCCCGACCTGCATCTGCCCGCCCTGATCGCGGGCGGCGGGCAGGAGCGTGGCCGGCGCGGCGGAACCCAGGCGCTTCCCGCGATCGCCGGCATGGCGGCAGCCCTGTCGGCCGCGGGCGACGCGGCGGGACTTGCCCCGCTGCGCGACCGCATCGAGGCCTCCCTGCCGCCGGGCGCGGTCGTCTGCGGCGGCGGGGAGCGGCTGCCGAACACCACCTGCCTCGCGATCCCCGGCAGGCGGGCCGACCTTCAGGTCATCGCCCTGGACCTGGCCGGCATCGCCGTGTCGGCCGGTGCGGCCTGCAGTTCGGGCAAAGTGGCGCGCAGCCACGTGCTGGAGGCGATGGGGCTGGGCGAGCTGGCCGGCTGCGCCATACGCGTCTCGCTGCCCTGGAACGCCACCGAGGCCGACGCCGCCCGCTTCATCCAAGTCTATGCCGGACACCGCGCGATGGCGGCGGCGTGAGCGTCTATCTCGACAACCAGGCGACCACGCCGTGCGACCCGAGCGTGGTTGCCGCCATGCTGCCCTATTTCGGCGAGTGGTTCGGCAACCCGCACAGTGCGGAGCACGCGGCGGGCAGGCGCGCGGCCGAGTCGGTGGAGGCGGCGCGGGCAGACGTCGCCGCCCTGATCGGCGCGCAAGCCCGCGAGATCGTGTTCACCTCGGGCGCCACCGAGTCGAACAACCTCGCCATCAAGGGCGCCGCCCGGTTCGCCGGCGCCACCGGCCCACGCCGCATCGTGACCCTGGCGACCGAGCACAAATGCGTGCTGGAGAGCGTGCGCGACCTCGCGCGCGAGGGGTTCGAGCCGGTCGTGCTTCCGGTCGAGCCGAGCGGGCTGCTGGACCACGAGCGACTGCGCCACGCGTTGCGGACGCCCACGCTGCTGGTCAGCGTCATGGCGGTCAACAACGAGACCGGCGTGATACAGGACCTCGGTGGCGTGGCCGAGGTCGCGCGGCAGGCGGGCGCGCTGTTCCACTCCGACATCGCCCAGGCTGCCGGCAAGATCGCCATGGATGTGCAGGCGCAAGGGCTGCACCTCGCCTCGATCAGCGCCCACAAGCTTTACGGCCCGAAAGGCATTGGCGCGCTCTACGTCCGCCGCCGCCCGCGCGTGCGCCTGGCGCCGCTGTTCTCCGGCGGCGGGCAGGAGAGGGGGTTGCGCAGCGGCACCGTCCCCGCGCCGCTGGCGGTGGGCTTCGGCGAGGCCTGCCGGATCGCGCGCGCGCAGATGGCCGTCGACGCGGCCCGCATCGCCGCCCTGCGTGAGCGGCTGTTCGCGCGGCTTTGCCAGGGCATGCCTGGCCTGTCGCAGAACGCCGCCCTCTCGCCGCGCATCGCCGGCAACCTCAGCCTGAGGCTGGCGGGACTGCGCGCGGCGGACCTGATCCGGGCGGCGCCCGACGTGGCGCTGTCGACCGGGTCGGCCTGCACCTCCGCCGAGGTGGCGCCGAGCCACGTGCTGACCGCGATGGGCCTGTCGCGGGCCGAGGCGGACGCCAGCTTGCGCGTCGGTATCGGACGCTTTACCTCGGCCGCCGACGTGGATCATGCGGCGGCGCAGCTGATCCAGGCGTATCGCGGCCTGACGGCAGGCGCGAGCGCCCACCCGGTCCCAGCAGAGGCTTGAGACGATGCCCAAGATGACTTTCACCCTACGCGACGGCACCGCGCGCGAGGTGGACGCGCCGCTCGGCCTGTCGGTGCTGGAAGTGGCGCACAAGCACGGAGTCGACATAGAGGGCGCATGCGAGGGCTCTCTCGCCTGCTCGACCTGCCACGTGATCGTCGACCCCTCCTGGTACGGCCGCCTGGCCCGTGCGACGGAGGACGAGGAAGACATGCTGGACCTGGCGTTCGGCTTGCAGGCGACGAGCCGGCTCGGTTGCCAGATCGTGATCACGCCCGAACTGGACGGTCTGACGGTCAAGCTGCCGGCCGGAACGCGCAACCAGCAGGGCTGAGCCCGGCCAGCCGACCGTTCGCCCCGAAGGGAACCGCCAGTGCCTGCAACCCGCACCATCGTGGCCGTCCTGTCGGCGGCCTGCCTGCCGGCGGTGGCGTGGGCGCAGCTCACCCCCTCGGCCAAGATGGCGCTGGTTTCGGCCAACCAGCTCGGCATCCTGGAATACTGCGGCGACCACGGCCTGGCGGGGGCCGATGCGGTGGCGGCCGAACGCAAGGCCGTGCAGAGCGGGCCGTCCTCCAACCTGTCCACGGTTCGGATGCAGGAGCTTGGCCGCCAGGGTTTCTCCGTGACGCCCGACGGCGACCAGATCACGCTGGGCGAACTCGCCAGCCGACAGGCGACGACGGTGCCCGCGCTGTGCAAGGATTTGGGCCAGTCGTCGCTGCAGTTCCAGGCGGCAATGCGCCAGGCCGCGATGCAGCATGCGGCGCCGGCGGACCCCCGCTGAGCCGCCGCCGGCTCGAGACGCGGCTTGCACGCCGGGGTCCATCGTCTATATCTGCGGCAAGGTGTTGACGTATAGGTAACTCCGGTGGACGCCAGCAAAGCAACTCCGCGCAAGGCCGAGGCTGACCCGCTCAGGACGGTCACGCAGCTGGCCCGAGAGCTTGGCGTCACCGCCCGCACGATACGGTTCTACGAGGACAAGAGGCTGATCTCGCCGCAGCGCGCGGGCAGCACGCGCGTCTATACGGCGCGGGACCGGGCGCGAATGATCCTGATCCTGCGCGGCAAGCGGCTCGGCTTCTCGCTGCGCGAGATCAAGGACTATCTCGACCTCTACGACGTCGACCACTCGCAGCTCGAACAGATACGCCTGTTGCGCAAGGGGGTCGCCAAGCGCCTGGCGTCGCTGCGGGAGCAGTTCCACGCGCTCGAACAGACCATCGCCGAACTCGAGGACGTGCAGCGCCAGGCCGAAGACGCGTTCGCGGCGATGGAAGGCCAGCAGCGCAAGGCGGGCTGAACCGGATTACGGCGTTTTACGCCGCAGAAGGACAGGGGAATCGCACATGGTCAACGTGGTCATCGCCGGTTACGCACGCTCGCCCTTCACGCCCGCCCACAAGGGCGCGCTGGCCCGCGTGCGCGCGGACGACATGGCGGCCGAGGTCATACGCGGCCTGATCGCCAAGACAGGCGTCTCGCCGGAGGACATCGAGGACATCGTGGTCGGCTCCGCCTTTCCGGAGGGCGAGCAGGGGATGAACGTGGCCAGGCTGATCGGCCTGCTGGCCGATCTGCCGCTCAGCGTCGGCGGAATGACGGTCAACCGGTTCTGCGGCAGCTCGATGAGCAGCGTGCACATCGCGGCCGGCCAGATCCAGATGGGCGCCGGGCACGTGTTCATCGCCGCCGGCATAGAGAGCATGAGCCGCGTGCCGATGGGCGGCTACAACCCCCTGTTCAACGTGACGCTCGCGGGCAAGCAGCCTGGCGCTTACATGGGCATGGGCGAGACGGCCGAGAACGTCGCCCGCCGCTGGCAGATCACTCGCGACCAGCAGGAAGAGTTTGCGGTCGCCAGCCACCAGAAGGCGTCCGCAGCGCAGGCGAGCGGCAAGTTCGCCGACGAGATCGTGCCTATCCACGTCAATGGCGGCGTGGTCGACCAGGATGGCTGCATCCGCCCTGGCACCACGAAAGAGGCGCTGGCCGGGCTGAAACTCGCCTTCGACCAGGAAGGCACGGTGACGGCCGGCACGTCGTCCCCGCTGACCGACGGCGCGAGCGCTGTGCTGGTGTGTTCGGAGGATTACGCCCACGCGCACAAGCTGCCGATCCTGGCCCGCATCAGGAGCATCGCCGTGTCCGGCTGCGAGCCGGACATCATGGGCATCGGCCCTGTGCGCGCCTCGCGCAAGGCGCTGGAGCGGGCGGGCATCGCCGCGCGCGACGTGGACGTGGTCGAGCTGAACGAGGCGTTTTCCAGCCAGGCCATCGCCAGCATGCGCGAGATCGGCTTCCGGCCGGAGACGGTGAACCTCGATGGCGGCGCAATCGCGATCGGCCACCCGCTGGGTGCGACCGGCGCGCGCATCGTGGGCAAGGCCGCGTCCCTGCTCAAGCGCGAGGGCGGGCGTTACGCCATCGCCACGCAATGCATCGGCGGCGGGCAGGGCATCGCCACGGTCCTGGAGGCGGTCTGAGCCATGGCTGATGTCCAGAAGGTTGCCGTCATCGGCAGCGGCGTCATGGGCTGCGGCATCGCGGCGCAGATCGCCAATGCCGGCGTGCGCGTGCTGCTGCTCGACATCGTGCCGCGCGACGGCACCAACCGCAACGCGGTCGCCGAAGCCGCGGTGGCGCGCGCACTGAAGACCGAGCCTGCGCCGTTCATGTCGGCCTCTGCGGCCAAGCTGATAGAGACCGGCAACATCGACGACGACCTGGCGCGCGTGGCCGAGTGCGACTGGATCGTCGAAGTCGTGGTCGAGCGGCTGGACATCAAGCAGGCGCTGTACCGCAAGCTGGACGCGGTGCGCCGGCCCGGCACGGCGGTGTCGTCCAACACCTCGACCATTCCTCTGGCGCAGCTGATCGACGGCATGCCAGAGACGTTCGCGCGCGACTTCACCATCACGCATTTCTTCAATCCGCCGCGCTACATGCGGCTGATGGAGCTGGTGACCGGCCCGCTGACCGACCCGGCGCTGGCCGCGCGGGTGGCGGCGTTCTGCGACATCGCACTCGGCAAGTCTGTCGTGTCCTGCAAGGATTCGCCGGGTTTCATCGCCAATCGCCTCGGCATTTTCTGGATGACCGGCGCGGTCTCCGCGGCGCTCGACCAGGGGCTGACGGTGGAGGAGGCGGACGCCATCATGGGCCGGCCGTTCGGCATTCCAAAGACCGGCGTGTTCGGGCTGATGGATCTGGTCGGGCTGGACCTCGGCCCGCACATCAACGCCAGCATGGCAAGCGCGCTGCCGGCATCAGACGCGTTCCACGCGATCAACCGCGAAGCGCCGATGCTGCAGAAGATGATCGCGGACGGCTACACCGGCCGCAAGGGCCGCGGCGGGTTCTACCGGCTCAGCAAGGCGGGCGGAAAGCGCGTGAAGGAAGCGGTGGACCTGCACACCGGCGAGTATCGCGCCGAGCGTGCCGCCGACCTGCCGGAACTGGCCGCCGCCGGGCGCGACCTTCGCCGCCTGATGACGGGGCAGGGCAAGGTTGCCGCCTTCGCCTGGCGTGTCATGGGCCACATGATGGGTTACGCCGCCAAGCTGGTGCCGGAAGCGACAGACGAGATCGCCTCGATCGACGAGGCGATGCGCCTCGGCTACAACTGGCGCCACGGCCCCTTCGAACTGATCGACATGGTGGGCGCCGACTGGCTGATCGAACGGCTGCGCGCTGACGACTTTGCCGTCGCCCCTATCCTGGAGCGCGCCGCCGGCCGCACGTTCTATCGCGTCGAAAACGGTGTGCGTCAGCAGCTCGGGCTCGACGGCGAGTATCACGACATCGTCCGCCCCGAAGGCGTGCTGATGCTCGAGGACATTAAGCGCACGGCGAAGCCGGTGCTGCGCAACGCCTCGGCCGCCGTGTGGGACATCGGCGACGGCGTGCTGTGCTTCGAGTTCACCAGCAAGAGCAACGCGCTGGACGAGCAGATCATGGCGCTGATGGGCAAGACCGTGGCGCTGGTCAAGCAGAGTTACAAAGCGCTCGTCATCTACAACGAGGCGCCGAACTTCTCGGTCGGCGCCAATCTCGGGCTGGCGCTTTTTGCCGCCAACATCGCGGCCTGGATGCAGGTGGAAAGCATGGTCGCCACCGGCCAGGAGGTGATGCAGAAACTCAAATACGCGCCGTTCCCTGTCGTCGCCGCACCCGCCGGCATGGCGCTCGGCGGCGGCTGCGAGTTCCTGCTGCACGCCGACGCGGTGCAGGCTTATGCGGAAACCTATGCCGGGCTGGTCGAATGCGGCGTCGGCCTGCTGCCGGGCTGGGGCGGCTGCAAGGAAATGCTCGGCCGCTGGGCCACCGCGCCCGGGCAGCCGAAAGGACCGATGCCGGCGCCGACCCGGGTGTTCGAGATGATCAGCACGGCGAAAGTGGGCAAGTCGGCCGCCGACGCCGCCGAGATGCTGGTTCTGCGGCCCACCGACCGGGTGACGATGAACCGCTACCGCCTGCTGGCCGACGCCAAGACGCGCGCGCTCGAACTGGCGGTGGACTACACGCCGCCCGAGCCGCGCGAGATCGTGCTGCCCGGCCCGTCCGGCAAGCTGGCGCTGGATCAGGCGGTGGCCGGCTTCCGCAAGACCGGCATGGCGACGAAGCACGACGTCACGGTGTCGGGCGAACTGGCGCGGGTGCTGACCGGCGGCGACACCGACATCCTCGACACGGTCAAAGAGAGCAGGATCCTCGACCTCGAACGCGAGGCGTTCATGCGGCTGCTAAAGACATCTGGAACTTTGGCACGGATCGAGCACATGCTGGAGACTGGGAAGCCGTTGCGAAACTGAAGACTTCGTCATGGCCGGACTTGTTCCGGCCATCCACGCGGTTCGACAAACGAGGCGTTCGGCGTTTCTCGCGAGCGACTAACACCCATTGTGGCCCAACCGCGTGGATACGCGGGTCAAGCCCGCGCATGACGATGACATCCGCCGGTATTCCAACAAGTTCGGAGAATAAAGCATGCAAGTCTACAAAGCCCCCCTCCGCGACATGCAGTTCGTCATGCACGAGCTGCACAACTCCGCCGCCCACGTGGCCGAAATTGGCCAGACCGACGTAACCGCCGAGCTGATGGACAGCGTACTTGAGGAAGCCGGCAAGTTCGCGACCGACATCCTGCTGCCGCTCAACGCCAGCGGCGACGAGGAAGGCTGCCGCCTCGAAAATGGCGTCGTGCGCACCCCGAAAGGCTTCGTCGAAGCTTACAAGAAGTTTTGCGAGGGCGGCTGGGGCGGGCTGTCTTCACCCACCGAATATGGCGGCCAGGGCCTGCCGGAAATCCTTGGCAAGATGGTCGAGGAAATGCAGTGCTCCGCCAACCTCTCCTTCGGCCTCTACCCCGGCCTCACGCACGGCGCCACGCTGGCGCTGGAGGGCCACGGCTCCGAGGAACTCAAGCGCCGCTACCTGCCCAAGATGATCGACGGCAGCTGGGCTGGCACCATGTGCCTGACGGAGGCGCATTGCGGCACCGACCTCGGCATGATGCGCACCAAGGCCACACCGCATGAGGACGGCAGCTACCGCATCAACGGCGCCAAGATTTTTATCAGCGCCGGCGAGCACGATCTGACCGAAAACATCGTCCACCTCGTGCTCGCGCGGATGGACGGCGCCCCGCGCGGCATCAAGGGCGTCAGCATGTTCCTGGTGCCGAAATTCGTCCCCAGCGAGGACGGCCGCCCGGGTGCCCGCAACGGCGTTACCTGCACCGCCATCGAGCACAAGATGGGCCTGAAAGCCTCGGCGACCACGCAGCTCTATTTTGACGACGCGGTCGGCTGGCTAGTGGGCGAGCCCAACCGCGGCATGCGCGCCATGTTCACCATGATGAACGCCGAGCGCCTCTCCGTCGGCATACAGGGCCTGGCGGTCGCCGAGACCGCCTACCAGAGTGCCGCGTTCTACGCGCGCGACCGCATCCAGGGCCGCGCGCTCTCCGGCGCCAAATACCCCGAGCGCGCAGCCGACCCGATCATCGTGCATCCGGACGTGCGCCGCTCGCTGATGACGGTGCGCGCCTATGTCGAAGGCTGCCGCGCGCTGTCCGGCTGGGTCGCCACCGCGCTCGACCTGGAAAGCAAGGCGGCAGACCCCGAGCGGCGTCAGGAGGCGGAGGAATTCGTCGCCATCATGACGCCCGTGGTCAAGGCGCTGTTCACCGATCTCGGTTTCGAGCTCTCCAGCATGGCGCTGCAGGTCTACGGAGGCCACGGCTACATACGCGACCACGGCATGGAGCAGCTGGTGCGCGACGCGCGCATCTGCATGATCTACGAGGGCGCCAACGGCATCCAGGCGCTGGACCTGGTCGGCCGCAAGATGCCCGCGCATATGGGCCGCTTCCTGCGCCAGTTCTTCCACCCGGTGCAGGCGTTCATCGAGACCAACAGCGACGATCCGAAGGTGCTGCCGCTGGCCAAATCCTTTGCGGCGCTGCAGCAGGCGACGGCACACCTGGCGCAGGTGTCGCAGAAGGACCCAGAGGAGGCGGGTGCGGCGGCCACCGACTATCTGCGTCTGATGGGCCTGGTGGCGCTGGGCTTCATGTGGGCCAAGTCGGCCAAGGTTGCGGAAGCCAAGCTGCCCCACGCCAATGGCGACGCCGGTTTCTACAAGGCGAAGCTGACCACCGCGCAGTTCTTCGCCGACCGTCTGCTGCCGCAAACCGGCGCGCTCTGGGGCGCGATCAAGGCTGGCAAAGCCAGCATGATGGAGCTTGAGGAGGCGGCGTTTTAAGAGGTCAACGGGGGAGGTTGGCGCGGGTAATCCGCTTGTCGTTATCTTATCTGACACGTGTATTTGCAAACCGCATCTCACGCCATGTCGTCCCCAACCTATCACTTGCATATGTGGCTAGTTTGGTAACGTGCTCACTGATCAACCGCGCGGCTGCCGACGTGATCTCGAATTGCCCAGTTCCGTCAAATGTGACCGCCCATTCTCTGCTTAGTGAGCCTGCCGAGCCAATACGGACGGCTTTGCGCGCAACCTACGGCAAGGTAGCAGCACCCCAGGAAACGTTTACCTCCACGGACGTGATAACGCCTGGACTAACAAACCGCAGAGTTATGTTCGTATGGGCAACTAAAAGGGGTTGGATTGTCGCAATGGAGCACGGAGGTCGTGGCTACAACGACCCTGTTGCAGTGTTTGAGCGCGGCGTTGCCGGCGCGCCGCTTCGCTTGAAGACTGAAGAGATTGCTTTTCCCGCAACAGTTTGCGCGGTTGCGACGGCGTTGGCCCAGGGTGTCGAGCACCCCGGGTTTAGATCTGCTACGCCGCCAGCCGCTCCACCGCGCTCAACGCTTCGAGCCGCACCATGATGGGCCGGTGGTCCGATCCCGCGCGGTCCATGGCGTAGGATTGCGAACACACCATGCCGCGCGCGTAACACCGGTCCAGCCGCAGCGGCACCATGTCGGCGCAGACATGGGTCGGCTCGCGCGGCCCCACGTCGCGGAACCCCGGCAGCAGAGCCGGCCCCACCAGGTTGTAGTCGCCCAGCACGGCGGCACGATACGGCAGGTGCCCGGCGATGTGGCGCAACTGGCGGCGGTTCAGCATCTGGCCGTGCGAGAGGTGCACGTTGGCGACCGAAAACGCCGGCAGATCGACGATCTGGCGAACCCGCTCCACCAGCGCGCCGGTGCGGTTTCTACAAGGCGAAGCTGACCACCGCGCAGTTTTTCGCCGACCGCCTGCTGCCGCAAACCGGCGCGCTATGGGGCGCGATCAAGGCCGGCAAGGCCAGCATGATGGAGCTGGAAGAACCCGCCTTCTAAACTGGGGGTCTGGGGTTCGAACCCCCAGCGGGGTCCAGGGGCGTCGTGCGAAGCACGCTAGCGCATGACGCCCCTGGCCTTCCCTAACTACGCCTCATCCCGAAGCCTCCGGGACAGCAACCGCGCGATCGCCTCATCGAGCGACACCAAGCCCGCCAACAGTTCGGCCACCGCCCGGCACAGCGGCAGGTCGACACTCCCCGCCCTGGCCACCAGCGTGCCGGCCGTGTGCACCCCCTCCACCACGCCGGCGGGCGCGGGCGCCGCGCCGCGCCCCAGCGCCAGACCGTAAGCAAAATTCCGGCTGCCGGCGCCGGTGCAGGTCAGCACCAGGTCGCCCATGCCGGAGAGCCCCGACGCGGTCCGCGCCCGCCCGCCTTCGGCCACGATCAGCCGGGACAGCTCCGCCAGCCCGCGCGTCACCAGGGCAGCGCGCGCGTTCTCCCCGAGCCCCGCCCCGATGACCGCGCCGGCGCCGATCGCGATCACGTTCTTCGCCGCACCGCCCAACTGCGCGCCGATAGGGTCGGCGCTGCCGTAGAGGCGGAAGCCCGGCGAGCCGAGCAGCCCGATCATCCGCGCGCGCAGCGACGCGTCGGCGGCCGCGACGACCGAGGCCGACGGCAGGCCGGCCGCAACCTCTGCGGCGAAGTTCGGTCCGGTCAGGACGGCCGCCTGGGTCCCAGGATGGAGCGCGTCCACGACCTCCAGCGGCAGCAGCCCGGTCGATTGCTCCAGCCCCTTGCAGCACAGCAGCAGCGGCGCGTCGGGCCTGAGCTGGCCCAACAGGCTGCGCAGTTGCTGCGTCGGCACCGCGACCAGGATCGCGTCCGCCCCGGTCGGCAACGCGCCAGCCACCTCGACCGCGTCGGGAAGCGGAAACCCCGGCAGGCGCCGCGAGACCCGTCCGTCGATGGGCGTCCGCTGCGACCACAGGCAGACCCGGTTGCCGGCGCGTGCCGCCTGGATCGCCAGCGCAGTGCCCCAGGCGCCTGCCCCGAGCACGGCCACCCTAGCCACCCGCTACCCTACTCACCGGCCAGCCGCATCAGCGCGGCGCCCTGGCCCGGCTCGCCGGTACCCAGGCGGGCCAGAAGAGCGTCCAGGATGGGCGGCAGCTCGGCTTCCGCACGGTAGGGCGGGTTGACCAGCACCAGCCCGCTGCCGTTCAGCCGCGCCGGGTCGATCGGCTCGCGCAGCAGGAACTCGCAGGCGAGCACGTCGCGGACCGGCCCTGCGCGCAGCGCGTCGTGCAGCGCGCGGACGGGTGCGCGGTGCTTGACCGGGTACCAGGCGAGCATCGTGCCGCCAGGGAACCGCGCCTGTCCGGCCCGCAGGGCGGCGAGCACCCGGTCGTACTCGCCCGGCTGCTCGTAGGGGGGATCGATCAGGGTCAGGCCGCGCCGCTCGGGCGGGGGCAGGAACGCGCCAACGGCCGCGTAGCCGTCGCGCCGGTGCACGCCGATCCGAGGGTCCCGTGCGAAGGGCTGGCCGCGCAGCGCCGCCCAATCCTCCGGATGCAGTTCGCACAGCGCCGCCCGGTCCCCGGGCCGCAGCAGGGCTGCAATCAGCGCCGGCGACCCAGGGTACAGCCCAAGCTGGCGCACCAGGCCCAGGAAATCCGCCAGCGCCGCCGTATCGTCGTACAGCAGGCGAACGATGCCGGCCTGCGCTTCGCCGGTCGCCTGCGCCTCCTCGCCCGAAAGGTCGTAGCGGCCGATGCCCGCATGGGTGTCGAGCACGAAGAACGGCTTGTCCTTGCGGGCCAGCGCGCGCAGCACCCAGACCAGCACGGCGTGCTTGAAGCAATCCGCCGCGTTGCCGGCATGGTAGGCGTGGCGGTAGTTCACGCCTCGAGCAGCTCGTCCAGCGGCCAGCGTGGGCGCGGCGGGGCGTCCCAGGGGCTGGTGAGGCCGGCGCGCAACCGCTCGATGCCGGTCCAGGCCACCATCACCGCGTTGTCGCCGCACAGCCGCACCGGCGGCGCCGCAAGCGCCGTCCCGGCGGCCTCGGCCACCGCGGCCAGCCTTGCGCGTACGGCGCCGTTGGCGGCAACGCCGCCTGCCGCCACCAGCAGCCGCGCGTCCGGCATCATCGCCAGGGCATGGGCGGCGCGGTCTGCCAGCACGTCGGCCGCCGCCGCCTGGAACCCTGCGGCGAGGTCGGCGGCGTCCTGCGCCGGCAGCGGTCCTGGCGGGTAGCCGGCCACGAGCTGGGCCGCCGCGGTCTTCAGCCCGGAAAAGCTGAAATCGCACCCCGCGCGGCCGAGCAGCGGCCGGGGCAGGGAAAACCGGCCGGGGTCGCCGCCGGTGGCCAGCCGCTCCAGCGCCGGGCGCAGCTCCAGCTCCTGCCGCGTGCCGCTTGTCGCCTCGTCCAGGCTGGCCAGGGCGCGGGCGGCCCAGCGGTGGCATTCGGTCAGCAGGGACAGCTGCAGGAACATGCGGGTGGCGCCGGCGGCGACCGGGCGC
>CALMVI010000115.1:0-46197 GCA_937873095.1 uncultured Acetobacteraceae bacterium | reverse complement strand
GTGGCCAGCCGCTCCAGCTCCGGGCCGCCCGGCCAGCCCAGCCCCAGCAGCTTGGCAACCTTGTCGAACGCCTCGCCCACCGCGTCGTCCATCGTGCCGCCCAGCCGGCGGTAGCGGCCGAGCCCGTGCACCGCGACGCATTGGCAATGGCCGCCGGAGACCAGCAGCAGCAGGTAGGGGAAGCCGGCGTCGAACTCCAGCCAGGGCAGCCGCACCGTCAGGGCGTGCGCTTCGAGGTGGTTGACCGCGACGAAGGGCAGGCCGGCCGACATCGCCAGGCCCTTGCCCAACCCGGCGCCCACGATCAGCCCGCCGATCAGGCCGGGACCTGCCGTCGCGGCTACCCCGCCCAGATCGGCGTAGCGCAGGCCGGCTTCGGCCATGACTTGGCCGACCAGGGCGGGCAGGTGGGCCAGGTGGGCGCGGGCGGCGATCTCCGGCACCACGCCGCCATACGCGCCGTGGTCCTGCTGGCTCAGCACCGCTTCGGCCAGCACGGCGCCGTCCGTGCCGAGCACGGCGGCGGCGGTTTCGTCGCACGAGGTTTCGATGCCGAGAACCGGCGCGGCAGGCATCGTCATCGAGGGCGGCAGCCATGCGGGCGCGGTCCGGTTGGGTTTCCGGCGCGCGACCCCATTGCTTGACGAACTTTGCACAGCATGAGCCGGGTAATAGGTGTGCGACCGCACTTGATGTTGGAATACCGGGATCGTGCGGGACGAGCCGGGACGTCAAGGGACAGGCGGTGTGACGGTGCTGTCTAGCGGGCCGACGTGGGGCTTGCAGGCAGGTGGGGTGAACTGGCCGCGGGCGGCGTAGGCGACCGTGAAGGTGTCGCAGTCGGTGCCTGGCCACGGGTCGCCGTCGCGCGCTTTGGGCGCCTTCGCTGGGGCGTGCTCGATCCGGATGGATGTAACAGTGGCCAAGTGTTTCGCGGCCTGAAAGTCGTTCGGCGGCAGAGCTTGGCAGTAAGCGTCTATTGTGCCGTCAACAGACGATCCGTCTTCTGTCGGACTAGGCGACATTTCCGCCATCACAGCCCAGGCACAGCTTCGCAATTTGCTTGCCGACACCTCTCCACGACTATGACCGCCGAAGTAACCTGCGAGTTTCTTCATCGATAGCGTGTCGCCAGACATGGCGCGCAGATAGTCGAGCAGGAAATCGTTCTGCAGCCTCCGACAGACTTTGGCATCCTGAGGGTTGGAGATTTCGCAGGCGTCGCTGAGGAAGGTGGAGGCTTCGTCGAGGGCGCGGCGGTTGGCTGGGATGTCGCCCGCCGCGCCGATCAGGAGCGCTGCGGCGGCCAAAACGGGGGTTCTCAGCATCATGCGCCGTCGATCCTGTGATTTTGGAGAAGATGCCAGGTTTGGGGTGGCTGACGCAGTTGGAATTGGAAATCGCGGGGATTTGGGTGGTGGGTTCTAAGAGCGCCTTGGGAGTTTCTTAAGGCGCTCTTAGAGGGGTGTCACGAGGCCAGGGTTGGGCGTTCGGCGGGGGCGGTGATGGTCAGGTGCTGGTGGATCGTGACCGTGCATCCGAGCAGGAAGATCGACTGGTCGCCCATGGATTTCAGTTCCGTGGGCGGCAGGCGGCCAGAATGATCGAAGAGCGTCTTGAGGATGTCTGAAGGGTCGGCGAGCTGCATGATGAGCTTCCAAAGGGCTTCGGGATGATCTGTTGCAGGCGACTCGGGAGACGCCGACTGCCTCTCCATTACGTTAACCTCCATCCAACGGATGCGCGAGTTACACTCGGCAATTTCGCGGTCCGGTTGTGCCGCATGTTCAGGACCTGCCTGGGATTTTGCCCGTCTCCTGGGCGGTGATCATGTCGTAGATGATGGACACGACCTGGGCCTGTTCGCGCCAGGTCGGGTTGCCGCCCCGCGCCGCAAACTGGTCCCGAGCCGTCAGCATCGCCCGAGCGAGCTGGTCGATGTTGATCGACGCGAACATCGCGATCTCGGTCGGTGCAGGCAGGATTGACTGCGACGATGCGGGATCGTTCCCGGTCGCAAGCCACTCGACGCTGACTTCGCAGGCCTTGGCCAGGGCCACCATGTTGGTCGCCTTCATGTCCACGCCGCTCAGGTAGCCGTTAAGAGTACTGAGCGGCACGCCGCTCAGGCGGGAAATCGCAGACTGCCCGCCCTTTGCGTCTACGGCCTGCCGGAGGCGCGCCGCGATCTGCCGAACCATACTGTTGTCGGCTGTTTCTGTCTCGTCGGTCACTCGTTCCTGCAATTTCCGGCTTCCTAAACAAGTTCAAACAGTTAACACAAAATCGGCTTCCGCAAAGATTTCTACGAACAGTATGGTTTTGCGCTAGACGTTTCGGATTCTCTCGAATACGATTTCGCGAAACGGCGATAGCGATTCTGGTATGTCGAAGGCGAGCAGTATTCACTCGGGGTGGCATCCGGAGGACATCCGGTCCGCACTCCGCAAGCGTTTCGGCACCCTTCAAGCCTTCCTGCGCGAAGTCGGATGCCCATCCGACGGAAACCTGAGTAAGGTCCTCTCTCGCCCGGGCATTTCGATGCCGCTGGAGCAGCGGATTTCCGACGCCATCGATGTTCCCCTTCACGAGTTGTGGCCCGATCGGTGGCTGCCTGACGGCAGGCCGATTGGGCGCTTCAAGAAGTCCAGACATAGCAGCAGCGAACCTGCCCCACACCGTCAAATCGGCAACGCAGCATGACGATGCAGGTCATAGAGCTTGATCCCGCCCAGGTTTTTCTGGGCGATCGGTTACGCGCGGTGGATGTAGAGGAGGTCGAGAAACTCGCGGCGTCGTTCAGGGAGCGAGGGCAGCTCAGCCCCATCCATGTGGGCGAGCCGAACGGGGAGGACGGTCTCTATCCGCTGATTGCAGGCGCGCATCGCCTCGCCGCGGCCGAGCTGTTGGGCGTGAAGGTCCAGGCCATCGTGTTCACGGTTGAGGGCGACCGAGCCCGTCTGCATGAGATCGCTGAGAACCTGCATCGCTACGAGCTGACGCCCTTCGACCAGGCGGCTTTCGTGGCGGAATGGCGCGAGATTTTCGAGCGGCTCAACGGCCGCGTCCGGCGGGGTAAGCCCGCTCCAGGTAATTCCCTCAATCTGAGGGAATTAAGTTTTTGGGACGAGACGACCGAGAAGTTCCAGCTGTCCCGCAAGACCGTCGAGAGGGCGCTTACCCGCTTCACGAAGATCGATAGGGAGGCGTGGGAAGGGCTGCGCGGCACCGCGGCCGCCAGGAACGCGTCGGAGCTGGATCGCCTGGCCGCCTTGCCCGCGCCCGAGCAGCGCGCAGTCGTTCGCTGGCTGGCGAACCCAACGATGGATGTTTCTTCCGCACTTCGGCAGGTGCGCGGGACAGTTTCGCCGGAGATCGACGAGAAAAAGCAGTTTGACGCCATGGTCCGGCGCTGGAAGGCGCTCAGTCCCAAGGCGAGAGGGCAGTTTGTCGACTTCCTCCACGAGCGCGGCGACCTCGTCGAGCTGATCGAACACGTTCTGACTCAAGCGGGCGTCGAGCCATGACAGACGACGCGAAGCTGCAGACGATGGCTGCGATCGTCGTCGCGGTTGTCACGTCTGGCCCGATGACACCCGAGCTCGGGCGAGCGCTCATCGAGGTCGGCGTCGCCTATCTGGCGTCGAAGAAATGAGCCGGGCGGCTCAGCAGCTCAGCCTGCTCGATTGGGCGCCGCCGTCTCCGGTCGCGCGTTACGAGGACGGTGCGGTGCGGTCACAAACCCTGGCCGGTCGGGTGTGCCGCGCCGTTGCGACGACGCTGCGGGAGTGCGGCAGCGACCGCGAAACGGTCGCGGGCAGGATGTCGGCGTTTCTGGGCGCGCCGATCGGCGTGAACGCGCTGAACGCCTATGCCAGCGAGGCCAGGCTGGACAGGATGATCAGCCTGGCGCGCTTCGTGGCGCTGATCGCGGCCACGCGAGACCGCCGGCTGCTGGAAATGGTGGCCGAACCGTTCGGCTGGGCGGTCATCGACCGCAAATACCTGCCGCTGATCGAGCTGACGCAGGTTCGCGCCAAGCGCCGGCAGCTCGCCGACCACCAGCGCCGGCTGGAACGTGCCATGAAGGGCGATCGCTGATGCGGCAGGAATGGTTTTCCGCCGCCGAGATTGCCGAACAAGGGCTGCCGGGCATGCCTGCCACCAAGGCCAGCGTCATCCTGATGGCACGCCGCCTCGGCTGGGCTGACCCGTCGCAGCAGGGCGTAACCTGGCGGACGCGTCAGGGCCGCGGCGGCGGGGTCGAGTATCACTTCTCCCTGCTGCCGAGCTACGCGAAGCAGAAGCTGGTGGTGCGGCTGCACGGCGTCGACGCCGCGGCGGTGGAGCAGGCGCGCGCGCAATCCACCTGCACGGACATCTGGGCGTGGTGGGATCGGCTGCCGGAGAGCGTGAAGGAGCGCGGCCGGTATCGGCTGAAGGCGATCCACGCGCTGAAGGCGATGCTGTACAGCGGCACGTCAAAGACCGTGGCCGTGCAGCTGGTGGCGGTCGAATACAAGATCACCGCCAGCACCCTCTACAACTGGGAGGGGCTGATCGCCGGCCGCGAGCGGCACGATTGGCTGTCGTTCCTGACGCCGCGGCATGTCGGCAGGACCAGCACGGCGGATTGCGCACCAGAGGCATGGGAGGTGCTGAAGGCCGATTATCTGCGCCCCGAGCGGCCGAATTTCTCGGACTGCTATCGGCGCCTGCTGGCGATTGCGGCGAAGAAGGGCTGGGCGGTGCCGTCGGAGGACACGCTGCTGCGCCGGATGAACGCGCTGCCGCGCGCGCTGACCGTCAAGGAGCGCCACGGGGAAGCGGCGCTGAAGGCGCTGTATCCGAGCCAGCAGCGCGACCGGTCGGTGTTCCATGCCCTGCAGGCGGTGAACGCCGACGGGCACAAGTGGGACATCTTCGTGCAGTGGCCGGACGGCGATGTCAGCCGCGTGGTGATGGTCGCGTTCCAGGACCTCTACTCCGGCAAGTTCCTGTCCTGGCGAGTGGATCGCACCGAGAACCGCGAGTGCGTGCGCCTGGCGTTCGGCGACATGATCGAGCGCTACGGCATCCCCGAGGAATGCTACCTCGATAACGGCCGCAACTTCGCCAGCAAGTGGCTGACCGGCGGCACACGCACGCGGTTCCGGTTCAAGGTGCGCGACGACGAGCCCGCCGGCATCATGACGCAGCTCGGCGTGCACGTGCACTGGACCACGCCCTATTCGGGGCAGAGCAAGCCGATCGAGCGCGGCTTCCGCGATTTCGCGCAGTCGATCGCCAAGCACCCAGCACTGGCCGGCGCGTGGACCGGCAACACGCCGCTTAACAAGCCGGAAAACCACGGCGCGCATGCGGTGCCGCTGGATCTGTTCCTGCGCACCATCGGCGACGGCATCGCCGAGCATAACGCCCGCCTCGGCCGGCGCAGCGTGGTGTGCGCGGGCGAGCGCAGCTTCGACCAGGCGTTCGAGGCGTCCTACGCGCAGGCGACGATCCGCAAGGCGGCGCCGGAGCAGCGCCGGCTGTGGCTGATGGCGGCGGAAAGCATCCTGGTGCAGCGCGACGGCGCGGTGATGCTGGAAGGCAACCGGTTCTGGGACGCGCGCCTGCACGATCATATCGGCCAGCGCATCGTCGCACGGTTCGATCCCGAGCAGCTGCAGGAGCCGCTGCACGTGTACACGCTGGACGGCCGTTACGTGTGCGCGGCCGAGTGCCAGGTGGCGGCCGGCTTCAACGACGTGGCCGCGGCGCGCGAGCACGGTCGCCAGCGCCGCGACTGGATGCGCGGCGTGCGGATGATGGCGAAGGCCGAGAAGAGCCTGACGATCGCGCAGGTGGCGGCGCTGCAACCGGCCTGCGACGAGCCGCCCGCGCCGCAGACCAAGGTCGTGCGGCCGCTGTTCGGCGGCGGGGCGCTGGCGCGCGAGCCGCAGGCCGATGCGGACGAGGAATTGTCCGAGTTCAACCAGGCATTCGTGCAGCACGCCAGGGCGGCGCGCGCGGCACGTGGCGATCACCTGCGGGTGGTCGAGGAGGACGACTAGCCGTCCGAACAGCAGGACGCCGGCATCTGCAAAATGCCGGCGCCCCCGAAGTCACCCCACGATGAGGACCGCGTAACATGACAGATACAGACGCCACAAGTGTCGAAGGCGCGCCAACGCTGCCCGGGCTCGACCCGCACAGCACCGCACGACAAGAAGTCAAGCGGATCATGGAGACGGAAAAGCGGCCGGCGACGTTCGTGGCCAAGCAGGTCAATGTGCAGTCAAGCACATTCGCCGCCTGGCTGAGCGGCACCTATGCCGGCAACAACGAGCGCATCCTGGAGAGTGTTCGGGCGTGGCTCGACAGCCGCAAGGCGTCTGCGCGCACGCTGGCGGTGATGCGGCGCGCGCCGGACTTTATCGAGACGCCGAGCAGCGAGGCGTGCATTTCGGCGCTGGAGCACGCGCAGCACGCGCCGGACATCGTGGTGGTGAGCGGGCCGCCAGGCGTCGGCAAGACGCAGGCCTGCGAAATCTACTGCAAGCGCGCGAGCTCGGTGTGGATGATCACGGCCGAGCCGCTGTGGTCGACCTCGACATGCATGCTGGTGGACAGCCTGCTCGAAGAGATCGGCCTGACGGAGAGGATGACCCGGCACCATAGCAGCCGCGCGATCGTCAAGCGCGTGTCCAACACCAACGGCCTGATCCTGATCGACGAGGCGCAGCATCTGTCGACCCGGGCGATGGATCAGCTGCGCACCATCCACGACAAGGCGAAGATCGGCGTGGCGCTGGTGGGCAACGAGACGGTGCATGCCAGGCTGGAAGGCCACGCGCGCGACATCGAATACGCGCAGCTGTTCAGCCGCGTGGGACTGCGGGTGAAGCTCGGCGGTGCGAAGAAGTCCGACACGGACATGCTGCTCGACGCCTGGGGCGTGGACGGCGAGCAGCAGCGCGCGATGCTGCGGGCGATCGCGCGGCGACCCGGCGCGCTGCGCGGGATGAGCAAGACGCTGCGGCTCGCCTTCATGCGGGCCGGCGTCGAACACCGCGACACGATCAGCGCCGCCGACATCACGGCGGCCTGGCAGTCGATCAGCAATTCCGAAATCACCATGGCGGCTTAGGAGGCCGATCAGATGACCATAAGCAACGAGCTGTTCCAGATCGCAGGCTTCTTCCATCGCTACAGGGAAACGGGCGGCACGATAACCGCGGCCGAGGCGGCGGCGCTGTCCGCCAAACTCGGCATGCTGGCCGAAGGCGTGCTGAACCAGGAAGGCGCGCAGAAATCCCTGGCGGACGAGTTCGACCGCTGGATCGAGGACTCGCTCGGCGACGGCCCGTCGCCTGCCCTGGTCGCGCGGCCGCGCAGCGCGCGCGCTTTTGGCGGCACGTGCGGCGGCCTGATGGTGATCGAGGGCGGGCTGGCGGCGCCGGCCGGCGCTGCGACGCAAGCCTGATGCGGGCGCGTCGCCCCTGCGCGACGTGCAACGACGAGGGCTTCGTTCGGCTGGGCAACGGCGACATGGATCTGTGTTTGGCCTGTGCCCGCCGCGCCCGCCTCGAATGGTCGGAATACCTCGATTACGAACAGCGGAGAGGAACCAGACGACATGAACGCGATGACGCAACCAAAGCCGCGGGCGATCGAGCCCAGGCTGGGCGCCCGCCCGCCGCCGCCGGAGGGCATGGTGCTGAACAGCTACGGCGATTACACGCCGGCGAGCCGGATGAAGCCGCAGCTGAAGCTGGAGGACCAGCTGGTGGAGACGCTGGTCACGCGGGCCGTGCAGCTGCGTGAGGAGATGGCGGAGTTCCGCGAGCAGGCGTTTTCGGACGTGGACCAGTTCCTGGCGCTGCTGGCCGAGCAATACGAGGCGGAGCGCGGCGGCAAGACCGGCAACACGACGCTGCTGAGCTATGACGGGCTGCTGAAGGTGCAGGTCGCGACCGGCGACTTCCTGACGTTCGGGCCTGAGCTGCAGGTGGCCAAGGGCCTGGTGGACGAGTGCCTGCGGCAATGGACCGAGGGCAGCAACGACAACATCAAGGCGATCGTCAACGACGCGTTCGACGTGGGCAGCCAGGGCCGCATCAAGGTGGACCGTGTGCTCGGCCTGCGCCGGCTGCACATCGAGGACGCGACCTGGTTGCGGGCGATGACGGCGATCAGCGACGCGATCCGCACAACGCACAGCAAGCGCTACGTGCGGTTCTACCATCGCGAGACGCATGACGGCGAGTGGAAGCAGATCAGCCTCGATCTGTCGCGGGTGTCGTCATGAGCTGGACCGATATCGCGCCACAGCTCGCTGGCAAGGCGGCCACAAACCATTTACCCGTCGTGTTCGGGGTCGGTGCGCCACTCGGCGCGAGGGCCGGTCGGCCGATGATCGTGACGCTGGTCATTCGCTCTTCCATAATCGAGGATTGCCCGAAATTCCTGACAATCGGCCAGTCAGTGCGGGTGATGGAGGGAAACGGCGAGCAGGAAGGAATGCTGCAGATCGTTCCTGGCAATGGACAATTTCGGTTTAGCGTGGCTGGCGGACCCAAACACGGCGTCGACAAATCCCTTCTGATGCTGCGGTTTCCGCTTCCGAAACTGGTCGAGCCGGCGAAGTTCAGGTCTGTCGCCGAGTTCGATTACGGAGCCGATTGGCTGCAGGTGACGATCCCAGTCGGTGCCCGGCGTGCCAAGGCGGCGCCCAAGGCGCCGTTCGTCTCGGCGATCGCCGACGTGCCGCACACGGTCAGGAGGGCACGGCCATGAGCCTTCGCTCCGTGATCGAGCAGGACGACAAGGGCTTCGTCCTCGCGGTCGACAACGCCGACCAGCCGACACGCATGCTGGTCGCCAAGATGGCCGAGGCGATCGAAAAGCTCATCGAGAATGAGCCTGGCAACAGAGCGTGGGAAGCCGTGCTGCGAACCGCCATTCTGATGGTCATGCTGTTGTGCAAGCCTGGACACGAACCCGTCGTGCTGCAGCGCGGGGCGCAGATCATGCAAATGCTGGCTGTTCGCCAGGTGCAGCGAGCGACGGCCACGCCGGCCGGGGCGACGATCCAATGAGCCGATCCTCGCTGCTGGCGACGGTGCACATCGCCAAGAAGGAGCTGCAGCTCGACGACGACACCTATCGCGACGTGCTGAAGCGGCGCGTCGGGAAGCACTCGGCCGGCGACTGCACGGACGCGCAACTGCGCACGCTGCTCGACGAGTTCCGTCGCCTGGGCTGGCAGAAGAGGCACAAGCGGCCGCTCAGCGAACGCGGGCACGTGCGCATGATCTACGCGATCTGGTCCGACATCGTGCAGCTGCTGGACGGCAGCCCGGGCGATGCCGAATTGCGCAGCTTCGTGGCACGGCAGACACGCGACCGGCTACGGCCGGACGGGGTGACGGCGCCCGAGTTCCTGGACGCGGCCGACGCGACCCGGGTCATCGAGGGGCTGAAAGGGTGGCGCGCGCGCCTGCGCGCCGCCCCTGCGACAGGGGACGCAGCATGACGGGCGGCATGGACGACAAGGCGATGAAGCGGGCGGTCCACACTGCCATCCGCGAAGCCTACAAGCTGGGCCAGGACAGCCGCAGGCACGACCCGGTGCAGCTGAGCAAGGCGCTGCATTACGGCGAGAGCCTGATCCTGCCGATGGTGACCCTGCGCGTCGAGGAAGCCATCGAGCAGGCCTACATCACCGAGAAGCGGCTGCGGGCCGACGGCGCGGGTGAGCCGTGAGCGGCGTCAGCATGCGCGAGGTTCCGTCCTCGCTGTTCCTGCCGGTGGTGCCATACGACGTGGCGCCGCTGATCGATGGCGCGTATCGCCTGGCGCCGCGCACGCGGCCCTGGGTGAGCGCGCGCGGCACGTTGCATGTCAGGCTGGTGTGGCGCGGGCCGGACCGCACCAGCCTGGTGCTGTGCTTCCCCTTGTGCGGCGAAATCCCCGCCACGCTGCTGGACGCGCTGTGCGACGCGATGACGCCGGCGGTCGCCTGTGCCTAAAGCACCGCCCGCCCCGCCGCCGCAGGTTGCCGAGCTGGTCGAGTGCCTCGGCGTCGAGGGCACGCTGAAGCTGATCGAGGCGCGCGGCGGGGTGCGCATCTTCGTGCCAAAGCCGGCCAACATCGCGGAGAGCTGGCTCGCTGACATCCTGGAGCCGCAAGGGCTGCAGAAGCTTGCACAGGCCTTCGGCGCTACGGAAATTGCCGTGCCGCTATGCCGCGAATGGCGCGCACGACTGCTGTTGCACGCCGGCGGCCGAAGCCAGGCCGACATCGCGCGCATGGTCGGCGCGACCGAAAGCTGGATCAACAAGCTGGCCCTCTCGGACTGGACGCCGCGGCCGCGGGTGCATAAAGGGCGTGCACAGGACGCGCGCCCGCAGCGCCAGATGAACCTTGCCCTCGACTGAGGGTGAGGCTGTTCCCCATCCGCGGCGCGCATGCCGCCGGCCTGCTCTGCTCCCTACTCTGCCCCTGTAACCCGGACGGCACATCGCCAGGCCGGGCACCTGCACGATACAGCCGGGGGCTGGACTTTTGACGAATGCCGCGCCGCCCGTCCAGTTGCCGGTCTATCTGCAGATCATCGACGTGACCTTCGCGGCCGAGGGCGACGGCAAGCTGTCGCTGGACCGCGAGGACCCGGGCAACTGGACGGGCGGCGCGGTCGGGCGTGGCCGGCTGCAGGGGTCGCGCTGGGGGTTCTCGTCGGCCGCGTTCCCGTCGCTCGACATCGAGAAGCTCGACCGCGCGCAGGCGACGGGAATGGCCTACGCGCATTTCTGGCTGCAGGCCAAGTGCGCCGACATGCCCGACAGCCTGGCGGTGCTGGCGTTCGATGCTGCGTTTCAGCATGGCGTCAGCCGTGCTGTGGAGATGCTGCAGCGCGCCTTGGGCGAGCATGTCGACGGCGATGCGGGCCCGGTCACGATGGCGGCGCTGCGTGCCGCGACGACGGACGCCGCGCGCGTCAAGGCGCTGTGCATCGCGTTCCAGGCGCAGCGGCTGCTGCACATGGTGGCGCAGCCGAGCTGGCAGCGCGACCGCGACGGCCTGTCCTATCGGCTGATGACGCTGATGACGGTGTCGGCGCATTTCGAGGCGGCGCCGGCGGGGGTGTCCGCATGACCGTGTCGCAGGTGATCGCGCGCGTGCTGACGCCGGAGCACCTGCGCGTGTTCAACGACTGGCGGCGGCAGCCGAGCACGGTCGCGGGTTTCATGGCGCTTGGTGGCACGCTGGCGTCTCTGACCGCCGGCACGATCTCGTGGCGCCAGGCATTGGGCGGCTTCGTCATCGCCGGCGTCGGCCTGGTGTTCCCCGACAACGCGAACCGGAAAACCAGCGAGGTTCCCGCGGCGGTCGCGGCCAGCCCGCCGGTCAGCAAGTAGGATGATCATGCGCCACCTTACTTTGTGCATCGCGGCGTGCTGCCTGGTTGCGTGCAGCCCCGCGCTGCAGAAGCAGCAGCTCGTGATGGTGGACGCGCAGGCGACGCTGACCAGCGCCAACAACACGATCGCCGATTACGGCATCGCCAAGGGCATCGCACAGGTCGCTGAGACGGGCCTGAGCATGGCCGGGCAGCCGGTGCTTTCGGCAGGGCTGGGCGCGCTGGTCGCCGCGTCGGACGCCCAGGTGGCCAAGCTGCAGGCGGCGGTGCAGGCCAACACCATCGACCTGGCGTCAGTACAGTCCCTGGTCGCCTCGCTCAACGCCAAGATACAGGCGCTGCGACTGCAGGCGGCGCCCTCGATCACGGTGGTCGCCAACTCGCCCGCGGCCGCGACGGCGAACTGAGGCGGCAATGGACGACGCCGATCACGCCCAGGTCCTGATCGACGCGCATCTGGAGCGCTCGCTGGCGCAGCAGCGCGCGGCGGCGCGGGCCGAGGGCGCGGTGCTGTTCTGTCGCCGGTGCGGTGAGGAAATCCCCGAGGCGCGGCGGCGCGCGGTCGCGTCGCCGGACTGCATCGATTGCGCGCGCGATGCTGAGGCGGCGCGGGGGCGGGCGGCATGAAGGTGCCGACCGAAATTTTCGTCGGCACCGGCTGGAGCGAGCTGCTGGCGATGCTCGGGGTGCTGGCGACGATAGCCAGCGTCGTGTCGATCGGCCTGCTGACCTGGCTGCGGCCGCGCCTGGTGAAGTTTTTCCCCACCAAAGCCGAGTATCTGGCCGAGATCGAGCATCGTAACGAGCAGCACCGGCAGAACGCCGCTCGAATGGCGCAGGTCGAGCAGCAGATGAGCGACTTGGCGACGAAGCACAGCCTGAAGGGCGTCGAGCAGAAGCTGATCGGCGTACAGCACAACCAAGACAAATTGTTCCAGACGCTGGCGGAGATCGGCGGGCAGTTGGGCGGGCTGAAACAAAGCAACGACAACGTCGAGAGGTTGATGGGCCTTGTGCTCAACCACATGCTGCAGCGGGACCCGTCGCCATGAAGACTTTTGCCGAAAAGCTGGCGGAGGACCGCCGTCTTATGGTGCTGCGCAGCCTGTGCGAAGCAACCGGATATAACCTCAATGAGGGCGTCCTGAAGAAGGCTTTGCACCATCTCGCGTGCATTGTGGGCGCCGACCAGGTGCGCGCCGACGCCGTCTGGCTGGAGGAGCACGGCCTGGTGGAGGTCGAGAAGCTCGTCGGGCCCAGCGGCGAGTTGTGGATCGTGCGCCTGACCAGCGCCGGCCAGGACGTGGCCGAGGGGCGTCAGCATCCAGGCGTCGCCCGGCCGGGAGCAAGCTGACGCGTGTCGCGCCCCAGCTCCATCGACCGCCTGCCAGAAGAAATCCGCGTCGAGATCGGCAAGATGCGCATGCAGGGCTGCACGATCGACGCGATCCTGGCGCACTTGCGCGCGCTGACGCCGGACGCGCCGAGCCGGAGCGCTCTCGGGCGGCACGCGCTGAAGATGGACGCGCTGGGCGAGAAGATGCGCCACAGCCGGGCGATGGCCGAGGCGCTGGCCAGCCAGTTCGGCGACGCGCCGGAGAGCGTGGCGGCCAAGCTTAACATCGAGCTGCTGCACAACGCGGTGATGCAGCTGCACCTGAACGCGGCCGAGGGCGACACCGAGGAGATGGCCGAGACCGGCCAGTTCGCGCTGAAGGGTGATCCTGAAGGGCTGATGATGCTGGCCAAGGCCGTGCAGAGCCTGACCAGCGCCAGCAAGACGAACAACGACTTCATTGCGGCGGCGGAAAAGCGGGCGACGGAGCGGGCGCGCAAGCAGGCAGTGGCGAGCGTGGAGACGGTAGCGCGCGAGCGCGGCATCACCGCCGAGACGCTGCAGGCGATCAAGGCCGGCATCTTCGGGGTGGCGGCATGATCGCTAAAGTAAAACCGGTGAACGCGCCGATCCCGGTCTTCGCGCTGCGCACCATCGTGAGGGACGGGCGCCGGTCGGACGGCTGGGCGTCACGCCCGTCCGGCGTGCCGAAATCCACCATGCGCAGGCTGCTGGCGCTGGGCGCGATCGAGGCGAGGGAGGGCGCGTTTCCGGTCTATCGCGTCACGGCTGCGGGGCATCAGGAGATTGCGCTGGCCGACGCCAAGGGCGCGCTGGAATGAAGCGCCATGGCACCGCCCCATCCGGCCCGGCCCGGCAGCCGCATAACGGCGTGTGCTGGACGTATCAGTGGCTGCTGCCGAACGGCCAGCCGATGCCGGAGCGCATGGCCGACGCGGCGCATCGCGCGCTGACCAGCCCGCGCCCGCGTCGCGCGCGCAAGGCGATCCGGCGATGACTGTGCACGCGGGCGTCGGCCTGTTCGCGTCGCTGCTGGTCGTGCAGCTGGCGGCGGTGTGCGCAACGATGCTCTGGCTGCGGGCCAAGGAGGACGTGCCCTGCGGCCGGTGCCACGGCGCCGGGGTGACCTACCGGCTCGGCACGAACTGGACGCTGGCCAGCACCTGCACCGCCTGCCGCGGCACCGGCGTGCGGGGCCGCTGATGAGCGCGCTGCCGGCCGTCTTCCTGCCCTACCAGCAGGCGCTGATGTCGTCGGCGACCGAGCACGCCGTGACGGTGGTCGAGAAGAGCCGCCGCACTGGCTACAGCTGGGCTGCGGCCGCGATCGCCGCGCTGAAGGCGTCGGCCGCGAAGGCCGCGGGCGGCAGCCCCGTGTTCTACATGGGCTACAATCTCGACATGGCGCGCGAGTTCATCGACTACGTCGCCAACTGGGCGAAATCGATCGAGCCCGCGGCCGCCCAGGTGCAGGAATACCTGTTCTCCGATCCCGAGCATCCCGAGCGCGACGTCAAGGCGTTCCGGGTCAGCTTCGCGTCGGGCTTCGAGGTAGTGGCGCTGCCGTCCGTGCCACGCGCGCTGCGCGGCAAGCAGGGCATGGTGATCATCGACGAGGCGGCGTTCCATGACGCGCTCGACGAGGTGCTGAAGGCGGCGTTTGCGCTGCTGATCTGGGGCGGCCAGGTGCTGATCGTCAGCACGCATAACGGCGACACGCACCCGTTCAACATCCTGGTCCAGGACATCCGCGCCGGCCGCCGCCCCTATCACCTGCTGCGCTGCACGTTCGACGACGCGCTGGCTGACGGGCTCTACAAGCGCATCTGCCTGACCTCGGGCAAGGCGTGGTCGCCGGCGGCCGAGGCGGTATGGCGCGAGGAGATCATCGCGTTCTACGGCCAGGCGGCGGACGAGGAGCTGTTCGCCATCCCCAGCCAGGGCACCGGCAGCGCGATCCCTGGGCCGCTGATCGAGAAGTGCATGGTGCCGGCGCCGGTGGTGCGCTGGGCGCAGACGGCGGGCTTTACGTTATGGGCCGAGCACCTGCGGGAGGCGGAGTGCCGCGACTTCTGCGAGCGCGAGCTGGCGCCGCTGCTGGCTACGCTGGACCGCGACACGCCCCACGTGTTCGGCGAGGACTTCGCGCGCTCCGGCGACCTGACGGCGATCGTGCCGATGGCGATCGGCCGCGACCTGGTGCGGCGCGTGCCGTTCCTGGTGGAGTTGCGCAACGTGCCGTTCGAGCAGCAGCGCCAGATCCTGTTCTACATCGTCGACCGGCTGCCGCGCATGCGCGCCGGCAAGCTGGACGCGACCGGCAACGGGCAGTTCCTGGCGGAGGTGGCGCTGCAGCGCTACGGCGAGCTGCGCATCGAGGCGGTGCGGTTTTCCGAGATCTGGTATCGCGAGAACATGCCGCAGTACAAGGCGGCGTTCGAAGACGGCATGATCGAACTGCCGCGCGACCGCGACATCCTCGACGATCACCGCCAGCTTTCCTACGTGCGCGGCATCATCCGGGTGCCGGAACGCACGCTGGGCCTGACCGACAACAAGCAGCGGCACGGCGACACGGCGATCGCCGGCGCCCTGGCCTACGCGGCGAGCCGGGCCGAGCCGGAGGAGTATGCCTACGAGCCGGCGGCCGCGCGGCCGCGCGGGATCGACGCGCGCAACAGTGCCGCCGTCTGGAACAACGCCGAACTGCTGGCCGAGGAGGAAGATCGCGGCAGCGACCTGCGCTCCGGCGTGCTGCCGGCGCTGAGGGTGCGATGAGCGAGGCCGTGTTCAGCGGCGCGTCGTCCGACGCGTGGGCCGAGCTGGGCGGCCTGCCGCCGATCCCGCCTGCGCCGCCGCTGCTGACCGCCGAAGAGGCGCTGTGGCTCGCCATGCTGCTGCAGGCGCTGAACCGCGTGGTGACCGAGCCCGGCAGCGGCGACAGGGCGTTCCTGCGCGACCTGCGCGGCAAGCACCCGGACTGCCTCACCGAACGCCAGCGCGCGCATGTGATGCGCCTGGCCTGGCGCTACCGCCACCAGATCAAGCCTGCGCTGCGGCCCGGCCGCGACCCCGACCAGGAGGCCAAATGCTCCCGCAACTGCATGTGATCACGGCGCGGTTCAATCCGCTGCGTTGGAAGACGCCGGACCGACATTTTGCGGACTGGGCGGCGTCGGTGCTGGATGCCGGCGCCGCGCTGACTGTGGTCGAGGTGCAGTATGGCGACCGGCCGTTCGTCTGCGACCTCGCCGGCCTGCGCCACATCGGCGTGCGCGCGGAGAGCTGGAGCTGGAGCAAGGAATGCGCGCTGAACATCGGCATCCAGCGCACGCCGGAGGCCGAGCTGATCTGTTGGGAGGACGCCGACGTCTTCCATCGCCAATCCGGCTGGGTGCGTGAGACGGTGGAGGCGCTGCAGCACTATCGCGTGGTGCAGACCTGGTCGAGCGCGCTGGACCTCGGGCCGAACGACGAGCTGATCCAGGTGCATCGCAGCTTTGCCGATTGCTGGATGGCCGGCGACCCGGTGGTGCATCCGCCGAGCAGCGCGCCGTTCTGGAAGTTCAACGGCGGTCCCTACGACTACGCGCATAGCGGGTTCTCGTGGGCCTGTCGCCGCGACATGCTGGACCGGACCGGCGGCCTGTTCGAGCTGGGCGGCATGGGCAGCGGCGATCACCACATGGCACTGGCGATGATCGGCGGCGTCGAGAGCTCGTGGCCGGGCGGCGCAAGCGAGAGCTACAAGAACCACCTCAGGCGCTTTCAGCAGCGGGCGCAGGCCTACGTCAATGGCCGGCTCGGCGTGGTGCATGGGCTGATCGAGCACCGCTTCCACGGCCGCAAGGCGGATCGCGGCTATCTGAGCCGGTGGGACATGTTCGTGCGGCACGGCTTCGATCCCGACACGGACCTGAAGCGCAACACGTTCGGCATGCTGGAATGGGCCGGCAACAAGCCGGAGCTGGAGCGCGAGTGGGATCTGTATCTCCGCGCCCGCAACGAGGACATCAACGCGCTATGAGCGACACGCAACTCGCCTGGCACACCGTCGTCACGCATGACGAGAACGGCATCGTGCACGTACAGCGTCGCGGTCCCGATCATGTGGTAGAGGGATCAGAGCGGATCATCGACTTGCTGCCAGGCGAGGTCGCCGTGATCCGCCACATGGTCGATTGAGAGCCGACACATGCCGATCTCGTCTCTGGTCGACCCGCACGGCAAGCGCCTGGTCTACACGGCCGACCTCGCGGACGAGATATCGGCGACTGCGTCGATCGCCGGGCGGCCGCCGTTCAGCGGGCACCTGGCGTTCGGGATGGACCCTTTCCAGCTCGGCGGCATCATCCGCGCGGCCGACGCCGGCAACACGCTGAGCTGGATGACGCTGGCCGAGGAGATCGAGGAGCTCTACCCGCATTACGGCGCGGTGCTGTCCAAGCGGAAGCGCCAGGTTTGCCAGCTGCCGATCACCGTGCACCCGTTCGACGACAGCGCCGACAGCATCAAGCACGGCGACTTGGTCACTGACTGGCTGAACAGCGGCGTGCTGCAGCGCGCGCTGTTCGACATCTGCGACGGCATGGGCAAGGGCTACTCGGCGCACGAGATCATTTGGGACAGCGCGCCAGGCCGCGTGGTGCCGGCCAAGCTGCTGTACCGGTCGCAGCGCTTTTTCGAGTTCAACTGGGAGGACGGCGACACACTGTGGCTGCGCACGGCCGGCGGTTTCGCCGACCTGGCACCGCACAAGTTCCTGGTGCACCGGCACCCGAGCAAGTCGGGCCTGACGATCCGGTCCGGCCTGACGCGGCAGATCGCCTTCATCTGGATGTATGCCACCTTCACGATGCGCGACTGGGCACTGTTCTGCCAGGCGTACGGCATGCCGATCCGGGTGGGCCGCTACGGGCCGGAGGCGAGCGAGGGCGACAAGCGGGTGCTGTGGCGCGCGGCCTCGTCCATCGCCGGCGACGTGAGCGCGATCATCCCGAAGTCGATGGAGCTGGAGTTCATCAAGGACACCGAGCGGACGGCCGGGTCCACGCTCTACGAAAAGCGGCTCGACTGGCTGGACCGCACCGTCAGCAAGGTGGTGCTGGGCGGCACGGCCGGCACGGACGCGATCAATGGCGGCCATGCGGTGGGGCGCGAGCACCGCGCGGCCGAGCAGGACGTGGAGCGGTTCGACGCCGAGCTGCTGAGCAACAGCATCAACGACCAGATCATCCAGCCGATGATCGCCTTCACGTTCGGGCCGCATCTGCAATACCCGACGCTGCTGATCGGCCGGCCCGACGAGGTGCCGCTGAACGACGTGCTGAGCGGCGTCGCCAACCTGGCGGGCCTCGGCCTGAAGGTGAAGGCGGCCGAGGTAAGGGATCGCCTGGGCCTGACCAAGCCGGAGGGCGAGGACGAGACGATCGGCGGCGTGCCGGACGCGCCTCCCAAGCCGATAGCGATTCCGAAGCCCGAGCAGACCAGCCAGGCGCAGCGCCCGTTCCTGGGCGAGCTGCTGACCCTGCAGGCCGAGGCGCCGCCCGAGCTGGTCGAGCTGATGACGCAGCGCCTGGCCGAGGACGCCGCCGGCGCCATGGCCGGCATGACCGACGCGATCCGCGCCCAGTTCGACCAGGCGCACGACCTGCACGACCTAGCGCACCGGCTGGCAGGGCTGAAACTGCCGCAGGCGGAGTTCGTGGAAGCGATGACGCGCGGCGCCGCCCTGGCCACGCTGGTGGGCCAGGCCAGCCTGGTGGCTGAGATGCGGCGACGCCGGTGATGCCGGACTTGGCCCAGATCGTCGCCGTCTACGAGGGCTCGGATGGCAATGCGACCAAAGCGCTATATGACACGCTGCATCGGCTAGGGCCGGTCGGTTTTGTCGCAGCCAACCTGTTCCGCGCCCAGAAGAACTCCGCGCGCGCCAAGGTCTACCGCGGCCGCCGCTACAAGGGTGCCGCCTACGATCGAAAGGATTGGGCGATTGGTAACCTCGCAAGATCGCTGAGCGACTGTGGAGATCAGGCCGGCATCACGTGGGGATGGGGGGAAGACGACAAGCAGCCGTTCCATAAGACGGTGCTCTACATCGATCTTCCGACTGGACAGGTGTCGTTCCACACCAGCGCTCGCGGAGCCGGCCCCAATTACGCCGGCGCATGGGATGGTGTGCCGAACGCATCGGCTGATCGCATCCTGCGTTGGGTGGCACGTGTGTTTCGAGACTGTGAGCTCGGCGCGGTAGCGTGACGACCGACGCCGAGGCGATCGGCCTGCCGTTTCAGGAGGCGATCCGCTTCTTTCGGCAAAAGGCGTCAGTGCCAACGCGGCGGTGGAACGACATCTGGCGCGGGGAGCACAGCCACGCGTTCATGGTCGCGGGGGCGACGTCTGACGCGCTGCTCGGCGACTTCCGCCAGGCGATCCTGAAGGCGCTGCAGCAAGGCACCACGCTGGCGGAGTTCCGCCGTGACTTTGACCAGATCGTCGAGAAACATGGGTGGTCCTATAACGGCTCGCCCGGCTGGCGCAGCCGGATCATCTACGAAACCAACCTGGCCACGGCCTACTCGGCCGGGCGATACGCGCAACTGACAGAACCCGGAACGCTGGCCGCGTTTCCCTTCTGGCAATACAAACACTCGGGATCGCCGCACCCGCGGCTGCAGCATCTGGCCTGGGACGGTCTGACGCTGCGCGCCGACGACGCGTTCTGGGAGACGCACTACCCGCCGAACGGCTGGCGCTGCGGCTGCCGGGTGATCCCGCGCAGCGGCGAGGACCTCAAACGCCAGGGCAAGAGCGGCCCCGACAAGGCGCCGCCCGTGCAGCTGCGCGAGTGGCGCGACACGGTGACCGGCGCGGTGCACCAGGTGCCGATCGGCATCGACCCCGGCTGGGATTACAACCCGGGCCTGGCCAAGGCGCGCGGCGAGGAGCCGGTCACGTCCGACCCGATGAAGAAGCTGCCGCTCGACAGCTCGCCGCTGCAGCCGGCCAAGTCCGCGCCCCTGCCCCCGATCCCGCAACCGCTGGCCGAATTCCTGGAGCACCCTCTCGGCAATGTCAGCGTGGGCGAGCTGCCGCGCGCCGCCCGCACGGCGCTGGAGCTGCCGGCCTCGCAGTTGGCGCTCCCGTCCACGGTCGCGACAGACGCGCACGTGAAGCCCGCAGAGTGGGGCGTGCTGCCGGCGCTGATCCGCCGACCGACGGTTGGCCTGCGCCACCCCAAAGGCGCCACGCGGCTGGTGCTGCTGCGCCAGTCCGGCAGCGTGTGGGCGGCCGAGCTGGTGGGGCCGGTGGTGCGGGACTTCCGGCGGGTGCCGGCGGCGGCGCTCGCCGGTCTCCTGGACCAGCACGACCAGGTCTATGGCGACGCCGACGACCTGGGCGTGGACACCGCCGAGTAATTTGCACGTAAAACCGCTTGACCCATAGGCACAACGCGCCTATTTCTGTCCGTGTCAGGGCGATCAAGCCCGGCAGAGCGAGAGATCAGATCATGGCCAGCACCTACACCGTCTATGCCAACGTCGATCAGCAGGCTTACTCGGAGGTCTCTCGCCACCGCACGCTCAAGGCGGCTGGACGCTCCTACCAGTCCGCCCACACGGGCAACTTGCGTCGCGTGCTGGATCAGGATGGCAATGACGTGACCAGTGAGGCATGTGACGCGGCCAACGGCTTCCGATCAGCATGACCTCTGACGACTACCGCGCCCAGCTCGCCCGCCTCGGTCTGACACAGACCGGGGCGGCGCGAGTGACTGGACAGGCGCCTCGCACGTCTCGGCAATATGCGTGCGGAGAGCGCGTGGTGCCGGAGCCGGTACGGCGTCTGCTGCTGCTTTGCGAACGCGACCCCACGGCGCTCGAATATCTGCAGGAGCTCGAGGCTCTTGATGCGCCGTCAGACCAGGCCGGATCGCCGGTGTCGGTCGGCTGATTGCAGACGTGATCCTGCGATGACCGGCGCCCGGCTGACGGCGACGCTCGACCTGCACGAGCTGACGGCCGGGCTGACCCGGCTGCGCGCGCTGATGCGGGACACGACGCCGGTGGCGCGCGCGATCGGCGTGGGGCTGCTGGCGAGCACAGAGGCGAGGCTGGGCGGCACGGTCGGGCCGGACGGCCGCCCGTGGCACGCGCTGAGCCCCGCCTACGCGGCGATCAAGCGGATGCCCGGCATGCTGCTGGAGCGCGGGACGCAAGGCGGCCTGCTCGGCAGCCTGACGATGGCCGCCGGCCACAACCAGGTGATCGTCGGCAGCAACAAGGTGTACGCCGCCATCCACCAGTTCGGCGGCAAGATCGTGCCGAAGAACGCCCGCGCCCTGGTGTTCCGCCTGAGCTCCGGCGGCGGCATCGTGCGCGCGAAATCGGTGACGATCCCCGCCCGCCCGTATCTCGGCATCAGCCCGGCCGACGAGCGCATGATGGTGGAGGTCGTGGACGAATTTTACTACTGGGCGCTGAAACGGTCATAGTAACCGGGTTGCTGACGCGAGGACCTATGGCCAAGAAGCCTTTGACTGCCGGAGAGTGGGTCAAAGGCCTGCTCGGACTGTGTGTCATCGTCGGCGTAGTCTATGCCTGCACGGCAGGTGGTCCACCGGGAGCCAACGTTGATCAGGAGCTTGCCAACCTCACGACGTGGTACGTCGATCAACCACCCAAGGGGCACAAGCTGATTATCTGGCGTGACGATATCGCAAAGGACAAAGGAGAGGCGTTCATCGCAGCCGGCGAGTTTCGTTCACATGCCACTCAGATGCTAGGTCTCATCGCTTGCGTGGTCGAGCCGGGAACGAAGCTTATAGTCAGTGGGGCGGGCATTTTCACCCGAACAGCGGCCGTGGTGAGCGGCCCCCATGATGGATGCGAAGGTAGCGTCGATGTTACGGGTCTCACGCATCAACCTCCGCCACCTCGGCCAGCAAGGTGAGAAGTGCTTGACCGGCCGCTAAGCTGCCTCTTAGGGTCGATTCACGGACCTAGAAACTCCGCCGAACGCTACTGCATCGATTGGACCAGAGACGGACGCCCTTCGCCGGGCAGCCGGGAGACCGCAGCGTATGTCCAGGGCGAGAGCCTAAAGGCTGTGGTGCCGTTCGTTTGGCGGTTTCTAGCTCCCGGCTCGGCGCGTGGTGCGCCAGGTCACTCGCTCTAGAAGGCGACCGAACGATGACAGACACACCCAAGCCGCGTGGCAAGCTGGACGCCGAGTTGCACGCCCAGACGGATTACCTGCGCACGCTGCTGCGCTTGGACGAGCCGAAGCCGGACGGCATCCACATCACGGCCGAGCAGGCCGACGGCCTGGCGAAAGCCTTCACCGCCCTGGCACGCGCCTTTCGCGAAGCCGAGGGCATCAGCTTCGAGCTCGAGTTCCGCCTGGCCAAGAAAGCGGCATGAACAAAGGCCCGACACCTTGGAGGGCGCGCAGCGAGTGGCACGCCATAGGCGAGCGGATCGCCGATGCCTGCCAAGGCAAAAGCATCCGCTTCATCGACCTTGCACAGCAGCTTGGCGTTTCCCCGGCTCTGTTGTCCAAGTGGATGAAAGGCCGTGGCTGTCCTTCTAAAGCGCACGCCGAAAGGATCGCCGACCTTGCGGCATGCGGGTTATTTTGGTTGGAGACCGGCAAGGGGGCGGCGCCAGATCACGTCAGGTCGTTGCACGAGCAACGTGCCCAGACGTCGCGGCAACAAAAAGAACGGGAGGACGCGCGGCGTGCCGAGAAGGAGGCGGCTATCAAGGCAGCGGAGAGGGCAAAGGCTGAGAAGGTCGAACGCGCTTTCCTTCCAAAGTGCATGCACTGTGGTGGGCAGCCGACGTTCGGGCTCTCCCGGATTTGCTGGTCCTGTATGAGCCCAAGGTGAACATCGATCCAGAAGGCGACCCCTGGCGCTGGATTGGCGTTTAAGAAGCCGGCGGGTCGCGCAGGACGGCGATTTTACCAGTAAACGGTCTGGGATGCTCAGAAGCCTCTAAAGCCGCCCAGCGCGCGAGACAGTAACAGGCCCGGCCCAGCGATGGACCGGGCCATTGTCATGCTCCCCATCCATGGCGCGCATGCACGGCGGCGTGTGCATCTGCGACCTATCGTGGCGATGGACACGGTAACACTCCACTCGGCGCTGCCGGAGGTGGCCGCAGGCGCGCCCCCGCCGGAATGGCTGCACCTGGTGCCCGCCGGCACCGTGCGCGGCATCGACGGTCGCGGCCCCTACACGCTGGCGGCACCCGCCTCGGTCATCACCGCCAGCATGGCGGGCGGCAAGATCGCGATCGATGAGAACCACGCGATCGACCACGCGAAGAAGAGCGGCATCCCCAGCCCGGCGCGGGGCTGGGTCGACCGCATGGAGGCGCGGGCCGACGGCGTCTGGGGCCATGTCGAGTGGACGCCCTCCGGCGCGGCGCTGATGGCCGAGCGCGCCTATCGCGGCCTGAGCCCGGCCATGGAGGTGACGCTGCAGGGATCCGTTCTCCGCGTGCTGCGCGCCAGCCTCACCAACGCGCCGAACCTCGGCGAGCTGACTACACTCCACTCCAAGCAGGATGCAGACATGGACATTGCAGCGTTGCGCGCCGCCCTCGGCCTGCCCGACACGGCGGACGAGGCGGCCTGCCTGGCCCGCGTGCGCGAGAACGCGACTGTCGTCTCGGCGCACAGCCAGGCGGTCAAGGCGATCGCCGACGCCGCCGGCGTGACGGCCGCGGACGAGCGCGGGCTGATCACCGCGCTGCAGACGCAGCGCGCCAGCTCCGGCGACCTGGTGGGCAAGGTGACCACGCTGCAGACCGAGCTGACCACGCTGCAGACCGAGCGGGCGCGGGACAAGGCGGTGACCTTTGTCGACGGCGCGATCAAGGCAGGCAAGCCGATCGCCCCGCTGCGCGACCATTACATCGCCCGCCACGCCCAGGACGCCGCCTCGGTGGAGCTGGAGGTTGGCAAGCTGGCCAGCATCAACGCCGGCGGGGTGACGCAGGAGCAGGTGACGCTGCAAGCGGCCGCCGGCGACGGCATGGGCGAGCTGACCGCCGACGATCACGCGGTCGCGGCGAAGATGGGCATCGATCCCAAAAAATTCGCCGAGCACAAGGCCAAGATGAAGGGGAGCAAGTAGAATGGCTGCGCTGACCGCAGACATCATCCCGCTGCGCCGCGGCGCGGAGCCGACCCGCAACACCTTCGGCTACCCGATCGCGCCGGGCGAGAAGGTGTTCCGCGGCTCGATCGTCGGCATCAACGCAGCCGGCCAGATCCAGCGCGCGCAGACGGCCGGCACTGTAATCCTGCTCGGCCTGTCCAACCTCAACTACGACAACACCGGCAGCCAAGTGCCGGGTCCTATAATCGTGCCGATGAAGGGCACCTGGGGCCTGGTGGTGCCGGCCGCCACGCCCTCGAACATCCAGCAGGCAGTCTACGCGACCGACGACGCGACCTGCACGCTGGCGTCGACCACGGGGTCGCTCGCCAACCTCGCGCTCGGAACGCTCGCCGGCCTCGATAACGGGCTGACCTTCGTCAGCATCCAAGGGAGCTAGACATGGCAACCGTAATCACCGCCTCGCTCCTGGGGTCGATCAACAACGGCCTGACGCTGGCGTTCAACACCCAGCTCTACGAAGCGGCCAGCGTCTTCCGCAGGTTCACGTTCGAGGCGCCCTCCGACGGTTCGGCCGAGGTGTATCCGCGCCTGGACATGCTGCGCGGTCTGCGCGAGTTCATCGGCCCGCGCGAGGTGCAGAGCCTGACCCAGGCCAGCTTTACGATCACCAACCGCACGTTCGAGCAGACGATCGGCGTCAAGCGGGAAGACATCGAGGACGACCGCTTCGGCATCTACAACCCGATCGCCGCCGAGATGGGCCAGGCGGCGGCGCGCTTTCCGGACCTGCTGGTCAGCCAGCTCGTCAAGCTCGGCACGACCACGAAAATCTATGACGGCCAGAACTTCTTCGACCTGGCGCACCCGAACTTCGACGCGAACGGCAACCCGATCACGGTGGCCAACGTCAGCAATCCGAACCAGGGCCCTGGCTGGTATCTGATCGACAACAGCCGCGTGCTGAAGCCGTTCATCTTCCAGAGCCGCGTGCCCTTCAGCCTGAACTCCCGTTTCAGCCCCGAAGACCCGTCGGTGTTCGACAACGACGAGTTCCTGTGGGGCACGCGCGGACGCTGCAACGCGGGCTTCGGACTGTGGCAGCTGGCCTACTACTCGACGGCCACGCTGACGCCGGCGGCCCTGATCGCGGCGCGCACGGCGATGGCGCTGATCCGCCGGCCGGACGGCACGCCGATGGGCATCACGCCGAACATCCTGGTGGTGCCGAGCGCGCTCTACCCGCGCGCCATGGCCTACTACAAGAACAACCTGATCGCGAACGATCCGAGCGCGCCCACCACGCTCGTCGAGAACGACGTGATCGGCATGTTTGAGCCGATCGAGTTCAAGTGGCTGAACTGAGGGATCGCATCATGACGAACGCTCAGGCTCTGATCATCTTCTGCTCGCACCCCGGACTGATCCGGGCCGGGCGCGTCCACCCGCTGGCCAAGACGCACGACCCGGCGTCGTTCACGCTGGAGCAGTATCGCGAAATGCTGGCCGAGCCGTCGCTGGTGCTGGCGCGCGGCGAGCTGCTGACGCTGGCCTCGCTGGAGGCCGAGCTCGGCGTCATGCCGCAGCCGGCCGGCCGCGGCGCGCGCGGTGCCGTGGGCCAGGCGGCCGGCGCGGCCCCGGCCGATGTCGGGTTGCAAGGTGCTGTGGCGCGGACGCAGCGCGCGGGACTGGAGATGGGCCTGTCGTCCGGGGTCGCCACGCGCCACGTGGCCGACGAGGTGGTGCTGCGCGACGCGGCCGGCCAGGCCGTGCTGCGCGCCGACGGCACCGAGGCGATCCCCGCCGGCGGCAACGCGCCGACCGTCGTCGTCCAGGACGGCAGTATGCCCGACAACGCGCTGGCCGACGAGCTGGCGGTGCGGGCGATCGAGGACGCGCCGCGCGACGTGATCACCGGGCAGCCGGGGCCGGCGCCGCTGGCCGACGACATCGTGGCCGAGCCGGGTGACACCGAGGTGCAGCGCCGGGTCGAAGACGTGACGGCGCGCGGGGCCGGGCGGCATCGGGCGCGTCGTGCGTAAGCACGCTCTTGAGACGATGTGCACGTAGATGCCCTACGCGACGGTCGACGACATGGTGACGCGGTTCGGAGCGGCGGAGATGATCCGCCTCTCCACGCCGCAGGACCAGCCGATGGACGTGGTCAATGACGGCCCGATCCTGCTGGCGCTGGGCGACGCGTCCGACCTGATCGACACCTACTGCGCCAAGCGCTACGCGACGCCGATCGACGGCGCGCCCTCCAGCATCAGCCGCGCCGCCTGCATCCTGGCGCGCTACGACCTGTGCGCGGGCGACGGGCGCGAGGCTTCCGAAAGCGTGCGCCTGGCGCGCCGCGAGACGATCACCTGGCTGGAAAACATCGCGGCCGGCAAGGCCAACCTGCCCCTGGACGAGGTGCAGGACGGCGACCAGAGCAACGCCCAGATGGCGGATCGCAACGCGGTGTATGGGCCTGGCATCAACGGCAACGTGGTGTCGGGCAACCTGCCCTACCCGAACAGCAGCACAGGGTCGTTCGGATCGGGCGGGCTGTCGCCGCCGCTCTGGGACCAGGGATTGCCTGGCTACTCGGACGGTTCGCCGTGAGCGTCCGCGTCATCGATAACGGGCCGCTGTGCTCGATGCTGGCCGGCCTTCAGGCGCGGTTGCAGATAGCGTTCCCGCCCAGCGTCTTCACGTTCGACGTCATGCCGACCCGGATCACCCAGGCGAGCTGGGCGCAGGTGGTGCGGCGCACGCCGTTCGTCGGCCTCGGCTGGAACAGCGCCGAGAACAAGGGCGGCAGCACGTTTGCCGGCGCGGCCCACTTCTCGGTGTTCCTGGTGGTCAAGAACGAGGCCGGCGAGCGCGGCCGCCTGATGGGCGACAGCCAGGGGTCGGGCCTGTTCCAGGTGGTGCAGGCGGCGATCCTGGTGCTGAACGGCTTCAAGGTGCCGGACCTGGCCGACCCTGGCGCTACGGTCGGGACGTGCCTCGTGCGCCTGGCGTCGAATGCCGGCGTCGAGTGGGCGGCCGAGAACATGGCCGTCGCCGTCATCGACGTGGACGTGCAGGGGCTGGACCTGGCGATCTCGCGCAGCCTGCAGGGAGCGGAGGCCACGCCCGACCTGTGGAACGAGGTGGCCTCCGGCTGGGTGTTCCCCGACAGCGGCGACGCCGTGCAGGTCAGCGACGACTATACGTTTGGAGCGACACAATGAGGGTTCGAGTTCGGGCGCCCAAAGGCCTGCGCGTGCCGCTGCCGGGCAAGCAATACGTCACCGACGACGAGGTGGAGCTGGAGCGCACACCGTTTGTGGACGAGCTGATCCGCACCGGCAACCTGGTCGACGTGGACGCCGAGGCGGAGGCGGAGGCGGCGCGCAAGCGGCCCGCGCCGGCCAAGGCCGAACCCACCCAGGTAAAGGAAAGCTGACATGTCGGACAGCACCAGCAACACGCCGGTCCCGTTCGTCGATCCGTCGATTTTCACGGAGATCCCCGAGAACATTTATGTCCCGGGCAATTACGTCCAGGCGATCCCGAGCTACGACGATGCGGGCCTGTTCGCATTCCCCGCGCGCATCCTGCTGGTGGCGCAGGCGCTGCCGTCCGGCACGGCGCTGCCGCGCAGGATCTATCCGCTGACGTCGCCAGGCCAGGCCACGAACTATTGCGGGGCCGGCAGCATCGGCGAGACGCAGGCGTATTTCCTGCTGGCGGCCAACCCGACCGTGCCGGTGGACATCATCTGCGTCCTCGATGCCGCCGGGTCCGGCAAGGCGGCGGGCGCCATCAACATCGCCGGCGCCTGGACGCAGAACGGCACGCTGCCGCTCTATCTCGGTGGGGTGCAGATACTGGTGCCGGTCTCGGCAACCGACACGCCGGCGACGGTCGCCGCCAACGCGGTGGCGCTGATCAACGCGGTCGCCAATCCGTCGCTGCCGGTCGTGGCCAGCGCGGGCACGGGGACCGCGGCCGGCAGCATCATCCTGACCTCGCGCCACGGTTGCGCGGAGATGAATACTTTCGCGATCTACGTCGCCACGGGGAAGGCAGACATCCTGCCCGGCGCCATGACAGCGACCGTGGTGCCGATGACAGGCGGCACGGTGAACCAGTCGATCGCCGGCGTCATCAGCGCGATCGCCGGGCTCTGGTACACCGACATCGTCACGCCGTGGCAGGACTTGGCCAATGCCAGCGCGCTGCAGGCGGAAATGGACAACCGCTACACCGCGACGGCCAAGCTGGACATGGGTGCGTTCATGTGCGCCACGGGCAGCTACGCCCAGACGGCCACCTTCCTGGGCACGGTCGACAGCCGTTTCCGCTGCACGCTGCCGATCACCAACCCGCAGACGCCGCACTGGGCGGTCTCGGCCAGCATGTGCGGCGTGTGCGCGCAGATCTGGTTCACCGACCCAAGCCAGCAGGTCAAGGACATCGTGCTGCCTGGCGTGGTGCCGCCGTTGCCGGGCGACCGCTTCAGCTGGCAGCAGCAAAACCTGCTCGTGCCGGAGGGCGGCTGCATCTACGACGTGCTGAAGGACGGCACGATGGTGATCAAGCGGATGGTGTCGGAGAACACGACCGACAACACCGGCACGCCGACGACCGCGTGGCAGGACCCGATGGCGGCGCGCGTCGAGACGCGCATCCGCTACGACTGGCGCACCTACCTGAACCTGACCTATCCGGACAACAAGCTGGCCGATGACGGCAGCCTGGCGGCCGAGAACAACCCGAACATCGCCACCCCGAACCGCGTGCGCGGCAGCTGGGGCGCACGCTGCACGCTGTATGGCCAGCTCGGCTGGATCGAGGACGTGCAGGACCAGTGCCGCAAGGCCCAGTTCTCGCGCGATCCGAACAGCCGCAACCGGCTCAACGAGGTCCTCTACTACCAGCGCGTCGGCAACCTGATGGTGTCCGCGACCGCCCTGTATTTCGAGGCATAGGAGCTGAGCCATGGCGGCGCTTGGGATCATCGACATCTTCTGGAACGGCAGCAAGGTTCCCAACGAGCCGGGCGGCACCGTCACGCTGGGCGGCGTGCGCAACAAGGCGGTGATGTTCAGCCGCAGCGTGGCCCCTGCCGGCGCGATGATGGAGAGCAAGATCGCCTGCACGGCGGTGATCCAAACCGGCGACCGCATCACCGACAATTACGGCACCGGCCAGGGCGAGCTGCAGGTGCAGTGCGACACCGGCCAAATCTTCGCCTGGCCGGACGCATTCATCGTCGAGGCCGTGGAGTTCACGGCCGGCGAGGGCGGCAAGCTTAAGCTGACCTGGTCGGCCGGCATCCCGACGGAGCTGTAGGATGGACCGGGTCGTGGTGGACCGCCTCTCGGCCGCACGCGCGGACAGCGCGGACGAGGGCGTGGTGCTTGCCGGCGGGGCGATGACCCTGCCGGAGGGCGCCGAGCAGAACGCGGACGGGTCGGTGACGCTGACGCTCGCCTACCCGATCACGCTGCGCACCCGCATCGCCGGCAGCGACGTGGTGCACGAGGAGCCGATCGCCGAGCTGGTGCTGCACCGCCTGACCGGCGCCGACATGCGGAAGGTGCTGGCGGCCAACAACCAGATGGCGCAAGTCGCCCTGGGGCGGGCTTGCGACATGCCCCCGGCGCGCATGGCCGTCGCCTATCAGCGGCTGGACGCCAGCGACCTGGCGGCCGCCAACGGCATCGTGGCGGAGCTGTGCGGCTTCAGTGTCGCCGATGGCCTGCCGGAGACGGTGACCGAGAGCGACGGGGTCATCACCCTGCCGCTCGGCCACGCCGCCCAGCCGGAAGGCTTCGAGCTGCGGACCGAGCTCGCGTTCCATCGTCTGCGCGGGGCCGACATGATCGCGATCAGCCAGGCCAAGCAGACGCTGCCGGCCGCGTTCGCCAGGGCGCTGCGCTTGCAGCCCAAGGAGGCTGACGCGCTGTTCGACGCGATGGATGCCGCCGACATCATGGCCGCGCAGCGCGTGATCGGTTTTTTGTCGGGGAGTGGGCGGAGGACTGGCCGCTAATCCTATCGGCCATCGGCGAGCACCACGGCTGGGCGCGCATCGAGCTCGAGAACCTGGCGGCGAGCGACGTGGATTTCTGGGGTGCGGCCATCATCCGGCTGCGTGAGCGCCGTCAGGACGCAGTGAAGTAGAGGGTCGAGCATGGCCGCGCCGCTGGTAGCAAGCCTGGAACTGACGCTTCAGGACAAGCTGTCCGCCGGCCTGGACAAGATCGAGCGGCAGCTGCGCGCGCTGCGCGACAGCGCCGCGTCGCTCGGCATGAGCGAGCTGGCGGCGGGCATCGAGAAGCTGCGGACGGGCGGCGATCCGACCAGCGGGCTGACGCGGGGTCTGCGCAACGCGGCCGAGCAGGCCGACAGCACCGCGGCCGCGATCAGGCGCGTGTCGGCGGCCAACGACAGCCTGGCGAAAAGCGGCCGCCTCGGCGCGGCGGCGCACAACGTCTATCGGGCCGGCCAGCACTTCTCGGAGGCAGCAGCGGGCGGCATCGGCGGCCTGATGAGCGCCGGCACAGAGGCCTTCGCGGTCTACGAACCGGTGAAGATGTATGCCGAGCGCGACGCGATCCTGCGCAAGATCGCCATGATGGACGGGCTGAGCGGCCCGGCACTGGAAGTCGAAGTCAAGCGGCTGAACACGCTGGTCAACACGGACGCGATGGAGACGCGCAACCCGAGCACGAGCGTTGCCGACGCGCTGCTGGACCTGAAGGGGCAGGGATTGTCGCGCACCCAGGCCGAGACGGTGCTGCGGGCGCACTCCGAGGCCGCCACGGCCTACGGCATCAGCCCTGCGCTGCTGGGTCCCGTTACGGGATCGATCGTCGGCAATCTGGGCATCGAGGACCGCAAGGGCGCCGAAGGCGCGCTGGCGGCCGTGGCCTACGCCACCCAGCACGGCCGGGTGAAGATGGAGGACTTCTCGCGCGGCCTGCCCGGACTGACGGGCGTCGCCTCGTCGCTCGGGATGAAGGGCCGCAGCGGCCTCGACACGATCCTGGCCGGCGCGGAGCTGTCTGCCAAGCTGGCGTCCGACGGCACCCAGGCCAACGTCAACCTGGACGACCTGCTGGCCTACATCACCAGCAACCGGGAAGACAACGTGACCCGCAAGCGGGCGCATATCGACCTGCCGGCCTTGCTGCTGCAGGGCGAGAAGCAGGGCAAGAGTGCGTTCGACGTCTACCTGGACTTCTTCAAGAAGAACACGGCGGGCAAGTCGCCGATCGCGCAGTCGGAGTTCATCAGCAGCATGGTCGGCCAGAAGCAGGCGCGCGACAGCCTGCTGGCGCTGATCCAGCACAACGCAGAGTTCGAGCAGCTCCGCAAGACGCTTGAGGGCATCGACGCGCTCAAGCTGAAGATCGACCTGGCGAGCGTGATCGGCTCGCCGGAGAAGCAGTTGGAGAACACCGGAGAGGCGCTGCACCAGATCGGCCTGACGCTGGGCGAGGGCTTCCTGCCGGCGTTGACGCTGGTCAACAGAGGCCTGGTGCTGCTCAACAACTGGCTGACCAGGCTGAACACCACGCATCCGCAGGCGCTGCACGCGCTGCTTGCGATCACTGCGGGCGTCCTGGCGTTCGGGGCGGCGCTGACGGTGTTGGGCGTGATCGCGCCGGTCGTGACCGCCGGGTGGGGCTTGCTGACCTCGGTTCTGGCCGCGCTGGCAACGGCGCTCGGCGCGCTCTTCTCCCCGATCGGCCTGGTCGTGGGCGCCGTCGTGGCGCTGGGTGCCGCTGCCTACGACGTCTATGCCGGGTGGTCTCGCTTTGAAGGCTTCTTCGCCGAAATGTGGGGCGGCGTGCGAGGGGTGTTCGACGGGTTCATTACTTTCGTCGGCGGCGCTTTCACGCTCGACCTGACCAAGGCAATGGACGGGCTGCACCTGGCGACCGCCGGGTTGTCGAAGATATTCGAGGGCGCATGGGGCGCGGTGAAGACCGTGTTCGGCGATTTCCTGAGCTGGGTCGACGGGTGGAGCGGCGGGCTTGGCACGCGCATATTGGCCGGCGTCAAGCTCGGCTGGCAGGCGCTGGTTGATGGGTTCCGGGAGCAGATGCATCTGCTGGAAGCGCCGTTCACCAACGGCTTGATCGGCCGCATGCTGCATTTGGGCGACGTGCCGCACATCGCCGTGCCGCCGCCGCCTCCGGTGTCCCGGCTGAGCGACATGCCGCAGATTTCCGGCAAGCCCAGCGGCCAGTCCGCCACGGCGTCGGCGCCAGCCCAGGGCATGCCAGGCACGCCCTCGGGGCCGGCGGCCGTCCACGTCACCGTGGCAGCAGAACCGGGCACCAAGGTGACCAGCGTCACCAGCTCCAGCCCGAACACGACGGTCACCGGCACGCCGAACCCCGGCCGCACGCTGAACAGGCCCTGAGCCGGCGATGAGCGACCTCTTAGACACCATCCAGACCGAGGTGTTCGGCAGCGACACGTTCACGCTGGACGCGAGCTTCGGCGGCGTGCCGTTCGCGATGATCGACAGCCGTGACCCGCCGGGCCGGCGCGCGCTGCGCTTCATGTTCCCCGGCCTGGACGATCCGGCGTTCCAGGATCTGGGCCAGGACGATGGCGAAATCCGCGTCGGCGGCATCATCGTCGGCAAAGACTACATCTCGCGCGCCGACGATCTCCGCCAAGCGTTCCGCACGCCCGGACCGCAGACGCTTGTGCATCCCTGGCTGGGCAGCGTCCAGGTGGTGCTCAGCGGCCGCCCGGAAATCAGCTTCGTGCACGACGAGCTGGGCGTGGCGCGCTTCACGGCGACGTTCTGGCTCTACACCGCCGGCCAGCCGCAGGACATCGACACCGAGGAGGGGCTGCTCGACAGGCTGAACGATCTGCGCCAGCAGGCCTACGGTCTGCTGAACCAGGTGCTCGGCCGCGTCAGCCAGGTGCTGTCCGTCGTGGCCTATGCGCGCAACTTCGTGGGATCGATCGCCGGGTTCTTCGCGTTGGCGATCGACGACGCGTCCGGCATCACCAGCGAGCTGCTGGGGCCGGCCGCGGCGCCGGCGCTGGCCGCGCTGGCCGGCGTGGGCGGCCTGCCGCTGGGCGACAGCCTTCCCTCGGCCGGGGGCGCCCTGCTGGCCGCGCCCAGCGCCGCCCTGGTGACGGCCGCGCAGCCGCCCATCCCCTCGGCCGTGGCGTCGGCCTACGGGACCTCGGCCGCGCCGCCTGGCACGCCCGGCTCGGCGTCGGTGCCGGTGGTGACGACGGTGGCGCCGGCCGCCGACCCGCGCATCACCACGACGGTGCTGCTGGCGGTGGCGAGCGCGGTCGCGGCGAAGGCCGGCGATCCGGCGCCAGGGCCCGCGCTGGCGCTGGTGACGCAGGCGCTGGTGGTGGCGGACGCGGTCACGGCGGCTAGCGACATCGTCTACACCAGCCAGCAGGACGCGGCGCAGTGGTCGGCCACCCTGCAGGCGGCGATCGGCGCGCTGGCCAACGCGGCGATGCTGCAGGGCGCGGCGTATCCGGCGCTGGCCGGGGCGGTGTGGCGCGCGGCGATCGCCAGCTCGGCCGCGCTGTCGGCCGACATGAACGCGCAGATCGGCCGGCTGCCGGCCGTCGTGGTCATCACGCCGCCGGCGCCGGTGCCCGTGTGGCTGCTGGCGCAATATGTGTCCGGCGACACGCCGGGCGCGGTGTTCGCCACCTATCTCGACCTGGTGGCGCGCAACGCCATCCGGAACCCGGCCACCCCGCCGGCCGGCGCGATCGAGGCGCTTCAGGGATGAGCACGTTGCAGCCTGCGGCGATCGCGACGCAGCGGGTGACGCTGCGCGCGAACGGCCAGGTGTTCCAGGAATTCATCGCCGTCGATATCGACTGCGACCTGGACCGGGTAGCGCGGTCGTTCGACGTGACGATCTACGACCAGGCGCGCATGGACCAGATCGGCGCCGCCTACGACAACTTCGCCCGCAACAACCAGCCGCTGACGCAGGGCATGTCCTGCACGCTGGCGATCGACGGCGCCGTGGTGCTGGTGGGCTACATCGTCTCGGTCGACACAGCCTGGCGCGCCGACGCACTCACCACGCGCATCACCGGCCTCGATAAGTGCGGCGACCTGGTCAAGTGCGCCGCCGCGCCGACCGGCCCCGCCGAGTCCAAAAACGTCGACCTGCTCTACGTGGCCCGCGCCATCTGCACGCCGTTCGGGATCGTGCCGCGCGCCGACGTGGATGTGGGCGCTGCCTTCGCGCGTTTGGCCAACGGACCGCACGACACAGCGCTCGCCGCCCTGGAAAAGGCATCGCGGCAGCGCAGCGTGCTGCTGGTGTCCGACGGGGTGGGCGGGCTGATGCTGACCCATGGCGGGTCGAGCAGGGGACCCGCGCCGCTCCGCCTGGGCGAGAACGTGCTGGAGAGCAGCGCGCATCGCAGCTGGGAGGACCGTTTCAGCGACTACTACGTCAAGGGTCAGACCGAGAAGTGCAACGGCGCGCGGGTGGGCGTGAAGGCCCACTTGGACAGCACGGTCGCCCCGTTGGGCGCGCCCACGCCGAAAGCCGCGCCGGCGCCGGCGGTCGCGCCGGAGGCGGCCGCCATCGTCATGACGGGGCACGCGGTCGATCCGGAAATCACCCGCTACAGGCCGACGGTGCGGCTGACCCGGACGCAGAGCGGCATGAGCACGGTGCAGGAGCAGGCGGAATGGGCGTTGCGCGTGGCGCGCGGCCAGGGCGACAGGCTCGAGTACACCGTGCTGGACTGGCGCGCCGCGCCGGCGGGGCCCACGGGCACGCTGTGGCTCCCGAACCAGGTGGTGGCCGTCTACGACCCGGTCGCCCTGATCAACAGCGACATGCTGATCGCCGGCGTGCGCTACACCTATGGCGCTGACGGCTGCAAGACGCGCATGCGGGTGGTCGGCGTGACCGCCTACGACCGCATCGACGAGGCGGCCAAGCGGCGGCCGCGCAGCACGCCCAAGGGCAAGTCCACAACCGTATTGGACAGCAGCGTGGCGCCGCTGACCGCGCCATGATGGACCCGGCGATGCACCACGAGGCGGTGTTCGACACGCGCTCGGCGGTGGTGGAGGGCGTGATCGTCGCCATCGACGACACCGGCCAGGCGCAGACGGTGGACGTGCAGACGCATGACGGGATCGTGCGCAGCGGCATCGAGGTCAAGCAGGTGTTCGGCTTGGCGTCGCGGGCGCCGCAGGCCGGCGGGACGGTTCTGCTGCTGGCGGTGGGCGGCGATGTCGGCCATTACGTGGCGCTGCCGCTGCTCAACCCCAGCACTCGGTTCGGCAACCTGGCAGAGGGCGATGGGGGCGTGCTCTACGCCCCTGACGGCTCGCGCGTCGCGGTCATGCATGGCGGCGTCGTGCAGATGCTCGGCATGGCGCAGGTGGAGGTCGCCTCGCCCGGGGTGTCGATCAGCGCGCCGAACGGGGTGACGATCACCGGGCCGACCAGCATCACCGGCAGCGTCACGATCAACGGCGCGCTGTCGGTCAGCGGACCGCTCTCTGTCACCGGTCAGGTGAGCGTGCAGGGCAACGTGACTGTCAGCGGCACGGTGACTGCGGCAAACATCAGCGGGTAGGCGCGGCTCCCCATCCGCGGCGCGCATGCAAGGGGCTTGCGCGCGCGCGTATCGCTGGCGCCATGCTCTGCGACAACGCCCTGGCGTTCGATCCGGCCACGCTGCAATGCGACCTGGTGTTCGACGGCACTGACCTCGCCATCGACACCACGCCGATGACGCCGCTGCTGATTGCTGCCGGCTGCAGCCGGCGAGCGCGGCCGGACGACACGCTGCCTTCCGGCACGACCAAAATCTACGACCCGAACTCGCTGATGGCGCGGCAGGGCTGGGCGGGCGACGCGTTCGACCAGGCCGGGCAGCTGGTCGGCTGCCGCTTCTGGCTGACCGACGGCCTAAAAGACGTGACCGCCAGCTATCGCCTGGCGGCCGACACGCTGACCGAGGGCACGGCCTTCTTCGAAGGCATCGGCTACGCGGTGGGCGTGAAGACCGGGCGCATCCGGCGCGGCGTGCTGGGCGCGATTGTGGCCGTCGAGGGCAGCGAAGTCGAAGTCCGAGCGGCGCTCGGCTGATGCCTTGGCCGCTGCCAGCGCCGGGCGACATCTCGGCGCGCGCCGCCGGCGTCTACGAGAGCGAGTTCCCTCGCATCTACGCGCTGCGCAACCCCGGCGCCGCGCCGGCCGTGGTCGACGCGCGCTCGCCTCGCTCGACGCTGGCCGTGCACGCGCGCGTGCTGGAGATGGCGAGCTGGGACCTCTACCTCTATCAGTCGCGGCTGGCCAACGAGCTGATGCCGGACACGGCCGAGGACTGGCTGAGCCGGCACGGCACAGTGTGGGGCGTGCCGCAGGACCAGCCCACGCCGGCGAGCGGCAACCTGGTGGCGCTCGGGGCTGGCGGCTGCACCGTGCCGGCCGGCGCCACGCTGTCGGCGCCTGGGGGTGCGCTGTATCTGGTGAGCGCGGCGACGATGGTGCCGGCCGGGAGCACGGGCACCGAGCTGCCGGTGGTGTCCGCGTCGCCCGGGTCGGCCGCCAATCTTCCGGCCGCAACGCCGCTGACCTTCGTCAGCGCGCTCGCCGGCCTGGGCTCGCAGACGCTGGCGGTCGATCCGAGCGGGATCACCGGCGGCCAGGACCTGGAGAGCACCGATAGCTGGCGAGCGCGCATCCTGGCGCGCATCCGCCAGCGCGGCGGCGGTGGGACCGGCAGCGACTACGTCCAGTGGGTGGGCGAGGTGCTGCAGAACGCCATCGTCTCGGCGCAGCAGCTGCAGCTCGGCGTCGTCAACGTGGTGCTGGCGGTGCAGCAGGCGAACGGCCTGGGGCCGCGCCTGCCGACGGCGGCCGAGCTGGCGACGGTGACCGCGTACGTCACCGACGCGATGAACCGCAAGCCGCTGGGCATGACGGTGCTGGTGACACCGGCCTCGGCCGTTCCGGTCCAGGTGGCCTTGATCCTGAACCCCGACACCGTGGCGGTTGCGAACGCCGCGACCACGGCGCTGCAGCTGTTCTTTGCACAGCAGACGATCGGCGGCACTGTCTACGCGTCCCAGCTTAATGCTGCGCTGAGCAACGCCGACGGCGAGGTCAGCCACGTCCTCATCTTGCCCTCGGCCGACGTGCCGATCGGTCCGACGCAGCTTGCGCTGCTGGGGCCGATCACCTTCGAGGCGCCGCCGGCATGAGCCGCGCACCGCTCACAGTCCAGGTGGAGCTGCTGCAGCTGCAGCCGCCAGGCTGGACGTTCCCGTCCGACGCCGACACCTATGACGGCGCGAAGCTGCTCGGCTGGGCCAACGAGCTGTCGCTGGTCGAGACGTCGATGGAAGCGCTGCTGCCGCAGGTCGACCAGCGCGTCGCCTACAACCTGCTGCCGGACTATCAGCGCGTGCTGGGGCCGGACCCGTGCGGGCGCGACTTGTCCGCGCTGAGCTTTGGCGACCAGGCGGCCATCGCCTACTCGCGCTGGACGGCGGGCGGCACGGTGTGCGCCGGGTCGCTGGTGCGCATCGCCGCCGCACTGGGTATCGCCGCGACGGTCACCGAGGTGCAGCCGTGGATCTGCGGCGTGTCGACCTGCGACGACGAAATGGCGCCGGCCGGCACGAACTTCATGTTCGTGGTCAATCTGCCGCAGAGCAGCGCCACGTATTTCGAGTGCGGTGTGGCCGATTGCGACGACAGCCTCGGCACCATCGAGGAAAGCCTGGCGCAGTGCCCGATCGAGCACGCCGCGCCGCTGCACACGCTGCCGATCTTCTCATACACGGGGCCCTGATCCATGGACCGCATCTCCGGCCCAAACTACGCGAACGTCGGCGGACTGCGCATGTGGCAGGACCGCAATCCTGCCGCCGGCACCGCCGGCACGTTCGGCAACGCCGCGTGGTTCAACGGCGTGCAGGAAGAGCTGATCAACGTGATGGCCCAAGCCAACATCCAGCCCAATGCCGGAAGTAACACGCAGGTCTTTCAGGCGCTCGCAGCGCTGTTCGGCACCGCTTTCGGTTCGGGTTGGCGACAAATCAATGGCGGTATGATCCTTCAATGGGGCACCAGCCACACAGTCACCGGCCAGCTCGACCCGGTTTACTTTCCGATCGCTTACCCCAACGCGCCTCTTGTGACGCTCGCGAACGAGGCGAACGTTTCTGGGTTCGGCAGCCCGTGCCAGCCCACGATCTACGGCGTGGGAGCCAGCCCGAACCCGAAGAATTACTTCCTGCTGTCTGGCGCACGCGTGCTGTCGTCGGGCGCCAGCGTCTACGAAAGCAACATCATCTTCAGCTTCTTGTCCCTGGGATACTGACGAATGCAGTATGCGACGGTCGACGCCAACGGCGCGCTGACGGGCTTCTACGACGACGCCGTGCACCAGGCGATCCCGGCGGGCGCGATCGAGCTGACGGCCGCGCAATACACCGAGTGGGTCGCGGGTCAAACGAGCCTGATCTGGCAGGCCGGCGCGTTGGTGGCGGCGCCGGCGGTGGTGCTGCCCCCTGCGGTGGTGGCTGCGGCCGCAGTGCAAGCAGCGATCGCTGCCGGCTGCCCGGTGGTCAGTGCCGGCACGCCGGCACTCAGCGGCACCTACGCGATTGACGCTGCATCGACCGCGAACATCAACGCGGTCAGCACCTACATCACCGTCAACGGCAAGTTTCCCGCGGGACAGGCCTCGATCCCCTGGCCCGACATCGCGGGCGCGGTGCACGTGTTCCCCAGCACGGCCTCGTTCCAGGCCTTCGCCTCGGCCGTGGCCGACTGGGTGATGAAAATCAGCCTGTTCCAGATGGGGCAAGCCTCGGTTCTTCCGACGGGCAGCGAGACGATCCCGTGATGGCCCGCGCGCGTGTCTAGCCAGTTCGAGATCAAGCAGGGCGACACGCTGGCGCTGAACGGCCAAGCCGTGCAGGACGACGGCACGCCGATCGACCTCACGTCCGCGACGATCACCTCGCAGATCAGGGACACGCACGGCAACCTGGTCAACAACGGGGTCGGGGCGTTCGCCTCTTCCCAGCCGACCCAGGGGCTGTTCAGCCTGACCTGGCAGTCCGATAGCACCTGGCCGATCGGCGGCCTGCGTTGCGACGTGCTGTTCGTCTGCGGCGGGGTGCGCGTGCACAGCGACACCATGCTGATCAAGGTCGCCCCTGCGGTGACGCAGTAGATGCAGATCATCTTCACCCAGTCGGGCCCTGGCCTGTCGATCATGCAGGGCGGGCTCGGGCCCGTCGTGCAGCTCGGCTTCGGGGTGACGGGCGAAGCGGCATCCCTGGGCACCGCGCCCTCCTACGCGGCCGTCGCCCCGACCGACACTGTGCTGCTGGAGCGTGGAGGTGCGCTGGTCAAGGTGCCGGCCAGCGCGTTCGAGGCGTTCAGCGCGCCCTCGGTCACGGCAGAGACGGCCCGCGCGACCGCGGCTGAAGGCGTGCTGTCGACGGGCCTGGCCGCGACGAACGCCATGGTCAGCGCCCAGCTCGCGGCCGCCAACCTGGCGATCACTACCGAGGCGAGCCGGGCCACCTCGGCGGAGGGAACGCTCTCGGTCGGGCTGGCGGCCGCTGAAATCACACTCGCAAGCCATGGCGTCAGCCTGACCTCGCTGGGCGGCGCGATCGCCGCGGAGACCGCGCGCGCCCAGGAAGTCGAGCAATCCCTGCAGAGCCAGATCGGCTCGTCGACCGTGTCCACCGCTCAGGTGATCGCGGCCCTGACCTCGATCAGCACCACCCTTCCCGCCACATCCGGCCAGCTATGGAACAATAATGGCGTTCTCAGCATTTCGTAGGGCGCGCGTGATGGCGCGCTTGTTCGGCCTGCTCGCCCTGCTGGCGGGGATGCACGGTGCGCCGGCGCAGACGCTGCCCTCGCCGCGGTTCGCGACGCAGCCGGGCACCCAGAACGACAATACGGTCGCCACCACGGCGCACGTGAAGGCGGCGATCCAGGCCGCCATCGGCACCAGCCACGGCACGATCGCGTCCGGCGCGATGGCGTCCGGCATCCTGAACATCATGGACATGGGGGTGCCGAACGTCGGCACCGGGCCGGCGGTCTATACGCCCGCCAACGCGGTCAACGACACGCTGGCGCTGACCAACGCGCTGGCGATCATATCGGGCACCACGGGAAACGAGCTGTATTTCCCGTGCGGAAACTACAGCTTCACGTCCCCTGGGTATGTCGGCTTCGTGCTCGCCCAGGGCGGCGACATCAGGATGCAGGGTCTGTCGGAGACCTGCGTCAAGATATTCTTCAACGACTTCGTGAACGGCAACGACCTGTTCACCAATGCCGGAACCCAGGCCAACCCGACCACCGGCAGCATTTACATCGACGGCATGACCTTCGTCGGGACCTGGGACACCAGCGGGCCCGAGACGCAGTCTGCCGGCCAGACGCACATCCCGGGCATCCCGCTGTATTTCGCCTGGGCGAATAACGTCAACCTGTCGAACCTGACGGTGATGAGCTCTCGGGCGGAGTGCTTCCGCACCGAGCACATCACCGGTGGTGTGCGGTATTCCTACCTGCACGCGATCAAATGCGCGCGCGACGCGCTGAGCGCCCAGTATTCGCCGAACGTGACCGTCGAGCACAGCTCATGCCTGCATAACGGCGACGACGGCATCAGCATCAGTTCCCTTCCTGATGACCCGGGCGGCCCGCGCAGCAGCATCGTCGTCGATGACAACCGCCTCTTCGACTGCGGGGCCATCCACATCCTGGGTGCGCGGTCGTTCAACGTCCACGGCAACCACCTGGACTTTGCCAAGAACATCGGCATCAGCATCGGCACGTCGAACTATCAAAGGAACGACGACGAGGGTTCGGAGGCGGCGCTGGACGGCACCGTGTCCGGCAACACCATCACCAACTGCACGACCAACATCATCACCAGCAACCCGGGCCAAGCCGCAGCCGACGCCCGGTGCTCCGCTTTCCAGATCACGGCCGATAGCTCCAACAAGGGCGGCCTGACCAACTATCCGGGCCTTGGAGCCACCCCCGGGTCGACCTACGCCCCGAATGGCGTCATCGACGTGCGCCCCTACTATTTCAGCAACCCCGGCAAGACCACCGGCGCAACCACGCCGGTGCCGCCCAGCGGGCGCTTCGTCTTCTCCAACAACACCGTCAGCCGCACCGTGCCGCCAGCCGACGGCACGGTCACAGGCTTCAACTCGGTGCTCGATTACGGGTCGAAGTTCGCGCAGGGGCAGTTCTATGCCTCGGGCTGGTACACCGGGCCGGTGACGATGATCTCGCTGCAGCCGGACGCGATCCAGATGAACGTGGGCGTCATGGAGGGCATTTCCTTCGTCGGGAACCACTTCACCGGGATGCTCAACTGCCTGAACCTGCGGGCGGCGGTGCAGATCGACAACCTGATGTTCGACAACAACGAGTGCATCGATTACTCGGGCGCGGGCATCGTCTCGGCAGTCGTCAATCCGATCAAGGTCTATGCCCAGAACAACATCTTCGACGGCGATCCGCTCAACCAGTCGCCCCTGCGCGGCCCGAACGGCACGTGGACGTCGGGCGCGGTCGGTTCGCAGATGCCGATCGGCATCCTGACCACCGGCAGCTCCGGCGGCATCTTCCTGAAGAATAATTGGTTCAAGAACGTCTACCGAGTCTGGCAGAGCGACACGAGCGCCAACAATTCCGCCTCCGGCAGCGGGGCGACAGCCGTCACCTGCCTGGGCAACATCGCCGAGGCTCTGCCGGTAGTGGGTGGGTTCAGCACGCATAACCGGGGCATCGGGGTCATCGACCCGGAAAGCCCGTGCCTTGCCTACGTCGGCTTCGACTACACGCCGACGGACGGCAACTTCAACGGCGCCGTCCCTGGCACCAGCATGACGATGTCGGCCACAGCCGCGCCGACCACAGGGTTCTGGGCGCAAAACCGGCGGCTGACCAACACCGCCCCCACCCCGGTCAACGGCTACATCGTCGACGACTGGTATCGGGCGACCTTCGGCAACAACAACGTGCTGGGCGTCGACTGGATACCGGAGCTCAAACCCGTCTATCAGCCCGCCCAGGTCTACACGGCCACCGGGATCATCGGCGCGAACGACAACGTCTCGCTGTGCAACAATCCCGGCACGTCGATGATCACGCTGACGGTGCCGGCCGGCACGGCGGCCAACGACAACCTGCCGCACATCCTGGCGCAGGTTCCTGGAGGCGGGCCGTGTCAGGCCTCCGTGCCGCTCGCCGGCGGGCAGAGCCAGCTCCTGCCGCTCGATGCGGCCAACGGCAACGTGCCGGCCAGCTCGACGGTGAGCTGGCAGCAATCCCTCAACGGCTACGTGGTGGTGAACTGAAATGAAGAACGTGTTGCGTGCCGCATCGATGCTGTGCGTGCCCGGCCTGGCCTATGCCGGGACCGTCCCCTACAGCCAGCCGGCGTTCAAGGCTGCGGTGCTGCAGCAGATGCTGAACTACCAGGCGGCGAACCCGCCCTGCACCGCCGCCGGCCTGTGCACGCTGCCCGGGCCGGGCGGCACGAGCTACCAGTTCACGGCGAACCTGCTGGGCAGCGGGCCTACGCTTCTGGCCGACGGTGCGGTGGCGGTCACCATGAACGGCAGCAGCTTCGCCTGGGCGAACCAGCCGAGTGGAGCGACAGCCACCATCGCGCCCTCGGGCGAGATGAACATTACGGCCCAGCCTCACGGCGCGCCCAGCAATCAAGCTGCGCTCGTGGCCAAGATGCTGATGACTGGCAGCACGCTGACACCGGCCTGCTACTCGGGCCTGACCTACACGACAGACCCCGCGGGAGGATCGAACAACTACAGCAACGGCCTGTTTCTCCGTAATCCAGGAGCCGGCCAGAACGTCATGTTCTACAACAGCAACGCCACGTTGCTGAGTTCGACTGTCGGCGTGGTCACTGAGACGGACTTCGCTACCTCGAACCCGAACAGCCTGTCGGGCGAATACGACCCCGGCTATCCGATCAGCCAGCAGCACTATGTCCGTGTGTGCACAGACGGCACCAACATCGCTTTCTTGAAGTCGCAAACGGGTGCCCAAAGCAGTTTTGTCCAGGAGACGGCGGCGACAGTGGTGGCGCTGGGCAGTCCGACCGACATTGGCATCTTCACGGATGCGGAAGGGACGCCGGCGGCGCTGAGCTACCCAAGCGTCTCGCACCTGGTCGGCTGGCAGGTGACCCTCGGCAACAATCCGCAGGCCGCGGCCGCTACGGTCGTGCAGACATTTGCCAACGAGATTGTCGGCAGCACCTTTCCCACCGCGCCCGATCCCGTCGATCCGACTGCGGTTCCCGCCGGTTGGCCCTCGGCCGACCAGGCCAACCTGCAAAACTACGGCAGCTTTGTGTTCGGGTCGGCCAATACGATGTCTCCGAACTGCTCGGCCTGCCTGATCACCACGCGTGCCCAGCTCGATGCGCATTTCGAGCACAACCAGCTCGATGGCACGGCAGGGCAGAACGCTGACAACGGGCCGAAAGACGGCACCAGCAACTATGCCTACACGAACGTTTTCCGGGCCTATCCCGCCGGCGACCCACACGACACGACGGTGCTCAACCCCGATGCCTTGCAGCTGAAAGCGTTTTGCAGCGGGTTCAACGGCACTACCTGCCAGGGCAAAGGCAACATCGTCTCGCCGGTTATTCGGCCTGAGACCATCATTCAGGGCGACACGGTCGCCGAGGCGTGCATGATCCGGCCGGCCACTGCCGCTGCCTGGCTGACGTGGTGGCAGGTAGGCGGGTCATATCCGCCGGCCGGCAGCACCCCGGCCTACTACGGCTTGAGCATCTACCCGACCAAGCCCACGAATTATCTCGAGAACGATGGGCCGGACGGATATCCGATCAACGATGGCACGCCAGCCATCCATGACCTGACCCCGCAGCTGCCGACGCTAGACCAGTCGGGCACGGGAAACGCGGCGCTGCAGGCGATCTCCATTGCCTACGCCGCCAACGGGGGTCCGATCGCCCGGAACTCAGGTGGCTACACGACCAGCTTCGACCAGTCCGCCGCGATGCACTGCTACCAGTGGGAGAACGTGCCGCCGGCCTATGTGAGCGGCACATTCACCGGCTCGATCTCGGGGACGACGCTGACTGTCAGCTCGGTCGCGAGCGGCACGGTCGCAGTTGGCGAAATGCTGACCGGCGGCAGCATCGCGACAGGCACCACGATCACACCGGGCGGCACCGGCACGGGCGGCGCAGGCACTTACACGGTGAGCACATCGCAAACGCTGGCCAGCACGTCGCTGAGCGCCGTCAACTACGCGGCCGTGGTCACGCCAGGGCACACCATCTACTCGGTAGACGGCGTCGAGTATCAGGACACGCAATCGAATTGGGCGGGCGGCCCGCAGACCGACTGGGCGGGCAACCCGCTGCCCGGCAACCGCAGCCCGATAACTTCGACGATGCTGGCACTTCAATACGGGGCAAACTTCACACCGCAGGCTACCGCAGCCATGACGCCGGCCAGCGTCGCAAGCGCGAACGCCAAGGTGTTCAGCATTAGGTTCTGGCGCCGCATCGGGGGCGCGCATGCGCCGCCCACGCTGCCCGCCAACCCTGGCCATTGATAGGAGCGATGCCCATGACACTGGTGGATAGATGCATGGCCCACCTCTTGCGGTCCGTCTCGTTCGTCGCGTTCATTCTGGTCGTGATAGGGGGCCTGGCGTCGCCGGCGCGCGCCCAGCTCGCCTCCATCACTCCCGCTGGTCCCAGCATTCCCAACGTCGCCATCCTGTGCAGCAGCGGCGTCACGGCCGCGCCATGTGTGTTCGGCGGAGGAGGGTCGGGCGGCGGGGCGATCACCGCAGCTCAGGGATCCTTTGCGGCGGGTTCTTTGGTTGACGGCGCCATGGTGTCGCTGGGTGCCAAGAGCGACGCGCCCTGGGCAGGGACGGGTGCCGCGACCGAGATCGCGATCGACAAGGCCTCATCGCAGTTCCTTGCGACGCTGGCGGGGGCTGTGCGGACCAACGATGCCAGCACGTCGAACAGGGCGCAGACCCATGACGACACCCTGGCCGGCGCGGTACGGACCAACGATGCTGCCGCCGGCCGTATACAGAGCCATGATGACGGTGTGGCTGGCGTCGCCCGCCCGAATGATGCGGTGACCACCGACCGCTTCCAGACCCATGACGACACGCTCGCTGGGGTGGTGCGGACCAACGACGCCGGCACCACCCGCGGTCAGACCCACGATGACAGCCTGGCGGCAGTGGTGCGGCTGAACGACACCAGCTCGACGCTGCGCGACCAGGTCCACGACGACACAATCTCGAAAATGCTGGCACCGGTCGCTCCCGGCACCGCGACAGCCACGGGCGCCGTGCTGCTCGGGTGTCAGTTCAACACCACGCCTCCGACGTTCACCACGGGGCAGCAGGGCGCGGTGGCGTGCGACAGTGGGGGCAAATTGCTGACCAACACGACGATTACCGGTGGAAGCATCCCCCTGTCGGCCTCGGCGGCCATTGTGGGTGCATCCGAGTATGCCGTGATCAACGCAGCGTCGTCTGCCATGGCGGCCTCAATCAAGAGCAGCAACGGCCAGGTCTATGGCTGGGACGTGTGCAACAACACGTCGGCCACTGCTTTCTTCCGCCTGTTCGCCCAGGCGGCGGCTCCGACCGTTGGAACGTCAACGCCCGTTGTTCGCAAGCTGATCGCGGCAGGAGCATGCGCCACGTACTCGACCGACGTTGGGTTGGGGTTCAGCAACGGCATCGGGGTGGACGTCACCACCGGCAGCCTGGCCGACAGCGACACCACAGTGATCGCCACGGCCAACCAGGTGGCGGTGACTGTCTACTACAAGTGACCCCGGCGACGGGGGGCCGAACTGCGTCAACAGCCCGGCGCTGCGGCAGATCAAAGGGCAGTTCCTGCTATCGATCAACGACCGGCCGGAGGTCCGCGAGCTGTTCCAAGCCTTCGCCATCGTGGAGGTGAAGACCACCTACACCATCGGCACCGGCCAGTTCGGCTCCTCCAAAGCAGCCGAGCTGCTCATCGCCCGGCCGGGCTCGCCCCTGCTTCAAGGCCCTACGTGACAAGCCACTCGCATTGCCTTCTAACAGCGGGCTGAGAGCATGCTCAGAGGTTCGAAATCTGGTCCAAAATCAAGTGCGGCGCACTCCGAATTCATTTGCGGCCCTACAGCCGCGACCGATGGCGAGGGATACTCCTGCACCCCCACCCAGCGTCCAGGCATGT
>CALMVI010000114.1 GCA_937873095.1 uncultured Acetobacteraceae bacterium | reverse complement strand
CCTGAAACCCACACTCTTGGACCCCAGGCCGACCACCCCTAGCTACAGCCTCCGAAGGTGACAGTTGCGAGACACGGCCCGCTGCATGCGCTACAGCGTCTCCGTGCTGCGGAGAATGTGCATGGTCCCGTCCCCCGCGTTACCGGATCCCGCAACCGACGATGAGGATACGCTGCACGAGGAATGCGGCGTGTTCGGCGTGTGGACCATGGTCGATGCTGCCGCCGTCACCGCGCTCGGCCTGCACGCCCTGCAGCACCGCGGCCAGGAAGCCACCGGCATCGTCAGCTATGACGGCCAGCGCTTCCACCAGCAACGCGGTCTGGGCCTGGTCGGCGACAATTTCGGCGATGCCCGGGTCATCGCCTCGCTCCCCGGCAACAGCGCCATCGGCCATAACCGGTACGCCACCACCGGCGAAACGATCCTGCGCAACGTCCAGCCGCTCTATGCCGATTTCGAGTTCGGCGGCTTCGCCGTCGGCCATAACGGCAACCTCACCAACGCCGTCGCCCTTCGCAAGTCGCTCGTCCGACGCGGCTGCCTGTTCCAGAGCAGCACCGACAGCGAAGTCTTCGTCCACCTCATCGCCATCAGCCTGTATTCCACCGTCGTCGACCGCCTGATCGACGCCCTCAAGCAGGTGGTCGGCGCCTACTCCCTCGTCGCCCTGTCCAACGAGGCGATGATCGGCGTCCGTGATCCCCTGGGCGTTCGCCCGCTCATCCTCGGCCGCATCGCCGGCCAGGGTGCGACGGGTGGCTGGGTGCTCGCCAGCGAAAGCTGCGCGCTCGACATCGTCGGCGCCGAATTCGTCCGCGACGTCGAACCAGGCGAGATCGTCGTCATCAACGATGCAGGCGTGCGCAGCATCCGCCCCTTCGGCCCGACCCGCGCCCGCTTCTGCGTCTTCGAATACGTCTATTTCGCCCGTCCCGACTCGGTGATGGAAGGCATGCCGGTCTACGAAGCCCGCAAGCGCATCGGCGCCGAACTCGCCCGCGAAAGCCATGTCGAGGCCGACATCGTCGTCCCCGTGCCCGATTCGGGGGTCCCGTCCGCCATGGGCTACGCGCATGAAAGCCGCGTGCCCTTCGAGCTCGGCATCATCCGCAACCACTATGTCGGCCGCACCTTCATCGAACCCACCGACCACATCCGCAACCTCGGCGTGAAGCTGAAACACTCCGCCAACCGCGCCGCCCTCGAAGGCAAGCGCGTCGTCCTGGTGGACGACAGCATCGTCCGCGGCACCACCAGCAAGAAGATCGTCGAGATGGTCCGCGCCGCAGGCGCGTCCGCGGTGCACATGCGCATCTCCTCGCCGCCCACCACCCACTCCTGTTTCTACGGCATCGACACGCCCGAACGCAGCAAGCTGCTGGCCGCCCGGCACGACGTGGCCGAAATGGCTGCCCTGATCGGCGCGGACAGCCTCGCCTTCATCTCGCTCGACGGCCTCTATCGCGCGCTCGGGCGTCAGGGCCGCAACGCTGCCCACCCTTATTACTGCGACGCCTGCTTCACCGGCGAGTATCCCGTTCCGCTCCCGGACGTCGACGCCCGCGCCAGCCGTCAGCTCAGCCTGGAAATGACCTGATTGGCGCTGCTCGACGGCCAGGTGGCCCTGGTCACCGGCGCCAGCCGCGGCATCGGGCGGGCAACGGCACGCCAGCTCGCGGCCCTCGGCGCCCATGTCGTCCTGGCCGCCCGCACCCAGGGCGGTCTCGAGGAGGTCGACGACGAAATCCGGGCCGCCGGCGGCCACGCCACCCTGCTGCCGATCGACCTGAAGAACCCGGACGGCATCGACCCGATCGGCCCGTCGCTCCACGGCCGCTTCGGCCGTCTCGACATCCTGGTGCACAACGCCGGCGCGCTCGGCAAGCTCACCCCGGTCGGCCACATACGCCCTGCCGACTTTGCCGAATGCGTGGCCGTCAACCTGCTCGCAACCTACCGCCTCATCCGCACCTGCGCGCCCGTGCTCGCGGCATCGCCGGCCGGCCGCGCGGTGTTCGTCACCAGCGCCGTCGCCCGCACGCCCCGCGCATACTGGGGCGCCTATGCCGCAACGAAGGCCGGAATGGAAAACCTGGTGCTGTGCTGGGCCGACGAAGTGGACAGCACCAATCTTCGCGTCAACCTGTTCGATCCCGGCCCGACCGCCACGCGCATGCGGGCCCAGGCATTCCCGGGCGAGAACCCGAACACCTTGCCCCAACCCGATGCAGTCGCGCGCAGCCTCGTCACCCTGTGTCTGCCAGCCCTCACCCGGCACGGCGCGCTGCTGCGACAGGCCGATCTCATCGCCCAAAGTGAGTCTGCCGGCCAAACGACCTGAAACTCTGATCCGGCTTGGGGCGCTCAACGGCCTTACGCGCGGAGGCGTCGATGAGTTCGCAGACCTGGCTGTGGTTGAACACCGCCCTGATGACGGCGGGCGGGCTACTCATCCTGGTCATCGGCAAGCGCCGCACGCCGTCGGAGCAGTCGCACACCATCTTCCACGGCATCGTCCCTATCATCGCCGCATGCTCCTACTTCGCCATGGCCTGCGGTCAGGGCAGCATCATCCTGCCGCTGCACGCCGCTCCGGGCACCGGCCGCCTGTTCTACTTCGCCCGCTACATCGACTGGTCGGTGACCACGCCTCTGCTTCTGCTCGCCCTCTCAGGCACCGCCATGCACTCGGGAACGCGCCGCAACGGCATGGTCGCCGGACTTCTCCTCGCCGACGTCTTGATGATCGCGACGTCGCTGTTCTTCGGCGCCTCCGACACAGCCTGGATCAAATGGACCTGGTTCGGCATCTCCTGCGTGGCCTTCCTGTTCGTCTACTACGTGATCTGGGTCCCCATGCTGCAGGAAAACCGGCGCGAGACCCCCGAAGCCCAGGGCGACTACACCCGAAACGCCTCCATCCTGACGGTGCTCTGGCTGATCTACCCCGTCATCCTCGCCCTCAGCACCGACGGGCTCAGCGTCATCAGCAGCACCGCAGGCGTCGCCCTGATCGCCATCATCGATTTCGTGTCCAAGGTGGTCTACGGCCTCTACACCACCGCAAGCACGGCAAAGCTGGTGGACCACGATCTGCAATCCAGCCAGGCACCCGCCCCGCGCTCCGTTGCCGCCTGACCTGCCCGAACTGGAAGCCGTCCACACCCGTTTGGGCCATGTCACAGTCTCGACCCGGTCCACGTGTGCCTCGGCAACGGTGCCGCTGTCGCTCCCGGTCGTGCTCACTCTGCTGATCGCGGCAACGGCGGTGGGGCCGCAGACGGCGCAGTGGGCCGCCCTGGCCTGCATCATCCTCCTCGGCGTCCCGCACGGGGCGCTCGATGGCGAGATCGCCCGGCCCTACCTGCGGCCCCGTTACGGCCGTGCCTGGTTCGCCGTGTTCGCCCTCCCGTATCTCGGCCTGGCCGCCCTCGTCCTGCTCGCCTGGCATCTGGCGCCCATGATCACCCTGGCCGTCTTTCTTCTCGCATCCGTCCATCATTTCGGCATGGAAGACGTGCAGGCCGGCGCCAGCCGGGGGCAGGGGGCCATACCGCTCGCCGCCGTGTCCCGCGGCGGACTTGCGGTGGCGCTGCCGGTCCTGATGCATCCCACCGCGACCGCCTGTTTCCTCGGCGTCGTCGCCCAGACCGGCATGCCGCACATACCGGGCTGGCTGCTCGCGCCATGCTTGCTGTGGTGTCCACTCATGCTGTGTTGGGCCACCCTCGCAGCCCGCCGGCGTCAATGGCGCGATCTCGCCGATGCCGGCCTCGTCGCAGCGCTGTTCGCCTGCCTCGCGCCGCTGCAGGCCTTCGCCGCCTACTTCGTCTGCCTGCACGGCCCGCGGCACATCGCCGCGGTCATCCGCCAGGGCCGCGCACCGCGCGTGGCCACCCTCCCGGCCGCCATCCTCCGCTCCGCTCCGGTGACCGCGCTCACCGTCCTGATCGGCGCCGCGTTATGGGGCGTGTACCAGGGCCCGCCGGCGGACCGGCTGCTCACCCTCACCATCCAGGGGCTTGCAGCCCTCACCCTGCCTCACCTGCTGCTCGAGCTCGCCTCCGAACACGCAGACGCAAGCCGCGTCCGACGCCGCCCATTCGTCAGTAGCGGTAGTAAGAATGGTGATGATGCCCGAACAGAAGGTAGAGAACGCCAAGCAGAACGATCAGCCCGAGACAGCCGCCGCCGAAACCTGCCGAGGGCGGCGGCGCGTAATACGGTTCGCGCCCATACCAGCCGCGCTGGTACCCGCCATGGCCGAAGCCGCCCAGCGCCAGGATCAGAAGGATGATCAGGATTAGCGTCATGAACGGTCTCCTAAGAAGGCCAGGGGCGCTACGCCTGGACCCCGCTGGGGTTTGAAACCTCAGACCCACAGTTCTTGGGCACTAGATTTACGCGTAACCACTCCGTCATCGCGTCGTTGACCTGCCCTGGCGCTTCTTGCTGAACCCAGTGCGAGACGCCCGGCAGACGGCGCAGCGTGAAGTCGCGAACATAGGGTTCGTAGCCCTCGGTCAACTCCACGCCCAAAGCCGTGTCCTGCTCCCCCCAGATCATCAGCGTGGGGACGTCGATCCGGCCTGTGGGCGCGCTCTCCGCAAGGCTCAGGAAATTGGCCCGGTAGTAGTTGATCATCGCCGTCAGCGCACCAGGCTGCCGCGCATTGTCACGATAATGGGCCAGCACCTCCGGCGAAAACGCCGCCTTGTCGACCGCCATGGTTCGGAACGCATCGCTCACCGCCTGCGCCCCCCGCGCCCGCAGCAGCAGCTCGGGCAGCACCGGCAACTGGAAGAAGAACACGTACCAGGATCGTGCCAGCTGCCGCGGCGAGCGCCGCAGCACCGCCCGGAACACCGCAGGATGCGGCACGTTCATCACAACCAGCCCGTCCAGGTCGCGCCGCCGCTCGATGGCGAACTGCCAGGCGATCAGCGCGCCCCAGTCATGGGCCACAAGCAGCCGCTTGCGCGCGCCCAGCGCGTCGAACAGCGCAGCCACGTCCTCGACCAGCCGCTCCATCCGATACTCTGCACGGCCAACCGGCCGTGTGGTGCCGCCATAGCCGCGCAGGTCTGGCGCGACCGCATGCCAGCCCTGGCCGGCCAGCATCGGCAGCTGATTGCGCCAGGAATACCGCGACTCCGGAAACCCGTGCAGGCACAGCGCGACGTCGGGCCCGCTTCCCGCCTCGTCCACCGCAAAATCCAGCGTCGCAGTCTGCAACATGCGCGAGGTGATCGCACCCATCAGCCCTGGTCCACATAGGGGTTGGTCGTGCCACGTCCCTGGATCCGTATCGGCGTGCCCGGCAGCTTGAACACCTCGCGCAGGCTGTTCACCAGGTACCGGTGGTAATCCTCCGGCATCTGCTCGGCCCGCGTGCCGAACACCAGGAACGTCGGCGGCCGCGCTTTCGCCTGCGTGACGTATCGCAGCTTCAGCCGACGCCCCTCCACCAGCGGCGGCGGATGGCGCTCCAGCGCGGTCTCGAACCAGCGGTTCAGCGCCCCCGTCGCCACACGCGTGTTCCACACCGCCGACGCAGCCCGCACGGCAGGCAGGAACTTCTGCACGCCCGCACCTGTCGCGGCAGACAGCGTCACCACCGGAATGCCGCGCATCTGCGTCATGCTGAACTCCAGCCTGTCGCTGATGGCCTTGCGTGTCTTGTCCCGATCCTCCACCGCATCCCACTTGTTCAGCACCAGCACGCAGGCCCGCCCCTCCCGCTCCACCAGCCGCGCGATCTGCAGATCCTGCTCGTGCAGACCCAGCGATGCGTCCACCGTCAGCGCCACCACCTCCGCCATCTTCAGCGCCTCGATGCTGGCGCTGACCGACATCTTCTCGAGCGCCTCCTCGACCCGCGCGCGTTTGCGCAGCCCCGCCGTGTCCACCAGTTCCACATCCCCCTCGGGGTCGTGCAGGATGGTGCTGACCGCGTCACGCGTCAGGCCGGGTTCCGGCCCGGTGATCATCCGTTCCTCGCCGACAAGCCTGTTCAGCAAGGTCGACTTGCCGGCGTTCGGCCGGCCCACGATCGCCAGCTTCAGCGGACGCGTGCCTTCAGCCGCCTCGCCGCCGTCAGCATCCTGCGGCAACGCCTCGCCAATCTCGCGCATCAGGTCGGCGATGCCCTCGTTATGCTCGGCCGACACCGCGAGCGGATCGCCCAGGCCCAGGCGATACGCCTCCAGGGCGTTCGCCACGCCCAGCCGGCCCTCTGCCTTGTTGGCGACCAGAAGGACAGGCCGGTTCTGCCGCCGAAGCCAGTTGGCGAAATGCTCGTCGGCAGGGGTGACGCCCACACGCGCGTCGATCACGAACACGATCAGGTCGGCCTGCGCCACCGCGGCCTCGCTGCTCGCGCGCATCCTGCCGTAGATCGCCTCCGGGTCGCTTTCCTCCAGCCCCGCTGTGTCCACCAGCCGCACGGCGCGGCCGCGCAGCATAGCTTCAGCGTCCTTGCGGTCGCGCGTGACGCCCGGCGTGTCCGACACGATGGCAGCCCGGCGGCCCGACAACCGGTTGAACAGCGTGGACTTGCCGACATTCGGCCGCCCGGCGATCACGACGACGGGGAGCACGCCTAGAGCAGATCCCGATCAGACGGAATTGTCTGATCGGGTGAAGATGCTCGCAAAACATGAGCTAGAGCCTGTGGAGTGAACGCGAGTGAACGGAACATGCTCTACGTGTAGGCGGTCAGAACGGCATCGTCGGTCAGCACCAGCATCGTGTCCCGGGCGATCGTCGGCGGCGTGGACGCCGTCTCGCTCAGCCCCATGCTCGTCACCAGGGCGCCCGAGATCGGATCCACCACGGCCATCTTGGCGTGATCGCTCACCAGCACCAGCTTGCCGCCAACCATCGCCGGCCCGGACCAGGTGATCAGCCCCTTGCTCCTCTTCGGGTTCTGGAAACGCGGCATGTCCGTCACCCAGTGCACGCTGCCGTCGTCCCGCCCTACCGCCGCCAGCTTCTGCTCCGAGCTGACCACATACATGAAGTCGCCGGCCATCCAGGGCGTGTTCGCCCCCGCCACGTCCCGCTGCCACACCCGCCGGCCAGACCGGATGTCGAGCGCCGCCATCAGCCCGCCCAGCCCGACCGCGTAGGTCAGCCCCTCGTCGATCACCGGCGCCCCACGCACCGAGCCGAAATCCGACAGCGACGCCTGGCCCTTCACGCCACCCATGTTGTCGGTCCAGATCAGCGTGCCGCTATCGGCGCGAAGTGCCGCCAGATCGCCCGATTCGAAGCCGGCCACGATCACGCCGTTCGCATAGGCCGGTCCCGCCTGCCCGATCGTGCCAGTGTTGGCCGCCGTCGCCTGATGCGCCCAGACGAACTTGCCGTCGTTGGCCGACAGCGCCTGCAACTGCCCTTCCAGCGTGATCACGTACAGCAGCCCCTCGGCCACGGTCGGCGCGCTGCGGGCAGGGGAGGTCAGGTCCACCCGCCAGATCACATGACCGTCCGCCAGGTCGAGGCACAACGCCTGCGCCCGCCCGGTGACCGCGTACAGCCGGTCTCCCACGATCGCGATCCCGCCGCCGAGGTTGCTGTTATGCGCCTTCTTCGGCTTGGTCACCGTCCGCCACAGATGGCCGCCATTGGCGAGGTCGAACGCCGCCACGACCCCGTCCGTGTCCATCGTGAACACATGCGGCCCGGACACCAGCGGCTGTGCCGTCAGCCGCGCACGATACGCCCCGCCCGCCCCTATGCTCGTGCTCCAGGCCTTGGTCAGCCCGCCCGCAAAATTGCCCCCGACATGGTCCATCGAGCCGCCATATTGCAGCCAGTCGGCATTGGTCACCGTCGGCGGCAGCACCACCGGTTCAACCGTATCGATCTGCAGCCCGCGAACACTGGCCAGAACCGGCTCGCGGTTGCCCGGCACCGACTTCTTCTCCTCGTCTGTCAGCCAGTCGAACCAGCTGCACGCGGATAGCGCAGGCAGCAGCAGCGGCAGCAACAGGGCGGAACGGCGCGGAACGCCGCGCGCCGCCTCGGCCGGCCGGGTCACCTCAAGCTCATCCATGTGCGGCAGCCGGTGCATTCGCCTTGGCGCCGGCCGCAGGCGAGGCCGCCGCATCCGGCGGCAGGGTGCTCAACAGATCGGCCGCCATGCCGCGTATGTTCTCCGGCACGCCCGGCTCGCTGGCCAGGCGGCGCATGATGCCGGCCGCCTCGTGCGTGCGTCCGGCGCGCAGGTCGACCAGGGCGATCAGCTGCTCCGCCATCGGGGCGAAGCGGCTGCCGGCGCCCGTCAGCGTCTCCAGCTGCTGCTTCAGTGGGCCGGGCTCGGCCGTGTCGATGCGATGTTGCGCAGAGGTCAGCGTCGCCACCTCCCTCAGCAGTGCGGGCGCGGACGCGTCGTCCGATACCGATTGCCATGTCGCCACCGCCTGCGCGTGCTGACCGCTCTCCCATTGCAGCGCCGCCAGCCGCAGCCGCGCCAGCACGCGGTAGCCCGCAGGGCCCTGACTGCCGATCTCGGCCAGTTGCTGTTCGGCTTTTCCAACGTCTGGGCCGGGCTTGCCGGCGCCGAGATCGCCGGACAGCCGGTCCGCCTCGCGGGCGGCGGTGATGAAACGGCTCGCAACCGCGTTCGCCGCCTCGGCGCTGCGTTGCTGCCAATACACATAAGCGCCGGTGGCAACCAGCGTGAACACCACTGCCCCGGCCGCCGCACCCCAGTAGCGCCGCCCAAGCGCACGCGCCCGCTCGGCCCGGAGGTCCTCCTCCACCTCATCGAAAATGTCCGGCAACGCCAGGATGTCCCCGCGCAATAAGCGCCGGACCATAGCGGCGCTTGCACGCCGAAGAAACCCCCGCCGCCCGGGTGAACCGGCAACGCTTGCTTCATGGTCGCCGGACTACCATGCGGCATGCGCATCTGGCTTGCAGCCATGCTGGTGGGGCTATCGGGGTGCGGCCACCAGCCGCCACCGATCCTCGTGCTGTCTGAGCCCGCTCAGCCGATGCCGTTCTGCACGCGCACCCTCGGCCTGGCGCAGTGCTTTGCCGATCCGGCAAGCCTGCCCGACCACCCGTCCGGGCTAGGCAGCTTCCCGATCAGGGTTCACCGGCTCCAACCCTGGTGGCGCATCCTGGATTAGCGAAACTGCCCAGGCAGGCGACAGGACCGACCTCCGACGGTCAGCCCGACAGTCGCTACGGCGCCGGCTGGGCCACCGTCACCGATTGCGGCCCGCCCGCCAGCAGGTAGAGATTGTGCTTCGAAGGCGCCAGGCTGTCGTACTGGATGCCCGTCACGTACAGGTTCCGGTCCGTCGCCGCCGTCCCGCCATTGGCGTCGTTGAGGTAGTTGAACGTGACGGTATGCGCCCCGGGACCCCAGTTGCCGCTCAGCGCATAGGCCTGCCGCTTGCCGGCCGCGAACGGAGCGGTGGCGGTGAGCGGGCCGGCAACCTGCTGCCCATCGACCAAAACGGTGAACTGCGCGTCGCCCTGCCAGGCATCCTCCGCCGCGGCGAACCTCAGCACGTCGGCGCCGGTCCCCATCTTGATGGTAGGGGCGACATAGCTGGTGAACGCCGGCTGCGGACCGAAATACTTCGCCCAGGACGCCGCCTCGTTCGGCTTTCCGTCGCCGGGATACGTGAACTCGTAATTGCCACCGCCATAACTGTCCCAGATGGCAACGAACGCGATCTGCAATCCTGCCGCCCGCGCCGTGGTCAGCTCCTGCGCCAGCCACATCGGAAATGCGCTCTGGTCGTTCATGTCGTGTCCGCCCCACGAACTTCCCGCACCCGTCTCCGGAATCGCGAACGGCTTGTTGTGCTGCAGGCTGAACGCGATCAGGCTGTCGAGCGACTGTGCATGCCCGCCGCTGCAATCGAGGCAGTTGATATTCGCGGCAGGATACGACCAGTAATGCTGGCCGTTGACGTAATCCGCGACGAACTGCGCAACCGACGTGTCTTCCCCGCCCGTGTCCCAGTCGTGGTAGGTGTCTGGGTTGAACGTGTCGTTGTAGGGATACATGTCGGCATAGATGTCTACGCCGATGATGTCGACGTATGAGTCGCCCGGATACAGACCCGCCGAGATGTTATTGGGCGTCGCGTGCGCGTTGCTGTAGTTGGTGGTGTCGGGGTTCCACATCACCCGCATCGTGATGTTGCGTGCCTTGGCTTCATTGTGAAGAACGCGTGAGACATGCTGGAAAGCCAGCACCCATTCTGCCTGGCTCGCCGTGTCGTCGCCGGCATAGCCCAGGCTGTAGATGTTCATCTCCGCGCCGAGGCGAAACACGACGTTGGTAAACCCGTTATCGGCCCACGCATCCACGATCTGCCGGACCACTGCGTCGTTGTCGCCCGCCGCGAACTGCGTGAACTGCGTCAGCAAATCGCCCGCACTTCCGTCGGTCGACTGCAGCTGCAGCGAGATCACCGGGATCATGGTGCTGGCAACCGGCGATTTCGCGTTCGACTGCGCCTGAAAATTCGAATCGCCCACCCACTGCCCGACCGGGGTTCCATTATTGATGTAGCTCGTCAGGTAAGCCGGCTTCACGCTCATGGTAGTGACGAAGCTGTTGTAGCTGTTCTCGAATGCCTGTTCGGCATTTGCATCGAACTCGTTCGGGTTGCCGATATACACGCCAAGCGCGAACAGAGTACTGAGCAGGGGAACAGGCATGGTGGATCCTATCAGGGGTGTGGATCGGCCAGCCTGTCTATGCGAACGGCTCGCCGGAATGGCCGCGGCGTCATACGCCGTCCAGGGTAACTTGCAGTTGAAGCTTGCGTGACGTTACGCCACGTTTTCGTGAGGACTGCAACTAAATCACGCATCCCTTTACGAAGCTGACGACGTGTCAGGGCCTAAAAACCAGGCTTCCATGAACCTCGTAATCTTTCCCGCCCAGCCCAGGCGGCGGCCGTGGAAAGGCGGCACGCCGGATAGCAGACCGCGCCGCTTCGTTGATCTCCGGAACGGCGCAGGGATCGATCGAATAGCCTGACAGCCGGCCGCCGGCATCGATGTGCACGGTATAGCCGACCACACAGGTGTTCCTTCGGTCCCATGCCAGCACCGGCTGCTGCTTGCCGGCCAGTATCTGCCGCCGCACCGCCGCCTCGAACGCCGCCAGTCCGCCCCTGTCCACGGCGCCGCCCCCGGCCAGCGTCCCGACATCCAGTCCCAACCCAGCGTCAGTCGCCGCGCCGAAATGCGCGGCCGGTCCGGGCGCCGTCGCCGTTCGTGGCGCCTGGCTCGCAGCCGGCCTGGCCAGCTCGATCGTGACCGATGGGGTGAACACCGGCGGCGCTGTCATCCTGGGCGTGATCACCCTGGGTGGCTCAACCGCCTGCGTCCGCGGCTCCGGTATGAACCGCACCACGAGTTGTGAAACAACCGGGCGCACCAGGCGGTTGCGAGCCAGCACGGTCAGCACCGCAACGTGCAGCAGCAGAACCGTCCCGATCGCCGCCACGCGCCGGAAGACCGGACGATCCGTCTCAACCACCTAACGAACCCGTGTCACCTCGGTCGCAAGCCTCAGCCGCACCGCTCGGCTAGATCATCCCAAAGCCCGGGGCGGTTCTTACCACGCGTCCGGCAGTTCCGCGTCATTGTCCCGCGATTGCTCAGCGATCGCCGGATCGGAGTTGCTCTCGCTCTGGCCGCTCACATCGTTCCTGTAGGCCGATCCTGTGTACGAGACAGGGTCGGGTGCCGCCACTTGGACCGGAACGCCGAACAGCTGCAGCGGCACGTTGACGGTCGCCTCCGCCTGCCCGCTTTGCGGCGGCGCCACCGCCGCAGGGCTCGCCGCCGGCTGGGCAGGGGCGGCCCAGGAACCGACTGGCGCTGCCAGGCCGATCGCCCCGGCAAACACGGCAAAACCCAGTGTCATCATTCGCATCGCATGTCTCCGGCCGGCGCACGCTCACAGGAGCGATCACGGCAGTAACGCCCGCCAGCGGCCGGCGCTCGCGCATCGCTCGAACGTGATGGGCGGCAGGCGCCCGACACATCCAGGCCGCGGCGTGGACCGCCGCATGCCGGCGGTCACGCCTCGCGATAGAAGAACAGCATCAACCCGATCAGCACGAAACAGGTCGGCCAGACCCACCCCGCAACCGCCGCAACCCGCCCGGCCGGCATCCTCAGCTCCAGCCAGCGCGCCCAGCCGGCCGCCAGCGACGCGAGCGCCAGCGGCGTGTGGGTGAACTCGATCAGCAGCGCATCCTTCACATTGGCGATCGTGTGGTTGTGCGTCAGCAGCAGCGCACCTCCAGCGGCACAGATCAGCGGAAACACCTGCGCCGCCGCGCGCGACCGCAGCCGCCCGGTCCGCACGCACCATTCGAACAGCCCGAACAGCAGAGGGATGGTCGCAAACACCCTGTGCTGCACCACCTCGGGGTCGCGCAGCGACTCGATCAGGCCGATGTCGCCCAACGGCCACACCTCAGGGTCCGACCGCAGGAACAGGAACCCCGACAGCCCGAGCAGCACCAGCGGCCAATGCCGCGCCCAGCGCGCGCCCGCCCGGTTGACCAGTGCCAGCCCGCCCATCAGCAGCACGAACAGCCCCGCCCAATGGTGGTTGTACTCCGACCAGGCGATGTCGGCCGCGTTGCGCGGCGGTATCTCGCCCGACCCCTCCACGAAGGCCGCCCTCGGCTGCGCGGCCCGCGCCCGCGCCTCGGCATCCAGCCGGCTCTGCAGCGCCGGGATCGCCAGGCCAGCATGGTCGGGCGATACCAGGGTCGGCAGACGCGGGCTCAGATCGCGCTCCACGATCTCGTGCCAGCTCGCCCGGTCCTGCGTCAGGTCCGCCCCTGGCGGCACCGAGGTCAGCGACGCCGCGGCGAAGAACACGGTGAACCCTATGCCGATCTCCACCTCGGCAAACCGCCGCATCCGCAGCACCGGCGTGGACGGGTCCCGGCGCATCCTCTCGGTCACCAGGAAGTTGCCGGCGCCCAACGCCAGCAGCATGGCGAACATCGAAACCTTCGCGCCCACCATCACACCATAGGCGGTGCCGTACAGCGCCGCCCACGACCCGATATAGAACAAGCTCATCGTCAGGCCGGAGGCCAGGATGCATCCCACCCCCAGCAT
>CALMVI010000113.1 GCA_937873095.1 uncultured Acetobacteraceae bacterium | reverse complement strand
AGCACCCCTCTCTCGCAGGAAAGGGCGGGGACATCATCAGACAAGCATGATCGCTCCAGGTTGACCTGAACCGCGATGAACCTGCTCGCGAAAACAAAGTCCTGGAGCCTGATCGCTTCGACTACCAGATGCGATCTGGCTCCAGGACGCGAGCCCTCAGCCCCGCCGAACGGTCAGGCCAGCGCCTTCTTCATCCAGTAGCGGCTCTGTCCGGGCGGATAGCCGTCGATGCGGCCGAACACCGCGTAGCCGCGCTTCTCGTAGAAACCCCGGGCCTGGAAGCTGAACGTGTCCAGCCACACGCCGATGCAGCCCTGCGACCGTGCGGCGGCTTCCGCCCGGTCCATCAGGGTGGTGCCCAGGCCGCGGCCGCGCATCGCCTCGGGCAGGACCAGCAGCTCGATGAACAGCCAGCCATAGTAGCCGATGCCCCACAATCCCCCGGCGACGTCGTCCGAGCCTGGCTCCCGAACGACCAGCGCCAGCGGAAACGAGCGTCCGTCCGCGCCCGAGGCCGCGTCGTTGAACGCGTGGATGGCCTGGGCGATCGCCGGGCGGGCAGCAAGCGCCGCGTCCCCCTCCAGCGCGTCGATGCGAGGGTCCACGGGCGTCACACGTTGAAGCGGAACAGCAGCACGTCGCCGTCGCGCACCACGTAGTCGCGCCCCTCGACCCGCATGCGTCCCGCCTCCTTGGCCCCCGCCTCGCCGTGCAGGGCCACGAAATCATCGTAGGAAATGGTTTCGCAAGCGATAAAGCCACGCTCGAAATCGTTGTGGATCGCGGCGGCCGCCTGCGGCGCGCGCGTGCCCGCGATGATCGTCCAGGCCCGCGTCTCCTTCGGGCCGCAGGTGAAATAGGTCACCAGGCCGAGCAGCCCGTAGCCGGCGCGGATCACCCGATCGAGCCCGCTATCGTGCAGGTCGAGCCCCGCCAGAAACTCGGCGCGGTCCGTCTCCGGCAGCGTGCTCACCTCCGCCTCGATCGCCGCCGACACGACGACCCAGGCCGCCCCCTGCTCCCGCGCCAACGCCGCCATCCGCTCGGACTGCGCGTTGCCGGTTGCGGCAGACGCTTCCTCGACGTTGCACACATACAGCACGGGCTTGCTGGTCATCAGCTGCAGCCGGCCGGCGGCGGCAGATTCGCCCGGCGAAATGGCGGTGCGCGCCGGCCGGCCGGCCTGCAGGGCCGCGATGATCGGCTCCATCAATGCCACGGTGGCCGCGGCCTCACGGTCGTTGCCGCGCGCTTTTTTCTGTAACGGGACGATGCGGCGCTCAAGGCTGTCCAGGTCGGCCAGCATCAGCTCGGTCTCGATCGTCTCGGCGTCGCGCACCGGATCGATCGACCCTTCCACATGCGTCACGTCGGGGTCCTCGAAGCAGCGCACCACGTGGATGATGGCGTCCACCTCGCGGATGTTGCCCAGGAACTTGTTGCCCAGACCCTCGCCGCGGCTGGCGCCGCGCACAAGCCCTGCGATGTCGACGAACTCCAGGCTGGTCGGCACGATTTTCTGCGAGCGCGCGATTTCCGACAACGTGGCCAGGCGCGGGTCGGGCACGGCAACGCGGCCGACATTGGGCTCGATGGTGCAGAACGGATAGTTGGCGGCCTGTGCGGCGGCGGTTGCCGTCAGCGCGTTGAACAGGGTGGACTTGCCCACGTTCGGCAGGCCCACGATGCCGCAGTTGAAGCCCATTATGCCGGGTCCTGGGTCAGTATCGAGACGCGGTTCATGAAGTCCTCCGGCTTGTTCTGCGCCAGCATCGGCGCCGCATCGGCCACCGCGTCCAGCAGCGCGTCCAGCCAGGCTGCGTCCACCTTCGCAAAATCGCCGAGCACCCAGCCCAGCACGCGCGCACGCTCGCCCGGATGGCCGATGCCCAGGCGCACGCGCCAGTAATCCGGCGTGCCGAGCGCGCGGTCCATGCTGCGCAACCCGTTATGGCCGGCAGCACCGCCGCCGCGCTTGACCCGCATCTTCCCCGGCGCCAGGTCCAACTCGTCATGGAACGCTGTGATCGCTTCGGGTGGCAGCTTGAAGAACGCCGCGGCGGGCTGAACCGAATGCCCGCTATCGTTCATGTAGGTGAGCGGCTTGAGTGCAGTCACCCGCTCGCCGCCGACCAGACCCTCTGCCGCCAGTCCCCGAAACCGCTGCCGCCAGGGGCCGAAGCCGTGGCGCCGGGCGATCCGGTCCACCGCCATGAAGCCGATGTTGTGACGCTGGCGCGCCATGGCCGGCTCGGGATTGCCCAAGCCGGCCCACAGCAGCAAGACTACTTCTTCTTGGCGGCCGGCGCCTTGGCGGCCGGTGCGGGCGCAGCCTTCGCCGGTGCCGCGCCCTTGGCCGGCGCCGCACCCTTCGCGGCCGCGGCAGCCGCCGGCTCTGCCGCCTCGGCCGAGCGGGTCGGCGGCGCCACGGTTGCCACCACGAAGTCGCGCTCGGTGACGGTCGGGCGGGTGGCGTCCGCGCCCTTGAGGTCGTGCCAGCGAATGTTGTCGTTGATGTCCAGCGCGCCGAGATCGGCCTCGAAGAAGGCCGGCACGTTCTCCGGGTCGGCCCAGACTTCCACGGTGTGCCGCACCACGTTCAACACCCCGCCCTTCTTGAGGCCGGGGCTGGTCAGCTCGTTGAGGTAGTGCACGGCCACCGAGACGCGTATCTGCTCGCCCGGCGCCAGGCGCTGGAAGTCCACGTGCTCGGCGGTCTCGGTCACCGGGTGGAACTGCACGTCGCGCATCAGCGCACGGGTGCTTTGCCCATCGACGCTCAGTTCGAACAGGCGCGACCGCCAGCCGCCCTGCTTGAGCTGGCCGAGAACGGCCTTCGGCTCCAGCGAGATCAGCGTCGGCTCCTGCTTGGCGCCGTAGATTACCGCGGGTACCCGCCC
>CALMVI010000112.1 GCA_937873095.1 uncultured Acetobacteraceae bacterium | reverse complement strand
AACGTGACGCTCGATTTCGCCGACACCGACATACGCGAGGTGGTGGCGCAGATCCTGGGCAACACGCTGCACGTGAACTACGCGATCGACCCCTCGGTGCACGGCACGGCCACGCTGCGCACGGTGACACCGCTGTCGGACCGCCAGCTGATCCCGGTGCTGCAGTCGCTGCTGGCGCAGAACGGCGCGACGCTGGTCAACAATGGCGGGGTGTATCGCGTGCTGCCGACGGCGGCGGCGGCCGGGATGGCGGGCGGCCCCGGCACGGCCGGCGGCACGATGGTGCCGCTACGCTATGCGGCGGCCGAGGACCTGGCCAAGGTGCTGCAGCCCTACGTGCAGGGCGGTGCGCGGCTGGTGGCGGTGCCCAGCAGCAACGCGCTGGTGATCGGCGGCGAGCCGGCGCAGCGCGACGCGCTGGTCGAGCTGGTGCGCGCCTTCGACATCGACGTGCTGGCCGGGCAATCCTACGCGCTGTTTCCGGTGCCCAACGGTGCGGCGGAGGATTTTGCGACCGCGCTGAGCCAGGCGTTCCGCAGCCAGCAGGGCGGCACGCTGGCCAACCAGGTGAAGGTGCTGCCGCTGGCGCGCGCGGACGCGGTGCTGGTGGTGACGAGTTCGCCGCGCTACCTGAACGACGCCCGTCGCGTCTATGCCGTGGTGGAGCGCGGCATGCGGCAGACGATGCGCACCTGGCACGTGTACTACGTGCAGAACAGCACCGCCAACGACACCGCCTACATCCTGCAGCAGGCGTTCACGCCGGACAACGTGACGGCGCAGCCGACCGCGCGCGGGCAGGGCCAGCAGAGCCAGCAGGCAGGCGGCATCAGCGCAGGATCGAGCCTGAGCGGCGGTGCGGGCAGCAGTTCGTCGGGCGGCCTGGGCAGCACCGGCGGCACCAGCAGCATCGGCGGCGGCACGAGCGGGCTGGGCGGCGGGCTGACCAGCAGCAGCACGGGCGGGCTGGGCTCTGGCCTCGGCGGGTCGTCGAGCAGCGGCTCGGGCGGGCAGGGCACGCCCACGCGCGGCGGCGGCGGCACGGGGGCCAACCCGCTGCTGGGCGGTCTGTCGAGCAGCGGCGGCGGGCAGGCCAACCCGAACGAGATGCGCATCATTCCGAACCCGGAGAACAACGCGATCCTGGTCTATGCCACCGGCGAGGAGGAGGTGACGGTGGAGGCGATGCTGCACAAGGTGGACATCCTGCCGTTGCAGGTGCGCATCGACGTGATCATCGCCGAGGTCGACCTGAACGACAATCTGCAATACGGCACCGAGTATTATTTCAGGCATCACGGCTTTGCCGGCGCGTTCGGGCAGGCCGCGTCGATCCTCGCGGGCGGGTCGGCGGCGAGCCCGGGCGGCCCGTTCTCGATCGGCGTGTCCGGCGGCGGGGGCGACTTCATCCTGCAGGCGCTGCAGGGCATCGCGACGGTGAAGGTGCTGTCCTCGCCGGAGCTGCTGGTGCTGGACAACGAGACGGCGTCGCTCTCGGTGGGCAACCTGGTGCCCTACCTGACGGGCACGCTGACCTCGTCGATCGTCGGGTCGGGCACGTCGCAGGCGATCAGCTACCAGAAGACCGGCGTGATCACGACGGTGACGCCGCGGGTGAACAGCGGCGGGCTGGTGACGCTGGACATCAGCCAGGACGTCAGCGGCATCGCGCAGAACAGCGGCACGCTGAGCTCGACGACGGGTTCGAGCATCCAGTCGCCCACCTTCACCGACCGTGCGGTGCAGAGCCGGATCGTGGCGCAGGACGGGGAGACGGTCGGGCTGGCGGGGCTGATCACCGACACCGTATCCCGCAACAACAACGGCATACCTATCCTGAAGAACATCCCGATCATCAGCCTGCTGACCAGCACGCAGACCAACACGCGGCAGCGCACCGAATTGCTGGTGCTGCTGACGCCGCACGTGCTGCACGACCAGCGCGACGCCCGCTCGCTGACCGAGGATCTGCGCCAGCAGCTGCCGCGCGCCGCCTTCGTGCCGTACGAGCTGCAGACCCTGCCGCGCGGCGGCTCGGACTACCCGCATGCCAGGATCAACCAGCGCCTGGATACCGGACCGTAAAGCCTGCTCAAGCCTTGTGTTTGTCGAGCAGCTTAATGCTACCTTGGCCGGGCTTGTCCCGGCCATCCACGCGGTGGTGCGCCCGACAGCGTTGGATATCGGAACGGCTTTCGTCAGGCAGACGAACCGGAGCAGATCGCGTTCAGGTGGAATCACCTGAACGCGTGAATCTGCTCGCCGAGACAAGGTGGACCATGACCGGTGAGCCGATGCGAACCGGTCATGGTCCAGCCGGAACGGAGGAGATGCGGTGCCGCGTGGATGGCCGGGACAAGCCCGGCCAAGGCGGTAGGGCAGGTCGATCATACGCGCCAGCCCGGTACACACCATTCATACGCGACAGCCCCTTACACGCCATGGAAAGTACTTCCATGAAGCTGAAGGAGTGGTTACGCTGCTGTCATCCTCCCGGAAGCCGAGCCGATGTCGATCGCACGCGCAGTCCAACGAACCGCCCAGGCGATGGTAGCGCCGGTCCTGTTCCTGTCGCTGTCGGGCTATTTCGGGTGGAACGCGATGCGCGGGGACCACGGCCTGCGCGCCTATGCCATGCGCCAGCGCCAGCTGGTGACGGCGCGCGCCGAGCAGGCGGCGGCCGAGGCCGAGCGGCAGGAGTGGGAGGTTCGGGTGGCCGGGCTGCGCGCCAACCATATCGACCCCGACACGCTGGACGAGCGGGCGCGCGCCATGCTGAACCTGGCCGACCCTGCGGACGTCGTGGTGCCCTACGGCCAGGCGAACAAGCTGTTCTGACGCGCTCGTCTCTGCTCCCTCTCCCTTGGGAGAGGGTTGTGGTGAGGGTGAGTCAGCGTGCGCACTTTGCCCCGAAGGCCCTCACCCAACCCTCTCCCAGCGGGAGAGGGGCTTCTGTGTTGCTCTTGTTGGACGCCCGCACTGCGCTAAGCTTACGACCTAAGTCGTAGGCGGGAGCAGGGCATGGATGTCGCCGGGCCGGCGGGCATGGATGTGGGCGAGCTGCGCCAGGCCTGGCGCGACATGCTGCGCATCCGGCGGTTCGAGGAAAAGGCCGGGCAGCTCTACGGCATGGGGCTGATCGGCGGGTTCTGCCACCTCTATATCGGCCAGGAGGCGGTGGTGGTCGGCGTGCAGATGGCGCTGTCCCCTGGCGACCAGGTGGTCACCTCGTACCGCGATCACGGCCACATGCTGGCGACCGGCATGGACCCCAAGGGGGTGATGGCGGAACTGACCGGGCGCGCCACCGGCTACAGTCGCGGCAAGGGCGGCTCGATGCACATGTTCAGCCGGGAGAAGAACTTCTTCGGCGGGCACGGCATCGTCGGCGCCCAGGTCAGCATCGGCACCGGGCTGGCGTTCAGCAACCTGTATCGCGGCAACGCTTTCGTCACCGTAGCCTACATGGGCGAGGGTGCGTCCAACCAGGGCCAGGTGTTCGAGAGTTTTAATCTGGCCGCCCTGCAGAAGCTGCCCTGCGTGTACGTGATCGAGAACAACCGCTACGGCATGGGCACCAGCGTGGAGCGGGCGTCGGCCTCGCGCGACCTGTCGCAGAACGGCGCGCCCTGGGGCATTCCCGGACGGCAGGTGGACGGCATGGACGTGGCGGCGGTGCGCGAGGCGGCGCGCATGGCGGTGGCGCACTGCCGGGGGGGAGAGGGGCCCTATCTGCTGGAGATGAAGACCTACCGCTATCGCGGCCACTCGATGTCGGATCCGGCGAAGTATCGCACGCGGGAGGAGGTGCAGGAGATGCGCGAGCACCACGACCCGATCGCTTCCGCGCGCGCGCGCCTGCTGGGGCTGGGCGTGGCGGAGGCCGAGCTGAAGCAGGTGGAGGACGAGACCCGCGCGGTGATGCAGCAGGCGGCCGAGTTCGCCCAGAGCAGCCCCGAGCCGGACGCAGCCGAACTGTGGACCGACATCCTGGTCGACGCCGCATGACTCAGGTGCTGATGCCGGCGCTGTCGCCCACGATGACGCAGGGCAAGCTTGCCCGCTGGCTCAAGAAGATCGGCGACGACGTGCGCGCGGGCGACGTGATCGCCGAGATCGAGACCGACAAGGCGACGATGGAGGTCGAAGCCGTCGATGAGGGGCGGCTGTCGGAGATTCTTGTGGGCGAGGGCACCGACGACGTGGCGGTGAACACGCCGATCGCGGTGCTGGCGGGCGAGGGCCAGGCTGCGAACTCGAAGGCTGCGGCGGCTCTGCCGAAAGTTGCGGCCGAGGGCGAAGGCGCGCGCGAGATCGCCGATCGGGGCGCAATGGCGCGCGCACCAGACGTGCAAGCGGCACCTGCGCCGGAACGCGACTGGGGTGCGACGCGCGCGATGACCGTGCGCGAGGCCCTGCGCGACGCAATGGCGGCCGAGATGCGCGGGGACAAAAACGTGTTCCTGATGGGCGAGGAGGTCGGCCAGTATCAGGGCGCCTACAAGATCAGCCAGGGGCTGCTGGACGAGTTCGGGCCCAAGCGCGTGGTCGATATGCCGATCACCGAGCACGGTTTTACCGGCATGGCGGTGGGCGCGGCGATGAACGGTCTGCGGCCGATCGTCGAGTTCATGACGTTCAATTTCGCCATGCAGGCGATCGACCAGATCATCAACAGTGCCGCCAAGACGCTGTACATGTCGGGCGGGCAGATGGGGTGCCCGATCGTGTTCCGCGGGCCGAACGGGGCGGCCTCGCGCGTGGCGGCCCAGCACAGCCAGGATTACGCGAGCTGGTACGCGCATTGCCCTGGGCTGAAGGTGGTGGCGCCGTATTCCGCGGCGGACGCGAAGGGGCTGCTGCGCGCGGCGATCCGCGACCCGAACCCGGTGGTGTTCCTGGAAAACGAGATACTGTACGGCCAGAGCTTCGAGCTGCCGGCGGCCGAGGATTTCGTGCTGCCGATAGGGGAGGCGAAGATCGAGCGCGCGGGGCGGCACGTGACGATCGTCGCCTACTCCATCATGGTCGGCGTGGCGCTGCGCGCGGCCGACACGCTGGCCGAGCAGGGGGTGGAGGCAGAGGTGATCAACCTGCGCACGCTGCGCCCGCTGGACGTTGGCACCGTGGTGGAGAGTGTAAAGCGCACCAGCCGGCTGGTGACGGTGGAGGAGGGCTGGCCCTATGCGGGCATCGGCTCGGAGGTGGCGATGCAGGTGATCGAGCAAGCGTTCGACTGGCTGGACGCGCCGCCGGTGCGGGTGACCGGGTTGGACGTGCCGCTGCCCTACGCTGCGAACCTGGAAAAGCTGGCACTGCCGCAGCCGGATTGGATTGTGGATGCCGTAAGACGGATCGTGTAGTCGAAGATTCCGCGACAGCAAGACAAAAGCTTTTTGCTTCTTTTTCTCGAAGAAGGCCTGTCCTTCTCAAGGTCGAAGTCAAATGCCCACCAACATCCTGATGCCTGCCCTCTCGCCCACCATGACGGAGGGCACGCTGGCGCGCTGGCTGAAAAAGGAGGGGGACGCCATCCGCGCCGGCGACGTGATTGCCGAGATCGAGACCGACAAGGCGACGATGGAGGTGGAGGCCGTCGACGAAGGCGTGCTCGGGAAGATACTCGTCGCCGACGGCACGTCAGGGGTGAAGGTGAACGACCCGATTGCCGTGCTGGACGGACAGGGCGCCGACACGGCGCCGGCCGCATCCAAGCCGCCGCCGAAGCAGGATGCGGGAGAGGTTGCGGCGCCGACGCAGTCCGTGGCCCCGCCGCCAGTTCAGTCGCCGCCAACCGCTTCCGCGCCCGCACCGGTGGCCAACGGGCACGACCATGCAGCGTCGGAGCGCGTGTTCGCTTCTCCGCTCGCGCGGCGCATGGCGCAGCAGGCGGGCATCGAGCTCGCGTCGCTGAAGGGAAGCGGGCCGAACGGCCGTATCGTGCGCGCCGATATCGACGCCGCACAGAACAGGCCGGCGCCGCCCGTGCCGGCCGCTCCGCCGAGCGCACCGGTTCAGCCATCCCAGGTGACCCGCGCACCGCCCAGTGCGGCGCAGAGTGCGGCGCCTGGCAAGCTGATGGCGTTCAGCAACGTCAAGCGCGTGACGGCCCGCCGCCTGACCGAGGCCAAGCAGACCATTCCGCACTTCTACGTCAGCATCGACATCGAGATCGATGCGCTGCTGAAACTGCGCGCCGAGCTGAACGCGCGCTCTCCTGAGGGCCCAGGCGCGTTCAAGCTGTCGGTCAACGACATGCTGATCAAGGCCTGCGCGGCCATGCTGCGACGCATCCCGCGCGTGAACGCGAGCTACACCGATGACGGCGTGTTCCTCTACGACGACGTGGACATCTCGGTCGCCGTCTCCATCCCCGACGGGCTGATCACGCCGATCATCCGCCGTGCCGACCAGAAAGGGCTTGCCGCCATCAGCACCGAAGGAAAATCGCTGTTCGAGCGTGCGAGGGCGGGCAAGCTGAAGCCGGACGAGTTCCAGGGCGGCGGATTCTCCATCTCCAACATGGGCATGTACGGCGTGCGCGATTTCGCCGCCATCATCAACCCGCCGCAGGCCGCGATCCTGGCGGTGGCGGCCGGCGAGCAGCGGCCGGTGGTGCGCGGCGGCGCGCTCGTGGTCGCGACCGTAATGACGTGCACGCTCTCGGTCGACCATCGCGTGATCGACGGCGCGCTGGCCGCCGAGTTCGTCTCCTCGCTGAAAGCCCTGGTGGAGGATCCGCTCGGGCTTATGCTGTAGGCTGGCGGCGATGCCCGATTTCGTCATACGCGACGCCGCGCCGCAGGATTGCGCCGACATCGCGCGCCTGGTTCGGGCGCTGGCGGAGTACGAGAGGCTGGCGCACGAGGCCGTCGCGACCGAGGAGGATTTTGCCCGCCAGCTGTTCGGTGCGCCGCCGGCCGCCCGCGCGGCGGTGGCCGATCGTGCCGGCAGGGTGGTGGGAATCGCCATCTGGTTCCACAATTTCAGCACCTTCACCTGCAGGCCCGGCCTCTACGTCGAGGACGTGTTCGTGGAGCCCGAGCAGCGCGGCCTGGGCATCGGGCGTGCGTTCTTCCGCTACATGGCACGGCATGCCGTGAGCGCGGGGTGCAGCAGGATGGACTGGTCGGTGCTGGACTGGAACGAGACCGCGATACGGTTCTATCGCTCCATGGGTGCGGTCGGCCTGGACGACTGGACGGTGCAACGACTGGACGCCCGCACGCTGGCCGCGCTGGCGCAGGAGGGCTGATGGCCGGGGACCAGGCATTCGACCTGATCGTGGTGGGCGGCGGTCCAGGCGGGTACGTGGCCGCCATCCGCGCGGCCCAGCTCGGCATGAAGACGGCGGTGGTCGAACGCGAGCACCTGGGCGGCATCTGCCTCAACTGGGGCTGCATTCCCACCAAGGCGCTGCTGCGAAGTTCCGAAATCAACCACCTGCTGCACCATTTGGGCGAGTACGGTTTTGCCGCCGACAACATCCGGTTCGACATAGGCCAGGTGGTCAAGCGGTCGCGTGCCATCGCCAGGCAGCTCGCATCGGGCGTGGGGCACCTGCTCAAGAAGAACAGGGTTGCGGTGATCGACGGCAGCGGCAGGCTGGCTGGCCCGCATGCGGTTGCGGTGACCAAGGACGGCAGCACGGTCGCGACCCTCGGCGCGCCGCACATCATCCTGGCGACGGGCGCGCGTGCCCGCCAGTTGCCGGGGCTGGAGAGCGACGGCAGGCTCGTCTGGTCGTACAAGGATGCGATGGTGCCGCCCGCGATGCCCAGGCGGCTGCTGGTCATCGGCTCGGGCGCGATCGGCATCGAGTTCGCGAGCTTCTACCGCAACATGGGCGCCGAGGTGACCGTGGTGGAAGTGCTCGACCGTATCCTGTCGGCGGAGGATGCCGAGATAGGGGCGTTCGCGCAAAAGGCGTTCGAGAGGCAGGGCATGCGCTTCATGCTCGGCGCGAAGGTGACGAACGCCGCCAAGGGCAGCGACAGCGTGACGCTGACCATCGAGCAGGGCGGCCGCACGCAGGATGTCACCGTGGACCGGGTGATCTCGGCCGCCGGCATCGTCGGCAACATCGAGGATATCGGCATCGAGGGCACCGGCATTGTGGTGGAGCGCACGCATGTGAGGATCGACGAGTACTGCCGCACCGGCGAGCCCGGCGTTTACGCGATCGGCGACGTGGCGGGTGCCCCGTGGCTCGCGCACAAGGCGAGCCACGAGGGAGTGGTGTGCGTGGAGGCGATTGCCGGCGTGCCCGACGTGCACCCGATCGACTGGACCAACATCCCCGGCTGCACCTATTGCCGCCCGCAGATCGCCTCGGTCGGTCTGACCGAGGCGCGTGCGCAGGCCGAGGGCCGCGCGCTGCGCATCGGGCGTTTTCCGTTCATCGGCAACGGCAAGGCGATCGCCATGGGCGAGCCGGAGGGGATGGTGAAAACCATCTTCGACGCGAAGACGGGCGCGTTGCTCGGCGCCCACATGATCGGCGCGGAAGTGACGGAGATGATCCAGGGCTACGCGATCGCCCGCACCCTGGAGACCACCGAAGCCGAGCTGATGCACACGGTGTTTCCGCACCCGACGGTGAGCGAGACGATGCACGAGGCCGTGCTGGACGCCTACGGCCGCGCCATCCACTTCTGAGTGTATCGAGCCTTCCGGCATGCGGCCTGCTACGGGCCGCGCGGCGCCGGCAGGCGGGACAGGATGTCGGCGGGGATCGATCCGTCTTGCCGGAGGGCGGCGATGGTCAGCGCGCCGTCCCGTTTCGACAGGCGCCTCCCGGAAGCGTCCGTCACGAGCGGGTGGTGTGCGTAGCGCGGCGTGGGCCAGCCCATCAGGTGCTGCAGCAGCCGGTGCAGGTGGGTGGCGGGTTTGAGGTCTTCGCCGCGCGTCACCAGGGTGACCCCTTGGGCGGCATCGTCGAAGGTGACGCAAAGGTGGTAGCTGGCCGGTGCGTCCCGCCGGGCCAGCACGACGTCCCCGAACTGCGCGGGGCGCGCCAGCACCTCGCCCTCGCTTTCCTCGACGAAGGTCAGCGCGGGGGCGCCGTCCAGCGCGCGCGCCATGTCCAGCCGCCAGGCGTGCGGCGCGCCGCTGGCCAGAGCTGCGGCGCGTGCGGCGGACCCGAGCGCCCGGCACGTGCCAGGGTAGACCGCCAGCCCGTCCGACGCGTGCGGTGCGGCGGCCGAGGCGCGTATTTCGGCACGGCTGCAGAAGCACGGATAGAGCAGGCCGCGCGCGCGAAGCCCGTCGAGGCAGCCACGGTAGTGCTGCAGGCGCTCGGACTGGTGTAGGACCGCGCCGTCCCAGTGCAGGCCGAGCCAGGCCAGATCGTCGAGGATGGCGGCGGTGTAGCACGGCCGGCAGCGATCCCTGTCGATGTCCTCGATGCGCAGCAGGAAGCGCCCGCAGGCCTCGCGCGCCCTGCACCACGCCGTGTGGGCGCTGGCCACGTGCCCCAGATGCAGGCGGCCCGTGGGGGAGGGCGCGAACCGGGTGACGAGCGCCGGGTGGTGTCCGGGCGCGCTCAGGGGCGTGGCCGGCGGGACCGCCGTCCTGCATCCGGGCGCGGGCGCGACCGTGACAAAGCGGCGACATGCGGCACCCCGCCTTGCGGCGCCTTGCCCGCTTTGCCATAACCCCCATGGTCTTGGCGGCGCATCACACTGCGACTCGCTTGCGGGCGAGACTGTGGCTCTGGTGCACCTCCCAGGTGAGGAGCCCATTTTGCCGGACGGCGGCCTGCATCATCCAGCGCTTGTGCTGAACGCGGATTTCCGTCCGCTCTCGTATTTCCCGCTCTCGGTCTGGTCGTGGCAGGACACGATAAAGGCCGTGTTCCTCGACCGGGTGAGCGTGCTGTCCGAATACGAGTTCGAGGTGCACTCGCCGAGCCAGGCGATGCGCCTGCCCAGCGTGATCGCCCTGAAGGATTACATTCCCAGCGCGCGCAAGCCGGCCTTCACGCGGTTCAACGTGTTCCTGCGCGACGCCTTCAGCTGCCAGTATTGCGGCGACCGCTTTCCGACCCACGACCTCACCTTCGACCACGTGATTCCGCGCAGCCGCGGGGGGCGCACCACGTGGGAGAACGTCGTCACCGCCTGCGCTTGCTGCAACCTGCGCAAGGGCAACAAGCTGCCACGGGAATGCCACATGCATCCGCGCCTGCGGCCGTGCCAGCCCTCCACCTGGGAATTGCAGGATAACGGGCGCGCCTTCCCGCCGAACTACCTTCATGCGAGCTGGCGGGACTATCTCTACTGGGACTCCGAGCTGGAGAGCTGATCGACCAGCGCCATCGGTTGCTGGTGACGGCATAGGTCGGCCAGCGAGCAGTCTTCCAGCACCGTCGCCACCGCGTCGCGCGCACGCCGCATCAGGTTGGTCAGCCGGCATTCTTCCACCGCCACGCAATCGTCGCAGGCGCGGAACGCCGTGGCGCTGGCGCAGGGCGTCATGGCGAGCGGCCCGTCTATGGCGCGGATGATGTCCGCCGCCGAAATCCGCGCGGCGTTGGCCACCAGGCGGTGCCCGCCCGCAGGACCGCGGCGGCTTTCCACCAGCCCCGCTTCGCGCAGCTGGGTCAGGATGGCCTCGAGAAATTTCCGCGGCACGTCGGCCGCCTCGGCCAGGCCGCCGGCGCTGCTCCACCCGTTGGCTCCCTTGCGTTCGGCCATGACGATGCACGCTCGAACGGCGTATTTGGCGCGGCTGGTCAGCAAAGCTTTACCCTACTCTTGGACGGCGTTCCTGCTCGCTGCTCCCGCCGCGGCCTGAGGTCGCCGGTCGGTGGCGCCGGCGGGCTGCTACGACGAAGCAGAGTAGCGCACTTCCGGCGGCCTGTCGCCACACGCCGCGGTTCGGGCGTGGCCGGGCTGCGGCCGCAGGCGCGGACGGCGGCTGGGGTCCACTCGCTTTACCGTTGATTAACCCTGCCAGCGTAACATGTTTGCCATGGCAGAAACCGGTGCAACACCCGAAGACGGCGCTAAGCCCAGGAAGGGCAAGCTGCTGCTGATCGTCGTCCCCGTCCTCCTGGCGGCGCTGGGCGCCGGGGGCTGGTTCAGCGGGGCCATACCGTCCTTGCTGGGTCAGAAGGCAAGTCACGCCAAACCCGGCAACGTGGCTGACGCTCCCGCGCCGCCCGTCTACGTCGATATCCCGGAAATCGTCAGCAACCTGAACGTGACCAGCAAGCGGCCGAGCTTCATGAAGCTGCACGCCAAGCTGGAATTGGCCGCCCCGTCCGATGAGGCGGCGGTTGCAGCCGCCATGCCGCGCATACAGGACATGTTCCAGACCTACTTGCGGGACATGCGCCCGGAAGAACTGCGCGGCTCCGAAGGCAGCTATCGGCTGCGGGAAGAACTGATCGGCCGCGCGAGCGTCGCTGCCGCCCCCGCCCACGTGACGGACGTGCTCTTCGTCGAACTGATCATCGAATGAGCGAGGATGAGGATCTGGCTGCCGCCTGGGGGGCTGACCTTGCAGCCGCAGACCTGCCCGCCAGCGCCGAGCCGGCGCGTGTCCTCAATCAGGCTGAGATCGACAGCCTGCTCGGTTTCGAGGACGGGCCCGATGGCGGCGAGGCCATCAGCGGCATGCAGCGCATCATCAGTTCGGGCCTGGTGTCCTACGAGCGCCTGCCGATGCTGGAGATCGTTTTTGACCGGCTCGTGCGGATCATGTCGACGTCGCTGCGCAACTTCACCAGCGACAACGTCGAGGTTTCGATCGACAACATCGTCTCCCTGCGTTTCGGCGACTACCTGAACTCCATCCCGCTGCCGGCGATGCTGGCCGTGTTCAAGGCGGAGGAATGGGACAATTACGGCTTGATGGTCATCGACAGCGCGATGATCTACTCGATCGTCGACGTGCTGCTTGGCGGCCGCCGCGGCACGGCGGCCATGCGGATTGAGGGGCGGCCGTACACGACCATCGAGCGCACGTTGGTGGAGCGTTTGATTCACCTGGTCCTTGCCGACCTGTCCGCGAGTTTCGACCCCATCTGTCCGGTCACGTTCCGCTTCGAGCGTCTGGAGGTGAACCCGCGTTTCGCCGCGATCTCGCGCCTGTCCAACGCAGCCGTTCTCGGGCGCCTGCGCGTGGACATGGAGGATCGCGGTGGCCGCCTCGATCTTCTGCTGCCCTATGCGACGCTTGAGCCGGTTCGTGAGCTTCTGCTTCAGCAATTCATGGGCGAGAAGTTCGGTCGCGACTCGATCTGGGAAACACACCTTGCCGAGGAGCTGTGGAGTACCCGGGTGGATCTCGACGTCGTGCTCGACGAGCAGGTCATGCGCCTGGTGGACGTGGTGGACCTCAAGCCAGGCGACCAGATCGTCCTGAACACCTCTGTCGGCGCAGCGGTCGAGGTGCGATGCGGAAGCGTGCGACTGTTCCAGGCGCAGGTCGGCCGGCGCAAGAATCATGTCGCCGTGCGTATAGAGGGTCCGTTGGAGCGCCCGCCGCTCCCCGGCCCGGAGGCGTGATCGTGGGAGTGAACCGGGCCCTTCCGATCCTGCGCGTCCGCCGGCCACGCTTAGCCGCTCGTTAACCGGGAGAGCGCAGTATGGCGAACGCGCAATGGTTTTTGGAAGTGGCGCTGCTTCTTCTCTTGGCAGCGACACTGTTCCACGCCCTTCGCCTGGAGCGCGCGCTCGGAGTTCTCAAGCGCGACCGGGCTGTGCTGGAGGAACTGGTGCAGGGATTCAACGACAGTACCCGGCAGGCAGAAAGCGGCATCGAACGGCTGCGCAGCGCAGCGGACGGCGCCGGCCGTCAGATCTCCAGGCAGGTCGAGGCCGCTCAGCTCCTGCGTGACGACCTTACCTTTCTGACCGACCGCAGCGACCGGCTTGCCGAGCGGCTGGAGGCGGCGGTTCGCTCGGCCCGCATGCTGGCCGATACGACAGCGTGCACGCCACATGCGCCCTTCGTGCAGGCGCCGATCGTGCAGGCGCCGATCGTGCAAGCGCCGGCCGAGTTTGGTTCACCGACCACGTCCACGGTACTCGATCCGTCGCCAAGGCAGCCAAGTCTGGCTCAGGGCCACCAGCCACGCGTGATGTCCGCAGAGGACGATGCAGCGCCGCCGTCCCGCCTGCGCAGCCAGGCAGAGCGCGATCTGTTGCGCGCGTTACGGGCGGGCCAGTGATGGTGTCGCTCCTGCCCGCCGGTTTTTCCGGTGTTCGCCTTCTGCGCCCTCGCCTGCTTCCGGCGACGATCGTTGCCATGTCGGCTCTGCTGGCCGTCAAGTCGGTCGTGCTGGTCCAGGCTGCCGCCGAAGAGGCTGGCCAGACCTCGCCGGACCTGAAGGGCGGGGCCACCCAGCCAGTGCCGGCGGAAAGCCGACCCACAGTGCCAGCCTCTCTCCCGATTGCCGCAGAGCGGAAACGGATGGCGGCTCGCCAGGCCGAGGCGTCCGATGAGCCGGCCACGAGCGCCGCCGAACGTTCATTGTTGATGGACCTCCGCCATAGGCGCGAGATGCTGGACGCGCGTGCTCGGGACCTCGACCAGAAGCAGGCCGAGCTGGAAGCGGCCGCCAAGCGGTTGAGCGAACGAACGGACCAACTCGCCGGTCTGCAAACCAAGCTGGAGGGTCTCGAAGCGGACCGCCAGCGCCACGCGACCGAAAACTGGGCGGGCCTGGTCAGGGTGTACGAGGCCATGAAGCCGCGCGATGCCGCCGCGATCTTCGACGCGCTCGACATGCAGGTTCTGCTTCAGGTCCTGGACCGCATGCAGGATCGCCGAGCCGCCCCCGTGCTGGCCGCCATGCAGCCGGACCGCGCGCGGCTGGCCACTCAGATGTTGGCGGAGATGCGGGCACGTTCTGTCGGTCAATCGTCCACGTCCCCAGTCGCAACCAATCCGAAGGGCTAGAACTCACATGACTATCGACAAATCGATGAACGTTCTGATAGTGGACGATTACAAGACGATGTTGCGCATCATCCGCAACCTGCTCAAGCAGATCGATTTCAACAACGTCGAAGAGGCGTCTGACGGGGCCGAGGCGCTCAGCAAACTTCGTAGCGGCAGTTTCGGCCTGGTCATCAGCGACTGGAACATGCAGCCGATGACCGGGCTGGAGCTCCTGCAGGAGGTGAGGCAGGACATTCGCTTGAAAGCTCTTCCGTTCATCATGATCACTGCGGAGAGCAAGACGGAAAACGTCATTGCTGCCAAACAGGCGGGCGTGTCGAACTACATCGTCAAGCCGTTCAATGCGGAAACGCTTCGCGAAAAGATCGAGAAAGTGTTGGCGCATGCCTGAATCCAAAGCTGGGACACTCGGCTCTGATCCGGGCAACCATACTCTTCAAAGCGACGCCGCATTCCTCGCGGGAACGGTGCAAACCGTGCTGAGCACCATGCGCGAGCATCTTGCTAGTGGCGAGCTGGCATTGCTGACCGAGGTCGAGCAGCTGGCGCTCACCGTCAGAAACGCGCGTGAGGAGATCGCTGCGCTTGGAGCTGACGACATAACGGCAAGCCACATACCTTCAGCTACAGATGAGCTGGATGCCATAGTGGTTCACACGGCGACGGCCACCGACAGCATACTCGCGTCCTGTGAGGAGCTGGATTGTCTCTCAACGCGGCTCGAGCCTGAAAGCGCCGAAGTCCTGCAGGGCGCTCTGACCAAGATATATGAAGCGTGCAGCTTTCAGGACATCACTGGACAGCGAATCTCGAAGGTGGTGACGACGTTGAAGGCCATCGAATCCAAGGTGGCTGGTATCATCGACGTGTTTGCGCCCAATGGCCTTCCGAAAGAAACCAGGAGGGAGGCGCAGATCAGCCCCGCAGTGTCCCTCCTGAACGGTCCACAGATGCCGATGGCCGCTATGGACCAGACCGCGATCGATGCGCTGCTGGCAAGCTTCGACTGAGCTGACGCGGGTTTGAAGACATGAGGGGATTAAGCTTCGGCCTACTCTGCGCCGCAATATTCGGCCTGCTTGCGCCTGCTTTCGCCGGGGAGAGGCCAGCAGACGCGGAGCACGCTCAGGTCCGGATGGCCAAGGCCGATCCGGCTGGATTGCCAGTCTACATGCGCTTCGCGGCGCACAAGGAGTTCGACCGCCTCGTCCTGAAACTTCCAGCCGGCTCGACGGCTGAGTGCCAACACGACGGCGCGGTGGTGCATCTCAGGCTTGCAGGCGCGGGTGATCTGAAAGGTGGTCCTGTGGCGGGCCGGCGCATCACATCGATGTCGGTCACCCATTCGGGCGGCGACCTTCGCTTGCTGCCCAACGCAAGGGTTCGCAGTTGGCGCAGCGGAGACATGCTCGTCGTCGACGTTTTCGACCCAGTGCCGGGCAGAGACAAGTCTGCCCTCCTGTCGAGCATCGGTGCGACCGTTGCTTCGGCTGCTCCTGCCGGCAAGCCTGGTCTGAACACTGCGGCGGTCGCGCCCGTCGCTTTGCCGACCTCTTCTTACCGCGCCGCGCCTGCGACCAGCCCGGCTGCTGCGGCCGAGGCCATCGGTGCGCAAGCGGCCAGAGACGCGCCAACACAGGCGGTACCGGCCAACCAGCCAGCGCTCCAATTCGATAGAAGTCCGGTTCAGGCAGCGCACGGAGGGGCTGGCGATGCGCAGCTTGCGCCTTCCCCTCCCGTGTCGATCACCCTTGTCAAGGAGCGCGCCGACGCCGCGCCGTCGGTGCTCGTTCCATTCGGTCATGACGTCGGTGCCGCCGCTTTCACGAGGGCCGGGGAGGCTCGCGTGGTATTCGACGTGCCACAAAGCTTTGATCTGAGCGGACTTAAGGACGATCCGATCTTCGGCGGCATGACCGAGCAGCTTATGCCGGACGGGATGCAGCTTCGGTTTCGCCTGGCCTCGGGCTCTGCCCTTCGTTTGCTGAAGCGTGACGACGGTTGGCAGATCGTTCCGCTGCCTGGTACGTCGAACGAGCCAATGGCGCCTATCATTGGTCGAAACAGCCACGGCGTGACCGTATTCCAAGCCAATGCGCCTGGACGGGTTGTGGCGGTGGCTGACGAGTTGACTGGCGGACGCTTGTTGGTCGGCACGCAAGCAAGCGCAGGCCAACAGTTTGGCGGCGCTCACCTGTCGTCCGAAGCCGCTGTCTTGCCGACTTGGCAGGGTGTAGTCGTTCAACCAATCTCGGACAGGGTGGTTCTGCGTGGGACGGCGGCCGGGTTCGAGCTCTTTTCTTTGGGTGGACCGCAGCTCGCACTGACGTGGTCGGATCGGCAGACCGGAACATGGCCGGATGGACGAACCATGACCCGCCTGTTTGATTTCGTGGACGCGCCGCCCGAAGTGCTGCACCGCTCATTGGGGCAAGCGCTCCGCAACGCCGCGGCAGCGCCCAAGCTTGCGCGGTATGGACCGCGGCTTGCTGTCGCAGAAGCGATGCTCCTGCAGGGCATGGACGGTGAGGCGCAGGCAGTCCTACGAACGGCCAGGTCAGACGACCCGGATGGCCGTGATCCTCGCTGCTTCGAATGCCTTGCCGCCCTGGCATCTTGGATGTCGGCTCGGGCCGCTGGGGACGACTGGCCAGACATACCGGTCGAGCATGCGCATTTTGGTGACAGCGACGAAGCTGTCCTGCTGAAGTCTCTGCTCCAGACCAATAGCTCCAACCTGTCCGCGCGGGCTGCCGCCGTCGCTTATACGTGGCCTCTCCTGCTGAACTACCCGCCGATGCTGCGCCGGTTCATGTTGGCGCCCATAGCCGACCTCCTGCTCAGGGGTGGGCAGCATAAGGCGCTCTCCGCCTTTCTGGACGCGTTCCCGGATCCCGCTCTGGATCTGGCGCGCGCCGACCTCGCTCGTGACCAGGGCAGGATAGACGATTGCCTCCATTTGTATGATCGAGTGGCGGGCGGCCGCGACCGGCTGGCACGCGCAAAGGCGCTTGAACAGGCGGTGCTGGTTCGCCTCGCCGCCAACCGGACATCCCCCGCCGCAGCTGCAGACGCTCTCACCAGCCAACTCTACGCCTGGCGAGGTGGCGACAGAGAGATACGCCTGCGTCAGGCGGTGGCCAAGCTACGCGCTCAGGCTGGGCAATGGCGGTCGGCCTTGACGATGCTCAACGAGACTGAGGACAGCTTTCCGCGATCTCACGCCGAGATCCATGCCGCAAAATCCGCCCTGGTTTCGGACATCCTCAAAGGCGACACCGTCGCGAAGCTGAGTGCTCTCGACCTAGTCGCCATCGTGGATGGTACCTCCGACGTTTTGGACGCAAAGGATGCAAGCTTTGCTCCCGCCCTTATTGACAAGCTCATGGCCTTGGACCTTGGAGCTCGGGCCGAGCCCCTGCTCCGCCGGCTGTTCGAGGGTGCCAAGAATGCCAAGACGAAGGCCGAGTTGGGCGTGCGCTGGGCCGCTTCGATGCTCGACGGAGGCGATACGGCTGCCGCGCTCGCGATTCTGTCCGCTTCCGACGATGCGGTGCTCGACGAGCCGTTGGTCGTCCGTCGCACACTGCTTCGTGCTCGCCTTCTGGAACAGGCCGGCAAGCCCGCTGCTGCCCTGGAAGCACTCGGCAGCCTGTCCGGCCCGCAGGCAGCCGACCTTAAAGCCACGATCATGGAAGGTCAGCACGACTGGAACGGCGCAGCGGGCGTGCTGAAAGGCGAAGTGTCTGATCCCCCCGGGTTTGCGACCCTGTCCCAGAACGGCCAACGCGATCTGGTGATGCGGTTGGCACGCGACGAGGCGGATGCTGGCGACCAGATCGGCCTGCGCACTCTGCGCAACACTCAGTCTGAGCTGTTCACGGGCACCGACGCAGCGCTGTTCGCCGTCCTGACGGCTGAACCAGTTCGGAGCACCGCTGACTTGCCCCGCTCAAAAGCCGAAGTTACCACGCTACGGTCAGTTTCTGCCGCCATGGGTCACGGCTCCTCTCTGTGAACGGCGTCAGGCTCTGACGTAAGTCGAGATTTATCTTGCAACTGTAGGGTAAGAACACTATCTCACGCCTCCCGGCCCAAGGGGGCGAAAGCCCAACAGGTCATCTGCTGGTTTGGGGGTACGTGATGAACGCACTTGCTCAGCTGGGGATGGTCTCGGATTACCCGAGCGATTGCCAGAACGAGGTTGTTTCCTTTCCGATTTATAGCGGGGAGGAGCGAACGGACTATTTCGTCGAGAAGGACGGCATGAAGTTTGCCGGAACTCACCTTCTGATCGATCTATGGGGTGCTCGCAATCTTGATCAGCCGGATCTGATCGACAGAGCGTTGCGTGAAGGTGCTGTTGTCGCGGGGGCAACGATCCTCCACAGCCATTTTCATCATTTCACGCCGAACGGTGGCGTGTCGGGCGTAGTTGTGCTCGCCGAAAGCCATATCTCGATTCATACTTGGCCGGAGCGAAACTTCGCTGCAATCGACATCTTCATGTGCGGCGCGTGCGACCCACGCAGGGCGATCCCGATTCTGCAGGCAGCTTTCCACCCTGACAAGGTGGATGTGGACGAACAGAGACGCGGCCGCGTCCTGTAGAGCCTCGTCTATCATTGCGAACTGAGTAGCAGACTGCATCCTGATCGGCGTGGTCTGCTTCTTCTCACGGAGCCCGGTCCCTGTCCTCCGACCTATGGATGAACGAGACGCTGTATCCGAACTGGGGACAGCGGTTTCTGGTCCAGCAAACCCTGGAGCGTGTGACAAGCGCCTACCAGGACATCGTCATCCTCGACACTGCCTCGCACGGGCGGGTAATGGTCCTCGACGGTTGCGTTCAGATCACTGAGCGGGACGAGTTTGTCTACCAGGAAATGTTAAGCCACGTCCCTCTCCTCAGCCATGGCGCGGTGAAATCCGTCCTTATCATCGGCGCGGGTGACGGTGGCGTTTTGAGGCGCGTTTTGATGCACGGCAACGTTGCTCGCGCCGTGTTGGTGGAGATTGATGGCGAGGTCATCCGCTTGGCACAAACCTGGCTGCCCATGATCGGTGGATCAGCCTGGACCGACCACCGCGCCGAGATCATCGTCGGCGATGGCGTGGAATTCGTCTCCCAAGCTCCTGACGCGTGCTTTGACGTCATCATCGTCGACAGCACAGACCCTATCGGCGTAGGCGAGGTGTTGTTTAGCGACGAGTTCTATCGGCAGTGTGCCCGCATCCTGACGACGGGCGGCATCGTCGTAAACCAGTGCGGCGTGCCATTCTTGCAGGCGCAAGAACTGCGTGAGACAACTACGCGCCGTCGCAAGTTTTTTCCGTTCGTGTCCGCTTACGTCGTGGCCGTACCCACCTATGTTGGCGGCTTCATGGCTGTCGGTATCGCATCGAAGAATGCAGCGATTACGGCCCACGATGCGGCTGAGATCAGGAGCCGAGCCGAGCGAGCGGGCGTCCTCGGCACGTCGATGTATTGGACGCCGGAAATCCAGGCGGCAAGTTTTCATCTTCCCCCCTACATCGCCGACGCGCTGAACGGATCAAGCGGTTAACGACCGCCTTGAGCCAAACGTTTATTGCCGGCGGATGCCGAGCCGAAAAGCCTGCGTCGACCCGCCCGCTCGGTCGATCCTCGTGTCGGTGCTAATTTTTTTTAGTCCTCCCCGCATTGGTGGAGTGGATCGAGAGTAAACCGTTTCGGCTCGGTTTGTCAGGTCTTGCAGATGAATTCGTAGGACGTTCACCCAGTCCTGCCGAGGGAGCACAAGGACGCAACCGCTTTCTTCAACAGCAGCCTTGTGTGGTTCAGAGACCATGTCGTCCTCGTCGAGCGCGTCATGACCGACGGCCCGGCCTGTAAAAGCCGGACGTTCGCCGTCGCCCGCAACGTCCAGGGAGTCGTCCACAAACGACCTAAGGCTTACCGAGAACAACGTCCTTGGTAGCGACACTGAGAGGCGTCATGCACCTTGCGCCATGAGTGCGAGCTTGCGGGCGGCCGACGCATCCGTGTCGGTTGCAACGTCGATGCCGATGCCCTGCGCCGCGTCGTGGCGGTGCTGGACAGCCCGGTATGATCACTGTCCCGGCGGGCGTGCGCATTCACCTTGCACTCGGCGCGACCGACACGCGCAAGGGCTTCGACGGGCTGGCGCTGCTGGTTCAGGGGGTGTTGCGCGTCGATTCGTTCAGCGGCCACGTGTTCATCTTTCGTGGCAAAAGAGCTGGGCTGGTAAAAATCCTGTTCCATGACGGCAACGGCACCTGCCTGTTTGCCAAGCGCCTGGACCAGGGCGCCTTCACCTGGCCCATGACGCAGCCGTCTCCGGACGGCACCGCGTCGGTGACGTTGACGGCCGCCCAGATGTCCATGCTGGTGGAGGGATTGGGGTGGCGAACGCCGGTGCAAACACGGCGGCTGATGGTCGCCGGTTGACGAGCATGGAGGTTGTACGCCCTCAGCTGAACCGCTAAGCTGTATGCATGCGGATCGCGCTCGACGCCCTGCCGACCGATACGGACGCGCTGCATCAGCTCGTGCGCGATCTGGCCGGGGCGCTGAGCGAGGGACAGACAGAGATCGACCGGCTGCGCCTCGTCATCCCGCAGTTTCGGCGTGCGCAGTTCGGCCGCCGCTCCGAGCAGCTCGATCCGGACCAGATGCGTTCGGGTTTGAAAATCTGGAGGCGGACCTCGCCCGCGCCGAGGCACGGCTGCCCGTGGCAACGCCAACCGACGGCACCGCCCCCCCCGCAAGGTCGTGTCCCCGGGCGTGGTGTAGGAGCGGTGGATAAGTCGCCCGCCGTAGCGACCGCCGAGAGTCTGGCGTAGGCGGGCGAC
>CALMVI010000111.1 GCA_937873095.1 uncultured Acetobacteraceae bacterium | reverse complement strand
TCCTGCTGCAGGGTGGAGGTGGTGAAGGGGGCGGGCGGGTTGCGCTTGACGCGGCGGCGCTCGACCGCGCCCACGCCGAACTGCCCGGCCTGCACGGCCGCCCTGGCGCGCTCGGCGAGTGCGGCGGTGTTGAGGTCGAACTGGTCGAGGCGGCGGCCGTCCAGATGCGAGAGCCTGGCGGTGAACGGCGCGCCGGCGGGCGTCTGGAACTGCGCTTCCACGGTCCAGTATTCGCGGGGGCGGAACAGCTCGATCTCGGCCTCTCGGTCGCAGATCAGGCGCAGCGAGACCGACTGCACGCGGCCGGCCGAGCGGCTGCCGGGCAGCTTGCGCCACAGCACCGGCGAGAGGGTGAAGCCCACCAGGTAGTCCAGCGCACGGCGGGCCATGTAGGCTTCGATCAGCGGCATGTCGAGCGCGCGCGGGTTCTGCATCGCCCGCTGCACGGCCGTCTTGGTGATCTCGTTGAAGGTGATGCGCTGGACGTTCACCCCCTTGAGCGCGCGCTTTTCCTCGAGCATGGCGCGCACGTGCCAGGAGATCGCTTCGCCCTCGCGGTCGGGGTCGGTGGCGAGGTAGAGGGTTTTCGCGCCGCGCAGCGCCTTTACGATTGCGCCGACCTGGCGGTTGCCGCGCTCGTCGGACTCCCAGTCCATGGCAAAGTTTTCGTCCGGCCGCACCGAGCCGTCGCGCGGCGGCAGGTCGCGCACGTGGCCGAAGCTGGCGAGCACGGTGAAGTCGTCGCCCAGGTACTTGTTGATCGTCTTGGCCTTGGCGGGCGATTCGACGACGACGACGTCTGTCATGGGTGTCCTGGGTCTTTGGGGCCGCGGGCTGCGCTTAGGGAGGGCTGGCGGAACAAGTCAAGGTTTGCGACGCCGATTGCGATCGTTGCTCTGGACCGGCTAACCTGCCTCGCATGCCGGACGAAGCAGGGCGTCGGCACTTATGGACAGTGCCTCCCCGACACACTCGGCAATGCGGCAGTGCAATGGGTCGGCGCCCCGCAGGTGATTGAGTTCGATTGCCGGCGGGTTGATGCGCATGAGCAGGGTCGGACTCGAGATCCCGGTATTGTCGTAGACAAGGGTGCCGTCAGCAATGCGAATTGCCTCGCCAAGCCGCTGTAGAGATGTTTCATATCGGCGCCGCACGACAGCTTCCGGAATATTGTGACCGCCTTTCAGCACACGCTGCGCTACACGCTGCACATTCAGATCGGCGCTTCGTAGTACCACAAAAATCAACCCGACCTCGTAACCTGCGGCCTTGGCGCGGCGCATAAGACTGGTCGACTGATTGCTGGACAACGTCGTTTCGTAAGTGAAATCTAGCCTGGCCTGCAGCACCGTGTCGAGCGCCGCCAGGATCTGGCGGCCAGCCGCAAGTGCCGCGCCCTCTGGATCATCCGGATTGATTGTGCGCGCTACGACGTCTGCGTTGAGAAAGGACCCTGGAAGTCCCAGAAGGTCATGAAGCGACGACTTACCCGAGCCATTCGTGCCGCCCAGGATACGGCAGATCGGGCGAGCGGCCAGTGTCAGGCCCGCGGCGGAACGGCGAGCACCGTACCGCCATTGCTGTTCGAGATACGCTCCCGATGGCCATCCGGGTATTCCCGGATGATGTCGTCGCCATACTCGGGCTGCATGTAATACACGGGTATATTGGCCTGACGAGCCTCCAGCAAAGCTTGGGGTCCGACCTGCTTCAGGGCGTCAGCACGCTCGGCGATCTCATCGAAAAATCTCATGTCAGTCTCCTGCGCCGGGCCCTGATATGTCCTCTCATAAAGGACAGGTCGGTGCCAACTACAACCGCACCACCCGGTTGCCGGGCATGAACTCCACCCGCATCGCCAGCTCCAGCTGCATCAGCGCCGCCATGACGACCGGCGTCGGCAGCGAGCTGCGGCGGACCAGGTCGTCGAGCTCGGAAGGCGACGGGCTGAGCAGGGCGAGCAGGGTTTCCTGAGCACCTGCCAGGTCGGTAGCCGCGCCGGGCGGCTCAGGGCGGCTCGGCTTGGCGTCGGCGAACCCGTCCGCGCCGTCGCGTGCGAAGTCAGGCGTGCGCGACAGGCCCAGGCGGCGGGGGTCGGCGGGCAGGTTGGCCAGCACGTCTTCGGCACTTTCGACCAGGTGGGCGCCCTGGCGGAGCAGGTCGTTCGAGCCGCGGCAGCGCGGGTCCAGCGGCGAGCCTGGCACGGCGAACAGCTCGCGGTCGGCCTCGATCGCCAGGCGGGCGGTGATCAGGCTGCCCGAGCGGAGCGCCGCCTCGATCACCACCAGGCCGAGCGAGAGGCCGGCGATGATGCGGTTGCGGCGCGGGAAGTGCCGGCTCTGCGGCGCGGTGCCGAACGGCGCCTCGGTCACCACCGCACCGCGCTCGGCGATGCGGGCCTGCAGGCCGGCATGCTCGGGCGGGTAGGGCTGGTCCAGGCCGCCTGCCACGGCGGCGACCGTGACGCCGACATGCAGCGCGCCGGCATGGGCGGCGGCGTCGATGCCGCGCGCCATGCCCGACACCACGACGAGCTTCGCCGCGGCCAGGTCGGTGGCCAGCGCCTCGGCCATGCGGCAGCCGTTGGCGGACGCGTTGCGGGCGCCGACCAGGCCCACGGCGCGGCCGTGCAGGGCGGGCATCTGCCCCAGCACGGAGAGCACAGGCGGCGGGTCGGCCAGCAGGGCCATCATCGGCGGGTAGTCCTCGTCGCCCGCGAACACGATGCGGCCGCCGGCCGCCTGCACCCGCTCCAGCTCGCGCGCGGCGTCGCGCGGCGAGGGCACCTGGGGCGGGGTGGGGCGGCCGCCGGCGCGCGCGATGGCGGGCAGGGCGTCGATGGCTTCGGCGGCGGAGGCATAACCCTCCATCAGGCGGCGATAGGTGACGGGTCCCACGCCCTCGGTGCGCGCCAGGCGCAGCCGGTCCACTGACTGGTCGGTCACCGCCGGCGGCCGACGCGCGGCTCGGTCCCTGCCAGCAGGCGCGCGATGTTGGCCCGGTGGCGCCACCACACCAGGACCGCCAGCGCCAGCGGGGCCACGGTCCAGCCGGGCGGCAGCAGGATCGGCGCCAGCAGCGGCGCCGCGGCGAAGGCGGCGAGCGCGCCCGCCGAGCTGATGCGGGTGACGGCGAAGACGAGGGCCCAGACGGCGCAGGCGGCCAGGCCCATGCGCCAGTCGAGCGCCAGCAAGACGCCGAGCCCGGTCGCCACCCCCTTGCCGCCGCGAAAGCCGAGCCAGACGGGGAAGCAGTGGCCGATGACCGCGCCGATGCCGGCGAGCGGCATCCACACGGTGCCGAACAGCCGGCCGGCCAGCGCCACGGCCAACGCCCCCTTGGCGCCGTCCAGCACCAGCGTGCCGGCGGCCAGGCCGCGCCTGCCGGTGCGCAGCACGTTGGTGGCGCCGATGTTGCCCGATCCGACCGCGCGTATGTCGCCCAGGCCCGCCACGCGGGTCAGCACCAGGCCGAACGGAACGGAGCCGAGCGCGTAGCCGAGGGCGGCCACGCCGAAATCGATCGCTTCCAGACGCAGCCAGCCGGTCATCCGAACACGCGCCTGCCGGCCTTCCAGGTGCCCAGCACGCGGCCCTCCAGCGCACGGCCGTCGAACGGCGTGTTTTGCGCCTTGCCCGGCATGCGCCCCGCCTGCACCTGCCACGCCCGCTCCGGGTGGAACAGGCAGAGATCGGCGGGCGCGCCGCGGGCCAGCGTGCCTCCTCTGCTGCCGAGCAGGCGGGCGGGCCGGCTGGTGAGCAGGGCCACCGCCTGCGCCATGCTGAGGCGCCCGCCATGCACCTGGGCGAGCGTGATGCCGAGCAGGGTGGCCAGGCCCGCGCCGCCGGCGCTGGCCTGGGCGAAGGGCAGGCGCTTGTCGTCCGCGTCGCGCGGCTGGTGGTCCGACGCGATCGCGTCGATCGTGCCGTCGATCAGGGCTGCGGCGATCGCCTGCCGGTCGGCTTCGGGGCGCAGCGGCGGGGACAGCTTGGAGTAGGTGCGGTAGTCGCCGATCGCGGTCTCGTTGAGGTCGAAATAGGGCGGGGCCGTGTCGCAGGTGACGTCCAGCCCCTCGTGCTTGGCGCGGCGGATCAGCTCCACCGTTTCGGCCGTGGACACGTGACCGAAATGCAGCGCGCCGCCGGTCAGCCTGGCCAGCCGGACGTCGCGGGCGACGATGATGGCCTCGGCGACCAGCGGGATGCCGGGCAGGCCCAGCCTGGTGGCGAGTTCGCCCTCGGTCGCCGCGCCGCCTTCGGCCAAGGACGGGTCTTCCGGATGCTGCACGATGCGGCCGCCGAAGGCGCGCGCGTAGCTCAGCACGCGCCGCATCAGCTGGGTGCTGGCGACGGCGCGCTTGCCGTCGGTGAACGCGGCCGCACCCGCCTCGCGCAGCAGGCCGAGCTCGGCCATCTCCTCGCCGCGGCAGCCTCGGGTGATGGCGGCGTAGGGCAGGATGGTCAGGCTGCCGGTCGCCTCGCCGCGGCTGCGCAGCAGGAACACCAGGGCCGGGTCGTCGATGGCCGGCGCCGAGTCGGGCAGGGCGGCAAGCGTGGTGATGCCGCCGGCGGCGGCGGCCTGGGCGGCGGACGCGATGGTCTCGCGGTATTCGAAGCCGGGCTCGCCAAGCGCCACGCGCATGTCGACCAGGCCGGGGCAGAGGATTGCGCCGTCGCCGTCGATGATTTCCACGTCGTCGGGGCGGCCGAGGGCTGGGCCGTGATCGAGAATGCGGCCACCGCGGACCAGAAGGCTGCCTGAGCCATCCAGGCCGGTTGAGGGGTCTAGCAGGTGGACGTGGTCGAGCAGAAGGTCAGGCAAGGCAAGCAGTCCTTTTTTGAAAAAAAGGACCAAAAAACCCGCGAAGCGGTGCCCGGGCTTGACCCGGGTATCCACGCGACGAGGCGCGACGGCTGATAGGCGTGGATGCCCGGATCAAGTCCGGGCAAGGGTGCGATGCGGTGCGCCCGGTTTCTTGCTTCTTCTCGAAGAAGAAGTCCTTCCCTTCCTCAAACATTCCTGATCTGCCTGCGCCCCAGCACATCCAGCACCGCCATCCTGACCGCCACCCCCATCTCCACCTGCTCGCGGATCAGGCTTCTGGCGGGATCGTCGGCGACTGCGCTGTCGATCTCCACGCCGCGGTTCATCGGGCCGGGATGCATCACCAGCGCGTCCGGCCTGGCGCGCGCCAGGCGGGCGGCGTCCAGCCCGTAGAAGCGGAAGAACTCGCGCGCCGAGGGGACGAGGCCGCGGGTCATGCGCTCGCGCTGCAGGCGCAGCATCATCACGATGTCCACCCCTTCCAGCCCGGCATCCATGTCGTGGAACACCTGCAGGCCCAGCCGCTCGGCGCCCGCCGGCATCAGGGTGGGCGGCCCGACCAGCCGCACGGCGGCGCCCATGGTGGTGAGCAGGTAGATGTTGGAGCGGGCGACGCGGCTGTGGGCGATGTCGCCGCAGATGGCGACCGTCAGCCCGTCCAGGCGGCCGCGCCGGCGGCGTATGGTCAGCGCGTCGAGCAGCGCCTGGGTGGGGTGCTCGTGGGTGCCGTCGCCGGCGTTGATCACGGCCGCGTCCACCTTCTGCGCCAGCAGGGCCGGCGCGCCGGACTGGTCGTGGCGCACCACCAGCAGGTCGCACTGCATGGCGTTCAGCGTGGCGGCCGTATCCAGCAGCGTCTCGCCCTTGTTCACGCTGCTGGCGGAGACGGACATGTTGATCACGTCGGCGCCCAGGCGCTTGCCCGCGAGTTCGAAGCTGGTGCGGGTGCGGGTGCTGTCCTCGAAGAACAGGTTGATCAACGTGCGCCCGCGCAGCAGGTCCCGCTGGGTTTTTCCGGAGCGGTTGAGCAGCGCGTAGCTCTCGGCCAGGTCGAGAAGCTGGCCGATTTCGGGCGGGTACATGCCCTCGATCGCCAGCAGGTGTCTTTGGGGCTGCACGGAGCGCGGTTTAGCGGGTGGGCGATTGAGGGGGCAAGGTGGGTTGCCTTGCCGGCCAAGATTCTTACTCTTACTTCCTGAAGTAAGGATTGTATCATGCGCATCACGTCCAAGGGTCAGGTGACGATCCCGCTCGCCATCCGCCAGCAGGCGGGGCTGATGCCAAACACCGACGTGGAGTTCACCTATGAGAATGCGACAGTGCGTATCGCGCCGAGCAATCCCGATCGTCCAAACAGCCGAGGGTCGCAGATCGTGGCACGGCTGGCCGGAACCGGAGATTTCGGCGGTCTGACCACGGACGAGATCATGGCGATGACTCGCGGTGAGGATTGAGCGGCGTCCTCGTCGACAGCAACGTCCTGATCGACTTGATGACCCGTGACCCGGAGTGGTTCACCTGGTCGTCATCGTCGCTGCAGACGGACGCGCGCAGGGCGCAACTCGTCATCAATCCGATCATCTATGCCGAGATATCCAGAGGCTGGCAGCGCATCGAAGACCTCGACCGAGTTGTCTCCGACGGCATTTCCACCGCGAGCCGCTTCCCTTTGCTGCAGCGTTCCTGGCCGGCAAAGCGTTTTCCACGTACCGCAAGCAAGGCGGCGTCAAACGATCCCCCCTGCCCGACTTCCTCATCGGCGCCCACGCCCTGGTTGCGGGTCACCATTTGCTGACGCGCGATGCGGCCCGGTATCGGACGTATTTTCCGGGTATCGACATCATCGCGCCGGATCGTGCGTGAGCGCAGCCTGTCCGGCGTTTGCGTCGTACGAGATCGATCGGCTTTGGGCGGAGCGCTTTCCCGCATTGCTCAAGCGCAATGCGGGGTACGTGCTCGCTAGAAGCGCACCAGCGCCGATCCCCAGGTCAGCCCGCCGCCCAGGGCCTCCATCAGCACCAGGTGGCCTGGCCTGATCCGGCCGTCCTCGACCGCCTCGGCCAGCGCCAGAGGGATGGAGGCGGCCGAGGTGTTGGCGTGGCGGTCGACCGTCACCACCACGCGCTCGGGCGGCAGGCCGAGCTTCCTGCCCATCGCGTCGATGATGCGGCGGTTCGCCTGGTGCGGCACCAGCCAGTCCACGTCCGCCTGGGTCAGCCCGTTGGCCGACAGCGCCTCGTCCACCACGGCGGCGAGCTTGCTGACGGCGTGGCGGAACACCTCCTGGCCCTTCATCACCAGCTGGCCGGACCGCTCGGGCTGGCCCACCGCGCCGTCCACGTAGAGCAGCCCGGCAAGCCCGCCATTGGCGTGCAGGTGGGTGGAGATGATGCCGGGCCCGCCCTCGGCCGCCTGCAGCAGCACCGCACCCGCCCCGTCGCCGAACAGCACGCAGGTGGTGCGGTCCTGCCAGTTGAGGATGCGCGAATACACCTCGCTGCCGATCACCAGCGCGGTCCGTATGGTGCCGACCCGGATCATCGCGTCGGCCGCGGCCAGCGCGTAGATGAAGCCGCTGCAGGCCGCACTCACGTCGAAGGCGAAGCCGGTGGCCAGGCCGAGCGCTGCCTGGACGTAGACGGCGGTGGATGGAAACGCCTCGTCGGGTGTGGCGGTCGCCAGGATGATGGCGTCGACCTCGCCGGCCTCGACCCCTGCGCGGCGCAGCGCGCCCTCGGCCGCACGGGTGGCCATGAAGGCGCAGCTCTCGTGCGGGCCGGCCAGGTGGCGCTGCCTGATGCCGGTGCGGGCCACGATCCACTCGTCGCTGGTGTCGACGGTGCGGGCCAGCTCGTCGTTGGTGACAAGGCGTTCGGGCAGGTAGCCCCCTACGCCGGCGATGCGCGCGCGGATCATCTGCCTTGGCCTAGCGCGTGGCCGCCAATGCCGGGCTGGGGGCTGCGTCGGGCGCGTGCGTTTCGGGCGGCATCACGCTGACCAGCCGGCCAAGCCCTTCGCGGATGCGGTCGTTGAAGCGGTGCGCCACCATGTCGACGGCCACCTCGGCCGCATGGGCGAAGCCTTCGGCATCGGTGCCGCCATGCGATTTCACCACCACCCCGTTCAATCCCAGCATCACCGCACCGTTGTAGCGCCGCGGGTCGAGCCAGACCCGCATCTGGTCCAGCCCCGGCCTGGCCAGCAGGTAGCCGAGCTTGGCCGACAGGCTGCTGGTGAAGATCTGCCGCAGCAGGTCGGTCACCAGCCGCAGCGCTCCCTCGCCGGTCTTGAGCGCGACGTTGCCGGTGAAGCCGTCGGTCACCACCACGTCGGTGGTTCCGGCGGCGATGTCGTGGCCTTCGACGAAGCCGTGGAACTGCGCGCCGATATGGCTGGCGCGGATGATCTCGGCCGCGCGGCGCACGCGGTCGTCGCCCTTCAGCTCCTCGGACCCCACGTTCAGCACGCCGATGGTGGGCGCGGTCAGCCCGAGCACGGTGCGGGCGAACATGTCGCCGAGCAGCGAGAACTCGACCAGGTTGCGCGTGTCGCAGGCGACGTTCGCGCCGAGGTCGAGCATGACTACGTCGCCGCGGGCCGACGGCATGATGGCCGCCATCGCGGGGCGGTCGATGCCGGGCAGCGTCTTGAGCACGATCTTGGACAGCGCCAGCAGGGCGCCGGTGTTGCCGGCAGACACCACGCCGTGCGCCTCGCCCCTGGCCACCGCGTCGATGGCGAGCCGCATGCTGGCGCGCCGCATGCGCAGCGCGACCGTGGGCTTGCAGTCGCTGGCGACCGCGTCCGGCGTGTGGCGCAGCGTGCAGACGGCGGATGCGCGCGCGCAGCGTGCCAGCAGCGGCGTCAGCCTAGCCTCGTCGCCCACCAGCAGGAACCTTGCCTCAGGGTGCCGCTCGGCGGCGATGCCCAGCCCTTCGACGACGATGCCGGGGGCATGATCACCGCCCATCGCATCGACGGCCAGGATGAAGGCCCCGGTGGAGTCTGGGGCGGGACCGGTGTCGATCACGCTGCAGGCCGGGCCCGCGCCGCGGTCAGACGCGGACGGAGCTCTTCAGGGCACGGCCTGCCGTCACCACCTCACGCCCGTCGTAATGGCCGCATTGCGGGCAGACGTGATGCGGCCGCTTCAGCTCGCCGCAATTGCTGCAATCTGCGTGGGCCTCCCTGGGCAGGGCCTGGTGGCTGCGACGCATGCCGCGGCGGCTTGGCGAGGTTTTCCGCTTCGGGACGGCCATGAGGCGTATACTCCACTCCGGTGACGGCGCAGCCAGCGGACCGGCATGCGCGGTCGGCGCGGCGTGTCACGCTGATACTGAAAGCAAGCCGGGCGCTCTAGCAGAGCCGGCAGGCGCTCGCAAGGCGGCGAGCTTTGGGATCCAACGCCCTGCGTTGGCGGGGCGCGGGGCCGAGCCCCGCCTCGTTATAAGACGGCCTCGGCAGCCGCGTGGCCAGACCGGCGAACGCCCCCGCCTCGTCCCGCACCGCTTACGCCCGCAGCTCGGCACCGGGCGCGCGCGGGAACGGGTCGAGTGCGAGGGCCAGCTGCTCGCTCGCCGCCTCGCCCAGGTCGAGGACGCCGCCTGCATACGGCACCTCGTCGTCGCATTCGAGGTTCAGCTCCTCGCTCTGCTGGCCTTCCGGCACGAAGCGCACGCAGAAGCTTTCGACCAGGTCGGCATCGAACGGTTCGAGCGTGACCACGCAGGATTGCCGGACGCTCGCCTGCAGCAGGCCGTGCGCCTCGATGATGTCGGCTTCCACGCGCCTGAGGTCGAACCGGCATACCAGGCTGTGGATGGCGGCCACGTTCATCCGCACGGCCAGCGCCTCGCGTTCGGCCGGCCTTGCCTCCACGGTGACGGTGGCGCCGGCGCCGACCCGGGCGGTGGCGAAGGGGCGCGGCATCTCCGGCGCCGGCGTGCCCGGGGCGGGCGCATCCCGCTCCCTGCTCACGCGGCGGGGTCCCGCAGCGCCTCGGCGGCGGGCAGGAAATGCGCGTCCCCGCGGCGGAGCTGCTCGAGCGGCTGGGCCGCCAGCGCGCGGTCCTGCGCCAGCGCCGCCCGCGACAGGGCCTGCGCCGCGCCCTCGGGGGCGGCACCGCGCCAGACGTTGCGGGCCAGCGCCTCGGCCAGCGCCGCCGCGTCGGCGGCGGCGAGCGGCGCCTCGTAGGCCATCGCCCGCCCGTGGAACGCCTCCCACATCTGGCGCATCTTGCGGCCGACCGACATCTCGGCGACCCCGATCTCGCGCAGGGAGAAATCCATGTCGGCGAACATCGCGTCGAACACCGCCTGGGCCAGGGCAGGGCCGGGGGCGGGCAGCAGGCGGACGCGCCGGATCAGCAATGCTGCGAACAGGCCGATCAGGTCGAACCGGCCGTCCAGCGTGTCCGGCACGGCCAGACGCTCGAAGTAGAGCGGGTCGCGGGCGGCCTGCACGCTGGTGGTGTAGAGGGCGAAGCCCGCCCGTTCATGCCGGCGGGAGCCGATCAGACCGAAGAATGCCATTGGCGGCCGGACACTTTCGACGCGAGGTGGGCGAGGCCCGGGATATCGGCCCAGGATATTGCTCTGGGGCGGCACCCCGCAATCGGCGGCCGCCGCACCGTTCATTGACACAGCGCGGGCGGCTGTGACACCCAGGCGCGCCCGCCGCGACCGGGGCGCGCGGGCGGCCAGCCGCCGGGCAGGGACATCACATTTGCGTTTTCTCGCTTACCTTCGCGTACTCGCCGTCCTGCCGCTGCTGGGCGCGGGCGGCTGCGGCGTGGTCGGCATCTTCGACCCGACGCTCAAGCAGCGCGGCGCTCTGGTCGAACCCGATGCGTTGCGCGAGCTGATCCCCGGCACGTCGAGCCGGGCGGACGCGGTGGCGCTGATCGGGTCGCCCACGGCGCGGGCCACGTTCGACGACAACACCTGGATCTACATCAGCCAGGTCACCAGCACGCGCATCGGCCGCACGCCGGGCGTCCGCCAGCAGAAGGTGGTGGTGCTGACCTTCGACCAGGGCGGCACGCTGCGCGGCATCGCCGAGCGCACCAAGCAGGACGGCAAGTCGGTCGACATGGCGGCCGGCGCCACGCCCTCGCCGGGCAGCGAGGCGTCGTTCCTGCAGCAGCTGTTCGGCAACGTGGGCAAGTTCACCCCGGCCGGCCTGCCGGGCGGGCTCGGCTCGGGCCCTGCGTCGCAGCAGCCAGGCAACACGGGCAACTCGCTGCGCTGATCCTCTCGGCGCACGCTAGACCCTGATCGCTTCTGGTAGACGAAGCGATCAGGGTCTAGCTCTTTGTT
>CALMVI010000110.1 GCA_937873095.1 uncultured Acetobacteraceae bacterium | reverse complement strand
GACTTGCATCATACCGCGGCCACGTGCCGCCATGTGTCGCCGCCGCTCCGCTTACGGTAGGGCAGCAGCAGCCGCCCGGCCCGCAGCGACCCGCAGCCGAAATCGAGCACGCTGTGGCGTTCGCGCAAGCCCAGCGCGGTCAGCAGCCGGAACTGGCTGGCGCCCATGAGATCGTAGAGCGCCGGCGGCCCGACATAAGCGCTGTAATGTTCATCGCCCGGCCGCAACGCCTTGTCGGCGCCGCGGGCGAGCCGCCGCGTATCGGCGCTCATGCGTAAGCATACGCGCCGCCGCGTTCCAGAGCAGTCCTGTATGCCGGACGGGCGTGGATGGTGGCAAGCCACGCAAGCAGTTTCGGATGGTCGCCCAATCCTTCGCCGCGATTGGCGCCGGCTTCGACAGGGAAGCTCATCATCACGTCGGCCGCGGTGAAATCCGCGCCGCCGAAGAATGCGCTGCGGCCGAGTTCGGACTCCATCAACGCCAGTTGCGCATCGATGTTCGGCCGCAAGAAACTCTTCTGCACGTTGTCGCTGATCAGCCTGGCAACCGGGCGGATGAAGAACGGCACGCGCGACGGCAGCGCGCCGAAGACCAGCGTCATGACCAGCGGCGGCATCGCCGATCCTTCGGCGAAATGCAGCCAGTAGGTGTAGCGCAACTTCTCGTCGGAGCCGGCCGGCGGCACCAGCCGGCCCTCGCCATAGGTATCAACCAGATATTCGGCGATGGCGCCCGTCTCGGCCACTGTGCGATCCCCATCGGTGATGACCGGCGACTTGCCGAGCGGATGCACCGCCCGCAGCTCCGGAGGCGCCAGCATCGTCTTCGTATCCCGCTCGTAGCGCTTCACCTCGTAAGGGACGCCGAGTTCCTCCAGCAGCCAGATGACACGCTGCGAGCGGGAATTGTTGAGATGGTGGACTGTGATCATCTTTTTGCTACGCCTAACGAGAAAGTTCGCGCGTCATGTCGTCGAGTCCGGTGAGCGTCAGCGGGAACATGCGCTCGGCCAGCAACTGCCGCAGCAGCACGATCGAGTGCGTGTACGCCCAGTAATCCTCGCGCGCCGGGTTCAGCCAGGCGGCGCTGCGGAAATGCCCGGCCAGCCGCTCGATCCAGACCCGGCCCGCCTCCTCGTTCCAATGCTCCACGCTGCCGCCAGGCTGCACAACCTCGTAAGGGCTCATCGTGGCGTCGCCCACGAAGATCAGCTTGTAGTCCGGCCCGTAGGTGCGCATCAGGTCCCAGGTGGAAACCGACGTCTCGTCCCGCCGCCGGTTCTCCCGCCAGACGCGCTCGTAGACGCAGTTGTGGAAGTAGAACGCCTCGAGATGCTTGAACTCGCTGCGCACGGCGGAGAACAGCTCCTGCGAGGCGCGGACGTGATCGTCCATCGACCCGCCGATGTCGAGCAGCAGCAATATCTTTACCGCGTTGTGCCGCTCGGGCACCAGCTTGAGGTCCAGCGATCCTGCGTTGCTGGCCGTGGCGTGGATGGTGCGGGGCAGGTCGAGCTCGGTCGCCGCACCCTGTCGGGCAAACCGCCGCAGGCGGCGCAACGCCAGCTTCATGGTGCGGGTGCCAAGCTCGGTATCGCCGTCCAGGTCGCGGAACTCCCGCTTGTCCCACACCTTCACCGCCCGCCTGTGACGCGACTCCTTCTGGCCGATGCGTATGCCTTCGGGGTTGTAGCCATACGCGCCGAAGGGCGAGGTGCCGCCAGTGCCGATCCACTTGCTGCCGCCCTGGTGCCGCTTCTTCTGCTCCTCCAGCCGCTTGCGCAGGGTCTCCATCAGCTTCTCGAAGCCGCCAATCGCCTCGATGGCCGCCATCTCCTCGGGCGAGAGATTCTTCTCGGCGATACGGCGGAGCCACTCTTCCGGTATGTCGGTCGTGGGGTCGCCGGAGGCGTGTTCCAACCCCTGGAACACGCTTGCAAACACCCGGTCGAACCGGTCGAGGTGGCGTTCGTCCTTCACCAGTGTCGCTCGCGCCAGGAAGTAGAAATCGTCAACGCTGTAGTCGGCGACGCCGTGTTTCATGGCGCCAATCAGCGTCAGGTATTCGGTGATGGAGACCGGCAGCCCGGCCACTCGCAACTGCTCAACGAAGGAGGCAAACATCAGATGGTATCGTCCTCAGGCCCGAACACCTGTGCCGCGATGCGACGAACTTGCCTTCGTAGCGCGGAAACCATGCCGGAGAGCGTCCTAGAGCAGATCCCGATCAGACGGAATTGTCTGATCGGGTGAAGATGCTCGCAAAACAAAGAGCCAGAGCCTGTGGAGTGAACGCAAGTGAACGGAACATGCTCTGGAGCAGATCCCGATCAGACGAAATCGTCTGATCGGATGAGGATGCTCGGGCCAAGACTGCCGCCAGTACGGCACTCAAATCCCCGGCCATCTCCTACCCTTCCCGCCGAGCCATGAACGCCAGCCGCTCGAACAGGTGCACGTCCTGCTCGTTCTTCAGCAGCGCGCCATGCAGCGGCGGAATCACCACCGTCTTCTCCCGCGTCCGCAGCGCCTCGGGCGGCATGTCCTCGATCATCAGCAGCTTCAGCCAGTCCAGCAACTCGCTCGTCGCCGGCTTCTTCTTCAGGCCGGGCAGCTCGCGCACCCGGAAGAACATCGTCAGCGCCTCGCGCGCCAGGTCCTGCCTGATGTCGGGATAATGCGACTGGACGATGCGCTCCATCGTCTCCCGGTCGGGAAAGCGTATGTAGTGGAAGAAGCACCGGCGCAGGAACGCGTCCGGCAGCTCCTTCTCGTTGTTCGACGTGATGATCACGATGGGCCGCTGCCTCGCGCGGACCGTCTGCCTGGTTTCGTAGACGAAGAACTGCATGCGGTCGAGTTCGAGCAGCAGGTCGTTGGGGAACTCGATATCCGCCTTGTCGATCTCGTCGATCAGCACGACCGACTGCCGCTCGGCCTCGAACGCATCCCACAACTTGCCGTGGACGATGTAGTTGCCGATGTCGTGCACGCGCGCGTCGCCCAGCTGCCCGTCGCGCAGGCGCGAGACCGCATCGTATTCGTAGAGCCCCTGCTGCGCCTTCGTCGTGCTCTTCACGTGCCACTCGATCAGCGGCATCGACAGCGCGGACGCAACCTCGTGGGCCAGCACCGTCTTGCCGGTGCCGGGCTCGCCCTTGACCAGCAAGGGCCGTTGCAACGCCACCGCCGCGTTGACGGCCACCTCCAGGTCGCGCGACGCGATGTAGTGCGTGGTGCTCTTGAAACCCTGCACGCCGGCCTCCTCTGCTCGACGGCAAGCGTCGGGGTCGGAGGACCTACGGTTCCGCGCGTCGTGTCAGCCACCGCTCTAACGGCCAAAGCCCTCTGCCACAAGCTCCGTGCTGCGCCGGCACAACGACACCCAGGCATCGAAATTGATGTTCCATCGATGCCCGCCGGTCGGCACGGCCGTCTTGCCCCGCCGGTCGATGTAGCCGCGTAGCAGACCGTGGCCATGCACCCGGACTGTGCCCGACGGGTGGTCGCCGGTGGCCAGGCCGACAGCCAGTAGGACGTTCGGGCCGTAGCGGCGAAGCGCTGCGGCGACATCGCGGCCGAGATCGTCCGTCATCGCGCACCCCGCCTGCACCACGAATATCTTCCTGTGCTCGGCCAGGTCTTCAAGCAGCTTTCTTTTGAGAAACACAGTGCGTCTGGACTGGTTGGCGGCAAAACGTTCGATGTCCACACCCGCGCTGTGAACGAACGTATGCATCCTCAAGCCGAGAGCGGGATGCAACGCCATCAGCTCGCCCCACGGAGCGACGTCGATGCACATCTGGGACGGCTCGCCAAGACCTTCGAAGCGGCGTTCAAGCAGATCGATCAGCGTTGCCGCAGACATGGTCATCCACCGGATCAGCGACAGCCCCTCTGCGGCATAGCGGCGCTGCACCAGTCCGAACTCGCAGTCCTCCCCGAGGCTCTCGAACTGCAGCAACATCTGCTTGACCGCATCGTCCCGAACTTCGCCGACGGGGACCGGCAGCCCGACTTGAACGACACCGATTTCGTCGAGACCATCAGGAAACCTTGGATGGATCAAAGACACGGCGGGTTCGACCTAGCAGTTACATGGAAGTGACTATGTCTGGTGAATGACAGAATGAAAACTGCAAGAGCATGTGGCCAGAACCACCTTGACACTACCCCTACTGCAGTCGACCGTGTCAATCGTCTCAAAGGGCTTACCGAGAGGAGTAGTTTCATGCGAACCGCCTCAGCCGTAATCTTCGCGGGTATCATGCTTGCTGGTGCGGATGCAAATGCGCAGTCTACCACCGTGACGCCTGGTGGAACACAGTTCTACGGAAATGTCGTGGTAACCGGCTCAGGCGGCTGCTCGGCAATTGGTTCGAATGTCATTTTCCCGGCCACGGCCAGTTACCAAAATGTGACGATATCCGGAACAACAAAGCAGCGATTCGTTTTGAAGACTCTCGCACAAAATGCCACGAATGGCTTGGCATTACAGTATATCGTCGATCAGTTTGATGCCAATGACAACATGTTTGCGGCATTTGATCCGCAGCTTTTTCAGACGTCAAACGGAGTCATCGGTACTTACAGTGGTGCGATAGCGTTCGGCCCATCCGTTGGGATCAATGGAAATACGACAACCATACTGCTCGGCAACAGCGAGGCACCGCTGATAACTTCTGCTCAGGGCTGCGTAATCCAGTTTAGTGGGACTTTATACTCATCTCCTGACTGAGCACGATGGGTCCAGGCCTGAGTGTCCACTGTTGTCGAGTGTTCTCGAGCAAAAACAGCTTTGCTTGTCGGACGGGCAGGGTCAGTGGCCATAGGTCAGCAGCGTCCCCCCATGTCCGTCGGCCGACAGGTGAAACGCCGAGGCGGCGAACGTTCCGGTCAGCCCGACGCTGCTGGTGTGGGTGCCGTCCGAGATCGTCAGCACGTCCAGGTTCGTCGCCTGGACCGCGGCCAGGCTCGCGGTGGCCGGGGACATGTCGGTGATGTCGAGGCTGTCCGCGCCGGACCAGTTGCCGACATGCGCGCCCGCGACGTTCACCGACGCGCCCTGGAACTCGTCTCCGGCCGGGGATGCCCAGAACAGCATGGCGGGCTGGCTGACGCCGATCAGCGCCGCCGGCGCGCCTGAACCGGGCGTTTGCGGCGTGAACATGATGGTCGCGTTGCCATGCGGGTCGCGCCCCGCCGACAACTCTCCGCCCACCGGGGTCGATGTCGAGAAGCGGTAGTTCTGGGTGGCGGTGCTGGCGACCAGCGTGCCGCTGCTGCTGCCGACGGCGGTCAGCACCTGGCCCGGCAGGTCGATCACGTCGCCCGGTCCGTAGCCGCTGAGCGTGCCGGCAAACGTGGATGGCTGGTCGAGCTTGACGACGCCGCCGCTCCCCGAGAACTGCACCACCATGCCCGCCGGCTCGGGTGCGGCCAGCTCCAGCGTCGCCCCGGCATCGACCAGCAGCGCTCCTCCGCCCAGCACCTGCTGGGTCAGCAGCAGGGTCCCGCCACGCGCCTCCACGGTGCCGGCATTGGCGATCTGGGCGAACACCAAGCCGTAGCCCTGGATCGAGGCGCCCGACACGTTGGCGATCGGAACCGCGGGGAACAGGCCGTTGGCGGTCAGTTCCTGGAATATCCCGCCCTGCAGCGAAATGGTGCCCGTGTTGGTGAAGACGGACGCGCCTGCGTTCGGCGCGGCGTAGTAGTCGTAGAGGATGACCTGCACCGCAGACGACGCACCGACCGAGAACGTGCCTGCGTTCAGGATCGCCGTGTCGTCGAAATCGATGATCCCGCCCGAAGCGGCCGCCACCGAGCCGTTGTTGGTGAAGAAGCTGGCGCCGACGTTCAGCGTCCCGAACGTGGTCGCGGCCGAGACCGTGCCGTTGTTGACGATGCTGTCGCTCCACTGCCCGATCGCCGCATCGCCCAGCACGCCCGCCGTCCCCGCCAGCGCCAGCACCGCATTCGGGCCCAGGGTGAGCTGCACGCCGGGAGCGGCCGCCAGTTCAGGCGCCGCGATGTGCTGCCCGGCATAGTATTGGGCTACGCTGCCCAGAGAGATCGCCACGTTGTCGAGCGTCTCGGACGTGGCCGCGATCATCCTGGACTGGCCGCCCGTCAGCAGGATGCTCCCCGGAATCCCCTGCTGGGACAGCACCGTCAGCCCGTGCGCCACCGAAAGCTGGGAGAAGGGCCGGCTGAGGTCGAGCGTGCCGAGATAGGTGACCGCGTCCAGCGTGGCGCCGGCCGAGCAGGCCAGGCCGCCCCCGGCATCGGCGATCGTCCCGTTGCGCAGCGTGCCCGTCAGCCCGAGGCGCCCGATCGCACTCCCCTGCCCGACGGCCAGCGTGCCCC
>CALMVI010000109.1 GCA_937873095.1 uncultured Acetobacteraceae bacterium | reverse complement strand
GAGCAAGACGGATATAGGGAATCCGGCTATTACAAGGGCGGAAGAGCGAAGCGACATCCGCCTTTGTGTCGCGGCGGACGTCGCTTCGCTCTGCCGCGCGTTGGCGGATGTCGCTTTGCTCTTCCGCCCCACACGGCACTTGGAGTCGGCGGTGCCATAGATGTCACCCGTCGTCCACGGCTCGGGCCATGTGCTGCCAGCCTCCCTGCTCGACTGGCTGACGGACACCTCGTTCTACCGCAGCCTGAACGGCCAGATCATGTTTCCCGACCCCAAAACGCCGCTTTCTGCCGCAACCGGTGGGGCGGAAGAGCGGAGCGACCTCCGCCAAGATCCCGACACTAGAAGGCGGACATCGCTCCACTCCAATAACTCGCGCCGGGTCGACCGACACTGGTAGGGCGGAAGAGCGGAGCGACATCCGCCACAATCCCGACACCAAAAGGCGGACATCGCTCCGCTCCTCCGCCTACGCCTCCAGGCTGTTCGGGGCGCGGTTGCCCACCATGGCCAGCAGCTCGCGCCGGGTTGACGGGTCGGTGCGGAACGCGCCCAGCATCCTGCTCGTCACCATGCTGACTCCCGGCTTGTGCACGCCGCGCGTGGTCATGCACTCATGCGCCGCCTCGATGATCACCGCGGTGCCCAGGGGGGCCAGCACGTCGTCGATCGTGTTGGCGATCTGCGCGGTGAGCTTCTCCTGGATTTGCAGCCGGCTGGCATAGGCGTTGACCACGCGCGCCAGCTTGCTGATGCCGACGACGCGGCGGTGCGGCAGGTAGGCGACGTGCGCGCGGCCGATGATCGGCAGCATGTGGTGCTCGCAATGGCTCTCCACCCTTATGTCGCGCAGCAGAACGATCTCGTCGTAACCCTCGATCTCCTCGAAGGTGCGCTTGAGCATCTCCACCGGGTCCTCGTCGTAACCCCGGTAGAACTCCAGGTACGATTTGGCGACCCGCTTCGGCGTGTCGTTCAGGCCCTCGCGCTCCGGATCGTCGCCCGCCCAACGGATCAGCGTGCGGACCGCCTCCTCGGCCTCCTCGCTCGACGGCCTGGCCAGCGATGTCGAGGGCAGGACGGGCTTCGGTTGGCTGACTTCGTTCAATGCACAGATCCCGCAATCGAACCGAATACATGGTTCCTGAGGTGGAGAAAGGCCAGGGGCGTCGGGCGCCCGCGCCGATCCCCAGCCCTCAGTGCATGCGGCCGGGCTGGTGCGGGCTGTCCAGGCTGAAGGCCGGGATCGCCACGTCGAACGCCTCGCCGCCGGACTCGGCCAGGCTGACGGCGGGGCCGCGCCCGTGCGCCATCATGTGGTACTGGCCGGACATGAAGCCGGACGGCGTCTCCAGCGGCGTGCCTGAGGTGTATTCGAACGCCTCCCCAGGCTCCAGCACGGGCTGTTCGCCCACCACCCCCTTCCCCTCGACCAGGAAGGTCCGGCCGCGGCCGTCGGTGATGCGCCACGTCCGGCTCAGCAGCTGCACGGTCCGGTCGCCGCGGTTCTCGATCGTCACGCGATAGGCCCAGACGTAGCGGCCCTCGTCAGGCTCGGACTGATCCTCCAGGTAGAACGACGCGACCCGCACGTTGATGCCGCGCGTCACCTCAGCGTATTCGGGGGCGTTTTCCGGCCCGGCCACAGGTCCGCTCACTCCGCCGCGTGCCTCAGGGCGCTGGCGTCGAGCGCGCGGCCGAGATCCTCGGTCAGGTCGGCCACGTCCTCCAGCCCGACGGAGAGCCGCACCACGCCGTCGGTGATGCCCAGACGCGCGCGCTCGTCGGTACCGATGCGCATGTGCGTGGTGGTGGCCGGATGCGTCACCATGCTGCGGCTGTCCCCCAGATTGTTGCTGATTGCGACCAGGCCCAGCGCGTTGCAGAACCGGAACGCCGCCGCCTTGCCGCCGGCGAGTTCGAAGGTGACCAGCGTACCCCCTGCGGTCATCTGCCGCATCGCCAGCGCGTGCTGCGGGTGGTCGGCGCGTGCCGGATACCATACGCGGGCGATCTGGGGGTGGTCCGCCAGGAAGTCGGCCAGGCTGGCCGCGGTCCGGGTTGCGGCGTGCACCCGCAGCGGCAGCGTCTCCATGCCCTTCAGCAGCGTCCAGGCGTTGAACGGCGACATCGACGGGCCGGTGTTGCGGATGAACGGCTGCAGCACCTCCTCGATCCACGCCTTGCGGCCGAGCACGGCGCCGCCCAGCACGCGGCCCTGGCCGTCGATATGCTTGGTGGCCGAATACACCACCACGTCCGCGCCGTGCTCGAGCGGCCGCTGCAGCAGAGGCGTCGCGAACACGTTGTCCACGACCACCAGCGCGCCCGCCGCATGCGCCAGTTCGGCCACCATCGCCAGGTCGACGATGTCGAGCATCGGGTTGGACGGCGTTTCCAGCAGCACGAGCTGGGCCGGCGTGCCGAGCGCGCGCCGCCATCCGGCGGCGTCTCCCGCATCCACGAACTCGTGCGCGATGCCGAGCTTGGGCAGCAGGGACGAGACGATCCAGTGGCACGACCCGAACAGCGCGCGGCTGGCCACCACGCGGTCGCCGGTCCTGAGGTGACTGAGCATGGCGGCGTTCACCGCAGCCATGCCGGTCGCGGTCGCACGGCACGCCTCGGCGCCCTCCAGCAGCGCCATGCGGCGCTCGAACGCGGTGACGGTGGGGTTGCCGAAGCGCGAGTACTGGTAATGCGTGGCGGTGCCGGCGAACGTCGCCTCGGCCTGCTCGGCGCTGTCATAAACGAAGCCGGAGGTCAGGAACACCGCCTCGCTGGTCTCGCCAAACGGCGTGCGGTCAACCCCGCCGTGAATCAGTGTCGTGCTGGGACGATAAACCAAAGCAGACTCCACTCATGAATCGGTTTCCAAAGGCCGACTGGCCTTTGGTCGGGCACGGGGCAAAGCCCCGTACACCCTTCCCCATCAACCCGTTCCATCCTATGCTTGGCGCAGCGCGGGTGTAGTTCAATGGTAGAACGGCAGCTTCCCAAGCTGCACACGAGGGTTCGATTCCCTTCACCCGCTCCAGCGGACCGGCGCCGGCTGACCGCGTTCGTCCCGCCGCAGCCTGACTACCCGGCCGCAGGCGGCCTGCGGCGGTGCAGAACGGCCAGCAGCCCGGCGATCGTCAGCACCGTCAGGCCAGCACCCAGCCGCAGCACCTTTTCAACGGCCAGGGTGTAGCGTCCGGTGGTGGAATCGAAGTGGAAGCAGAGCAGCAGGACGGGCAGCGCCGCTTCGGCAATGCCGCCATGGCCGGCGCGCAGCACCGCCGCCCGCAGGTCGCCCGCGGCGTAGCCTGTGCCCAGCAGGTAGGAGCTGACCGTGCCCGATGGCGTCAGCACGGCCAGGCCGGCAGGATGCAGGAACTGCTTGAACGCTGCGTCGTAGCGGGCGCGGAAGCCCAGCGCAGCCTCCATGGCGGCGAGCGAGGCCGCGGAGCCGGTCAGGTAATGCAGGTTGGCGGGCCGGACGAAGGACGCCTGCGCCAGATCGGCCTGTTTCGCGCGGGCGGCATCAAGAGGCGTCTCGGCCGGGTCGATCGAGAGCGAGACCAGGGTCACGTCCCGCCCCGGCCGCAAGCCGCTGGCCCCCCACGCGGCGAACACGTCGGAGCGGACCACGCCGCACAGCGAGGGGCAGTGGAAGTAGCCCAGATCCAGGATGACCGGGGCGCCGCCCAGCAGCGCGCCCAGGCTGGTGGTCCGGCCATCCTCGTCGCGCAGCGGCGCGTGCAGCGGCAGCAAGGCGCCCGGGTGCTGCACCCAGGCGAAGTCGGCCGGCGTTTCGGCCCGTGCAGCGCACGCCAGCAGGACCAGGCAGGCAGCAGCCAGCGCCCGGCTCGCCCCCGATCTGGCCCCCACCCTCGCAAACGTTCGACCCCGTGCCATGCGCAGCCCCGTCATCTGCCCGCGTTGCTGATGTCGGGCGCGGCCCCGCTGCGGCAACCCGTGCGGGCCCAGCCACGTTCGCAGCCAGACGTCAGGAGAGCAGACATGGCCGAGAAGACCGGGGCCGAGAAGACTGGGGCCGAGAAGACTGACACCGATCCATCCGACAAGGCACGCGACCTGGCCGAGGCGGCGCTGGGCGAATACGCCAAGGGCGACGACAAGAAAGGCGACAAGCTGGCCCAGCAGGCCATCAAGGTCGACAAGCATGCGGTCGAGGAACTCGCCCGCGACCTCGAGGAGGATGCCGAAGTCACGGGTGTCGCCGACGTCGACGCGGAGAAGGAGTGAAGACGATGGCAGACAGGGATCGTGATCCGGGCGACGCGGTGCCGCCGGGCGTGGCGGTTCAGACGCCCGAGGAGCTCAGCGAGAACGACAAGAAGGTGAAGGAAAAGCTGGATCACCTCGGCGACCAGACCAAGACGCCGGGGTAGCCTGTCCACTATCGGCTACCGTCCGGCCGCGGCCGGGCGGCTGCGTTCCACGAACTGCTCCAGCCAGTGGATGGTGTAGTCGCCGGCCTGGAACTCCTGCTGCTCGATGATAGCCTGGTGCAGGGGCAGGGTCGTCTTGATGCCCAGCACGGCAAACTCGTCCAGCGCCCGGCGAAGGCGGGCGATTGCCTCGGTCCTGGTCGGCGCATGCACGATCAGCTTGGCCACCAGGCTGTCGTAATAGGGCGGCACCACGTAGCCGGCGTAAAGCGCGGAATCCACCCGCACGCCCAAGCCGCCCGGCGCATGGAACGCCTGGACGCGCCCTGGCGTAGGCATGAAGGTTTCCGGATCCTCGGCATTCACCCGGCATTCGATGGCGTGGCCGGCGAACACGATGTCGGCCTGGGTATAGCCGAGCGCCTGGCCGGCGGCGATGCGTATCTGCTCGCGCACCAGGTCCACGTTGCAGACCATCTCGGTCACCGGATGCTCGACCTGCAGCCGCGTGTTCATCTCGATGAAGGCGAAGGCGCCGTCCTGGTAGAGGAATTCGAGCGTGCCGGCGTTGCGATAGCCGAGCCTGGCCAACGCCGCCGTCGCGGTGGCGCCGATCCGGTCGCGCGCCTCCCCGGTCAGCGCAGGCGATCCAGCCTCCTCGAGCAGCTTCTGATGACGGCGCTGCAGGCTGCAATCCCGCTCGCCGAAATGCACGACGTTGCCGTGCGCGTCGGCCATGACCTGAAGCTCGATGTGGCGCGGCCGGTCGAGGTATTTCTCGAGGTAGACCTCGTCGTTGCCGAACGCCGCACGCGCTTCCGTGCGCGCCACGCGCCACGCCTCCTCCAGCCCGTCCTCGGTCTGCGCCACCTTCATGCCACGCCCGCCGCCGCCCGCGGTGGCCTTGATCAGCACCGGGTAGCCGACGCTGCGCGCCACCGCATGCGCGGTTTCCAGGTCGGGCAGCGCGCCGTCCGATCCGGGCACCAGCGGCACGCCCAGGCCGGCCATCGCCGTGCGGGCGGTGATCTTGTCGCCCATCATGCGGATGTGCTCGCTGGCCGGGCCGATGAAGGTCAGCCCGTGCGCTTCGACCATCTCGGCGAAGGCCGCGTTCTCCGACAGGAAGCCGTAGCCCGGGTGGATGGCGTCCGCCCCGGTGACGGAGGCTGCCGACAGGATGGATGCCATGTTGAGGTAGCTGTCGCGCGCCGCGGGCGGGCCGATGCACACGCTTTCGTCCGACAGGCGCACGTGCATCGCGTCCGAATCGGCCGTCGAATGCACGGCGACCGTGGGTATGCCCAGCTCGCGGCAGGCCCGCTGCACGCGCAGCGCGATCTCGCCCCGGTTGGCGATCAGCACCTTTCCGAAGAGCGGCGCCGCCACAGTCAATCGATGACCATCAGCACTTCGCCGTACTCGACGGGCACGCCGCCGGCGACCAGGACGCGGCTGAGCGTGCCGGACCGCGGCGCCTTGATCTGGTTGAAGGTCTTCATCGCCTCGATCAGCAGCAGCGTCTGCCCGGCCGACACGCTCTGCCCCACGGTCACGAAGCTGGGCGCGCCCGGTTCTGGCGAGAGATAGGCGATGCCGACCATGGGGCTCTTGACCGCGCCCGCATGTTTGGACAGGTCGTCGTCGGACGCAGGCAGGGCGGCGGCCGGCGGCGGCGAGGCGCTCGCCAACGGCGCTACCGCGGCCTGGGTGACGGCGGGGGCGCGCTTGACCCGTATCCGGCTGTCGCCCTCGGCGATCTCGATCTCGGTCAGCCCGGTTTCCAGCAGGATGTCGGCCAGCGCGCGGATCGCCTCGGCGTCCACCGGCAGCTTGCCGGACTCGCCGGGCGGGCGGCTCATTGGTCCTCGTCCAGCAGCAGTTCGGCCAGCGCCGTCAGCGCCAGCCCGTAACCGCGTATGCCCAGGCCGCAGATCACGCCCCGCACCGCGCGGGAGACGAGCGAGACGTGCCGGAACTCCTCGCGGGCGTGGATGTTGGTCAGGTGCACCTCCACCGCAGGCACGCCGACCGCCAGCAGCGCGTCCATCAGGGCGACCGAGCTGTGGCCGTAGCCGCCAGGGTTGATGACGATGCCCCTGGCGCGGCCGCGGCATTCCTGCACCCAGGTGATCAGCTCGCCCTCATGGTTGGACTGCCGGAAATCGATTGACAGGTCCAGCGCCTGTGCGGTCTCGGCGCACAGGGCTTCGAGGTCGTCGATCGTCGCCGACCCATACAGCGCAGGCTCGCGGGTGCCGAGCAGGTTGAGATTGGGGCCGTTCAGGACGGCAATCAGCGGAAGGGCCATGCGTGCGGGGCGTTAGCATGGCCTTCAGGGGAAAGGCCAGGGCGTGCCGGCCAGGCACGCCCCGCGCCTCAGACGTGCCGGCCAGGCACGCCCCGCGCCTCAGACTTGCCGGCCAGGCACGCCCCGCGCCTCAGGCGTGCCGGCCAGGCACGCCCCGCGTCTCAGCTGACCCCGGCCAGCTGGTTTTCCACCAGTTCGGCGAAGCGGCCGCCCTCGCGGATCAGTCCGTCGAACGTCCCGCGCTCGGCGATCCGCCCGGCATCGAACACCAGGATCTCGTCCGCGTCGCGCACGGTGGAGAGCCGGTGCGCGATCACGAAGGTCGTCCGCCCGCGCATCAGGTTGGCCATCGCGCGCGACACCCGCGCCTCGGTGGCCGCATCGAGGGCGGAGGTCGCTTCGTCCAGGATCAGGACCGGCGCGTCCTTCAGCAGCGCGCGGGCGATCGCCAGGCGCTGCCGCTGGCCGCCGGACAGGGTCACCCCGCGCTCGCCCACCAGCGTGTCGTAGCCCTGGGGCTGGCGCGCGATGAAGTCGTGCGCTTCGGCCAGGCGGCAGGCGTGCTCGATTTCGGCCTGGGTGGCGTTGGCGCGGCCCACCAGCAGGTTGTCGCGGATGGTCCGGTTGAACAGCAGGCTTTCCTGGAACACGACGCCGATCGCGTTGCGCAAGCTGCCCAGGGACACGTCGCGCAGATCCTGCCCGTCGATCAGTATGCCGCCCTTCTGCGGATCCCACAGGCGCTGCAGCATGTGCATCGCGGTCGACTTGCCGGCGCCGGTTGCGCCGACCAGCGCCGTGATCGTGCCCGGACGCGCCACGAAGGACACGTCCGACAGGATGGCCGGGCCGCCCGGATAGGCAAAGCTCACGTCCTCGAACGACACCTCGCCATGCGTGACGTCGAGCTCGTGCGCGTCGCTGCGTTCCGGCACGGAGCTCGCCGTGTCGATCAGCTTGAAGTACTCGGCGATGCCCGGGCCGCGCATGAACAGGCTGGAGGAGAAGTTCACCGCGGCTTCGAGGCGCCCGATCAGCAGCGTGGAAAACCCCATGAACGAGACGATCTCGGCCACGCTCGCCTTGCCATGGAGGTGCAGCAACGCGCCGGCGACGACGATGGTGATGACGGCGAGCGTGCTGGACGCGCGGGTCAGCACGGTGACCAGCGCCCACCAGTTCAGCACCGGGAACTGCAGGCGGATCACCGTCTCCACGATCTCCGCAAAGGCGCGCGCCTCGGCCTGCAGCCGGCCGAAGGACTGCACGGCGACCACGTTGGACAGCGCGTCCTGCGCGCGGCCGGCCAGCGCGGAATGCGCCGCCTCTGCCTCGCGCTGGCTCGTTTGCGTGTGACGGATGACGAAGGTGGTGATGCTGACGAAGACGCAGACCAGCGCCACCAGGACCAGCGACAGGCGCCAGTTCAGGAACGCCGAGAGCGGCAGCAGCACCAGCACGGCCACGTAGGTGGCCAGGTTCTCCTTAAAGAACGACAGGCTGAGACCGAATAGCGCGTCCGACCCCGAGACCATCGTCTTCAGCACGCTGCCCGACTGCACGCCGGAATGGAACGAGCTCGGCAGGGTCAGCACGTGGTCGAAGCAGCGCTGGATGGCGCCGAGCCGGGTGCGGTGCGCCAGCCGCTCCGCCCCCATGGCGACGGCGATGTTCACGCCGATGCCGCAGGCGCCGATCATGATCCACATCGTGACCAGCTTCGTTCCCTCGGCGAACAGCTGGGCGTGCGGCGTGGTGTCGGTGCGGGCCAGCAGTCCGATCACCCGGCCGAACAGCAGGGGATCGAGAAACTGCAGCGCGGCGACGCCCAGATTGCCCGCCGCCAGCATGGCGATCATCCGGTGATTTTTCGCGACCAGCGCCAGAACCCGTGCATACACTTTGACTAGAGACATCGTACTGCGTCCTGGCAGATGACGGACCCGTTCGATCCGACCATGCTGGTGTAGTGCTGCAACGCGGCGGAATTGGGGCGTTGCTGTCGCAGGAGTGTGGCTGGGCAAGTTTTTTCGCACCCCCTCCCGAAAGCCCGGCCGCATCAGCAGGGTTGGCTGCGGAACCGCCGGTCCGGGTCCAGGAACTGGTCCTGTGCCGCCACGATCAGCAGCTCCCGGCTGCCCGCCTGCAGCGTGCGGGCAAGCAGGCCGTGGATGGCGCTGGCCGACCGCTCCATGGCCAGTGCAGCGCTGCCGCTGCGCAGCAGGTGGAACAGGAACAGGGCGGCGATCGCGTCCCCCGCGCCGTTGACCGCGATGTCCAGGCGCGGCGTGCGCAGGCGGTGGAAGCCGTCCGCGCCGGCGGCCAGCAGGTCGACCGCGCTTGCCGGCGTGTCCTCCAGCCGCAGGCTGGTGACGAGCATGGCACGGGGACCCGCGCCCGGCATGCGGGCCTGCAGCTGCGCCACCGCGAGCTTGGCCTGGTCCAGCGTTTCGCAAGGCTGACCGGTGAGCTGCGACAGCTCAAACTGGTTGGGCGTCAGGATGTCGGCGAGCGGCACGGCCTGGTCGCGAAAGAACTCCCTGATGCCGCCGCGGACATAGACGCCCGGCCCGTCATCCCCGATCACCGGGTCGCAGCACCACAGGGCGGCGGGGTTGGCGGCGCGCAGACGGCCGGCCGCGTGCAGCAGGCAGGCGCCAGTGCCCGGGTCCCCCAGATAGCCGGTGAGCAGCGCGTCGCAGGCCGGAAACACGCCGCGCGCCTCGATGCCGTCGATCAGCGCATGAATGGTTGCGGGCGGCGTCACCGCGCCGGTATGCGCGCCGTAGCCCGGGTGGTTGGAGAATTGCACGGTGGCGATCGGCCACACCTCGGCCCCCAGACGCTGCAGCGGAAAGAGGGCGGCGCTGTTGCCCACATGGCCGTAGGCGACGGAGGACTGGATGCAGAGGATGTTCATGAGGGCAGCCCCGCACTGGGCCAAGACACGCGACCCGGCAGCCGCAATACGAAGCTGCGGGTGCCGACGGCAAGATCGAGACGGCCGCTAAGCGTCTTGCTGCTAGAGCACTTCCCGAGCTGCTAGAGCACTTCCCGAGCTGCTAGAGCACTTCCCGAGCCAACAGGCTCGGGAGTAGTGCTCTACGCTCTTGTTTCCTGGAGCATGACTCCCGGCCGGGTGGTTCCATCCGGTCGGGAAATGCTCTAGTGGGGCTGGTTCGAGGTTATTGGCTGGGCAGGCCAGAGTCCTTGATCGGGAAGGTACGGTTTGGCAGGTGGACCGCCGTCGCCGTGAACTTCGGCACACCCTCGAATTCGGCACTCCTCCACTTCACTGCGCACGTTGCCGCATCGACGACCTGTACCCGAGCTTCGCTCCCCGAAAACGTGGTGACGTACAAGAGCTTTCCGTTCAACAAGGCGAGCGGACGCGTGACGAGAGCGACGTCGTCGCTCACCGTGCAGCCTTTGCCGTTCGCACCTGCTATCTTGATCGGTCCCTCAAAGACACGGTCGTCCTTGTCCGGGTCGCCCAAATCCAGCCTGTAGGGTCCAGCCTGGACGACCTGTGACGTCGGCACGATCGGAACCATGGCCGCCGTCGCAGTCTGCGTCATGCCTATAGCCCCGCCGAGGCTTGCCAAGGCGAGCATGATCCTCACGGTTTCGGCGCCAGCGCCGGAACCGGCCTTGCAAAATATTCAACGCCTTTTAGATCGGCGCGTGTCCACGCTTTCGACAATGATTCGTCCTTCTCACCCACGCCGCTGAGGTTGCCCCAGTAGCCCATCGCGTCGTGGCGGGCAGATTCCCCCGGCACGACGATCACGACGTGGCCGTGTCTCTTTCCTTTCTTGCCGGCAACAACGAGGTAGCCCTGGCCCGACATCAGACTTGCCTTCAGAGCGTCGTGGCCAAGCTTGATCCAGCCCGGGTCTCGGTTCCAGAAGTCGACGAGCTCGTTGGCCAACCCCGACATCGGCACGCCTACATCGGCGCCCACCGCCCGCACGTAGCCGCTGCAATCGCCCCGGTAGATCAGGTGTTCTTCTCTCCTGCGGAAGCGCCACGCAACCCGTCCCATAATGGCCGGGCATGCGCGACGATCGCCGCTTCGGTCATGGCTTGACCAGTGCCCGAACCCGGAAAGACCACGATCAGAACGCCCGAACCTATCCCGACGTTATGGAAGCGAGGACTACCGCCTTTTCCCGTCTTGTAGACGACCGGGTGGCCAAGCTGTTCATGAACCCGTATTGATGCTTCGCCGAACGAGTAGTGACTCCGATCAGTGGATCCGTTTCTGAGAGCATGTCCGCTGACGTCGCCGTAGATGGCGTAGCATAACCTGTTCTTGTAGATCACCACAGCCAGATCACCCTTGCGAAAGCCGGCCTGGCGGGCAAAGTGAGTGCTGAAAGCGACATACGGAACCCGTGCCGAGTCCAACGAGCGATGTCCGGGCCACTCCAACGCGGTTCCCGGCTGGCCGGTCGCGTCCTGTTTGCTGTATTCGGATGACCCGTCAGCATCTGCTTGAAGGCCCGACTCTGAATATATCTGTCCACCGGGAAGGCGAAGAATCTTTTTGGCGGTGACGTACGGCCCGGACGCGATGGCTTTCGTTTTCGCGTCTCGCAGGAGCGAAGCGACGTTGCCAAGTAACGGCAAGCTTGCGGCGGGAGGGGCGTAGTCTTCCATGGCTCATCCTGTTGCGATGTCGCGCGATGCGTCGCCCTTATACAGACCTCAGACCAAACGCAGCACTGGCCCCCGTTCCGGCCCTAGGCCAGAAGCCGTAACCCACCCGAACGCCCGGAATCATCACCCCCCCGCAGCGACCCCACGGCGGCCGATGCGGGAAACCCAGCCTCCTGCAGCCGCGCCAGCGTGAACCGCGCCGCATCCTCGGCGACCGCGACCAGCAGGCCGCCGCTGGTCTGCGGGTCGCACAACAGCGCCCGCCGCCAATCCTCCAAATCGTCCGCCCCGCTCACCGCGCCGCCGTAGCTGGCCCAGTTGCGGGCGGCTGCCCCGGTTGCCACCCCCGCGCGGGCCAGCGCCTCAGCGCCCGGCAGCAGCGGCGCGGCGCCTGCGCGCAGGGTGCCGGACAGGCCAGAGCCGCGGCACATCTCCAGCGCGTGGCCGAGCAGCCCGAAGCCGGTCACGTCGGTCGCCGCGTGCACGCCTTCCCACTCCGGCAACAGCCGGCCCACGTCGTTGAGCCGGGTGGCCGATGCGATCATCGTGGCGTAGTCGGCCGATGACAGCTCGCCCCGCTTCAACGCCGCGCCGAACACGCCCACCCCAAGCCCCTTGGTCAGGATCAGCACGTCGCCCTCCTGAGCGCCGCTGTTGCGCAGCACGCGGTCGGGATGCACCAGGCCCAGCGCCACCAGCCCGTAGAGCGGCTCCTGGCTGTCGATCGAGTGGCCGCCCGCCACCGGGATGCCGGCGCGCTCGCACATCGCGGCGCCGCCCGCCAGGATGCGCTGTGCGGTGTGCACCGGCAGCCTGCCCAGCGGCATGCCCAGCAAGGCCAGCGCCATGATCGGCGTCCCGCCCATGGCGTAGACGTCCGAGAGCGCGTTGGTGGCGGCGATGCGGCCGAACTCGTAGGGATCGTCCACGATGGGGGGGTAGACATCGGTGGTCGCGCCCAGGGCCTGGCTGTCTGTCGGGCGGTACACCGCGGCGTCGTCGCCGGGCGCGGTTGC
>CALMVI010000108.1 GCA_937873095.1 uncultured Acetobacteraceae bacterium | reverse complement strand
CAGAGTGCACCCCGCGTCGGCAAGCCCGATTCCTATTTGCCCGCCGCCGCTCTAACGTCTACAAGCCAGTCTTTGCAAGACGCCGGAATGGTTTCACGTCGATCTCCCCCGCCCTACACTTCATGCTGTATGCGTCGTGCCAGGCCTGCATGCGTAGCAGCATGCCCATATCGACACCGAACGCTTTTTCGATCCGCAAGGCCATCTCCGGCGACAGCGCCGCGTTGCCGTTAACGAAATTGGAAAGAGTTGACCGCCTAACGCCAAGCGCCTCGGCCGCATCGGTGACGGACAAATTGAGATTGTTCAGGATTTCCTCCCGCACGAACTCGCCGGGAGAACTCGGGGCCATGTCGATCTTGGTCATCTCATCGCTCATCAATGGTAGTCCTCAAGGTTCAGGTTACAGACTTCGCCGTCCACCAGATCGAAAGTCAGCCGCCAGTTGCCCGAGACTGAAAAGCTCCATGTCCCGGCGCGGTCGCCTGTAAGCTGGTGAATGCGCCAGCCCGGCGGTCCTTGGAGCTGAGACATGTCTTCCGCCGTAATCAGTCCTGTCAGGATGCGTCGCAAGCGGGGCAAGAGGTCGGGCCGGACTTCCCGACCCTCGTTACTCTCGATCAGGCGCTTGAGACCCTTATGCCCCACACTCCGAATTATCATTCCGCCGGTACGGTCTAACCGTACGCTTGGCAAGACATTCCACCCGCCCTACTCCAACGGCAACGGGCTGCACGCCGCCCCCGCCGCCCGCGCCAGCACCACCATGCGCCGTGCCGCAACGCCCGCGCCGGCCATCTCGCCCGCCACGTGCTGCAGCAGGGGGCTGGACAGCAGCGCGTGCGCCGCCGTGTTGGCGGCGACCTCCATTCCCACCACGGCGCCCGCCGAGAGCGCGGTGCGGCGCAGCAGGCCGAGCGTCGCGAACAGCCCCGGCCGCAGCCCGTGCAGCGCCGCCACCTGCCGGATCAGGCGCAGGCCGCGCCAGGCGACGAACAGTGCGGCCAGCCCAGGCGAGGGCATGGCAGCCACGCCAGCCAGGGATTGCAGCGCCGCCGTCCGCCCCAGTGCGTCCGCGCGGGCGCGCAGCGTGGCGCCCGGTCCGGTGCGCAGCAGGGCGATGATCGCGTCGGGGTCGTTGACCGCGTTCACCGCCGGCAGCAGCGCCGCGCCGTCCGGAAGCTCGCGCAGCCAGGTGCGTGCGGCTTCCGCCCGGCGCACCGGGTCCGTGCCGGCCAGCGCCGCCCGCAGCGCGTCCACCTCGCGCAATGCCGACAGGGTGGACCACTCGCGCCAGAAGCCGAGCCCCACCATGCCGAAACCGACCGCCGCCACGCCTGCCGCAGCACCACCCAGGAACGCCGAGCGGGCGAACACGCCCGCCACCGCCTCGACCGCGCCCACCGCCGAGAACCCGAGCGCCAGCACGGCGGCGCCGCCCAGCACCAAAGCCGGCATCCCCCATCGCCCAGGTTCGGCCACGGGCGGCTCCTCAAGCGTGACCACCGGCTCCAGCCGGGCCGCCGGCAACGCCTCGGTCTCGATCCTCGGCAGCGGGAAGCGCTGCGCCGTATTGGGCGGGCTCGGCTGGCTCACAGCACGTCGTCCAGCAGGAAATCCAGCAGGTGGCCGACGCCTATGTTGGGCACGCCGGTCCGCCCGCCACCCTCCAGCCGCATCGGCTCGAAATCCGGCAGCGCCAGGAATGGATGCTCCCAGAAATCGGCCTCGGGCACACGGTCGGGCACCTCGCCTGGGTAGGACCGCGTCATCACCTGCTGGCCGAGCACCCGGCCGCGCACCGCCGAGACGGGCCGCCCGTCCAGCGTCCAGACGAAATCCTCGGTGCAGCGCACCGAGGCGATGGCGAAATGCCCGGTCTTCACGCCCGCACCCGGCACCGGCGTCAGCGCGCCCATCAGGGCGGCGAGGTTGCCGCGCTGCCGGTCGGCCACGTGGTCGGCCTTGGTCGCGGCGAACGCGACCCGCGTGATCACCCTGGGCGGCAGGCGCAGCGTGGCCAGCGCCGAGGCTGCCTCCAGCCAGGAGAAGGTCCAGCGCAGCGAGCCGGATGCGGCCCCCAGTGCGGCGCGCATGTCGGCGAACGCCGCGGACCCAGCATGCAGCGCGCTCAGCACGTCGGCCAGGATGACCAGCCGGTCGACATCGGCGAACAGAGGAGAGGCGAGGTCGCGCCGCACCGCCTCGACATAGGCGTCGTAGCGGCTTGCCAGCAGCGCCTGCAGCGCGCCCGCGCCCGCGAACGGGAAAAAGGCGAGCCATGGCGGTTCAGGCCCGGGCGCGGGCATCAGGTGCCGGCCAGGCTGCAGGAACGCCAGGCCGCGGTCGCGCAAGCGGCCCAGCAGCTCGCGGTACAGCCGCGCGCCGGCATGGGCCAGCGCCTCGTCGCCCGCCGCCTTGGCCGGCACGCCGTCCAGAAAGGCGAGGAAGGGGCCGGCCATCCCGGCCGTCTCCGGTGCGGCAAGCCGGCGCAGCGTGGCGGCCGACCAGGACGCAAAGGGTTGCCGCAGCATCGGCAGGTCGATCAGCCACTCGCCGGGATAGTCCAGGAACTCCAGCCGCAGCTGCCGGGCCGGCAGCACCCCGCGCGGCACGCGTGCCGTCAGCGCCAGCAGGGAGACGGCGTTGGTGCGCTCCGGCCAGGACGGCGGGTCGGCGGCCAGGCTTGCGAGATGCCTGGCCTGGTCGAAGACCGGCACCTCGCTTGCGCCCACCGGGGCCAGCGCGAACCGTCGCGCCAGCAGCCCGGCCGCGACCGAGGTCAGGAACGCGGTCTTGCCGGCCCTGGACAGCCCTGTCACGCCAATGCGGACCACGGCGGAGGAAAACGGCCAGGCGACGGGCCCGCCGCCCGACTGTGACGGCAGCCCGGCCGCGGCCAGCCGCTGCAGCCGGTTGCTCAGCTCGGCGAGCATCACCTGCGTTCGATCAGCTCGATCTTGTAGCGATCCGGGTCCTCGACGAACGCGATGACGGTGGTGCCGTGCTTGACCGGGCCCGCCTCGCGCACCACGCGGCCGCCACCCTGGCGCACATGCTCGCAGGCCGCCGCCACGTCGGGCACGCCGACAGCCAGGTGACCGAACGCGGCGCCCAGCTCGTAGGGCTCCTGCTGGTCCCAGTTATGGGTCAGCTCGATCTCCGCCTGGCCCTCGGCGTTGCTCGCGTATCCCATGAACACCAGCGTGTAGCGGCCGGCAGAGACCTCGTTGCGGCGCAGCTCGTGCATGCCGAGCAGGTCGCGGTAGAAGGCGATGCTCGCGTCGAGGTCGCGAACCCGCAGCATGGTGTGCAGAAAGGAACCCATCGTATCTCCTAATCGCCTGACATTCTTGGCACGGCCGCGCCTTCCATTCTTGGCGCGGCCGCGCCGTCCAGCAGATCGGCATCCAGGCCCAGCAGAAACACCCCGAGGCGGTTGGCCGCCTCCACACAGGCCGGCAGGTCGGCGACCAGCGTGCCGCCTGCCTCGAACGCCACGCCGCGCAGCCCGGCAGCATGCGCCGCCTCGATCGTGCGCGGCCCTATCGTCGGCAGGTCCGCCCGCCGGTCCTGCCCCGGCTTGACCAGCTTGACCAGCACCCCGCCAGGTTCGGCCAGCGCGAGCAGCCCGGCACGCGCCAGCATCCGGTCGGTGCCCTCGATCGCCTCGACCGCCAGCACGCTGCCGGACTGGACCACGCAGGCCTGGCCCACATCCACCGCGCCCAGCGCGCGCACCACGGCCACGCCGCGCGCCAGGTCAGCCTGCGCCAGGCTGTCGGGCGGCGGGCCGGCCAGCAGCCCTGCGGGCCCGAGCGCCTCGCCGATGATCTCATGCGCGCCCACCACCGAAAAACCCTCCTCGGCCAGCACGGCTGCGACCGCCGCCAGCAGCCCGTCATCGCCGGCCAGAGTGGCGCGCCCGATCCGGCCGACCAGGCGCATGCCCTCCGCATCGGGGCGCAGCGTCAGCAGAGAGGGGCGCCTGACCGGCCCGACCATGACCAGATCGCGGCAGTCATGCGCCCGCAAGGCCCGGAGCATCTCGCCCGCGGCGCCCAGCCGCACCATCCGATGCGGGAAACCTCCTATGACCGCGGGATCGGCAAAACCCTCGAAGCCGATGATGAACACCTTCCGGCCGGCCGACACCGCAGCATCGGCCACCTGGCCAGGGAACGGGCCGCCGCCGGCCAGGACGCCCAGCGTGCCCTGCCTCACGCGACTGCGTCCGGCAAGCGGGCGCTGCCGAGGATCACGCAACCGCGAGTTGAATTTGCCTTGTGGCTCTTCATACTCGGGTGCTCGCCGGCGGTCCGGTCCGGTCTGCTGGCCGATAAAAGGACGATCCAGGATGCTCAGCAAGCACAGCGAGGAGAGCGATTGCCGTGACGTGCCGGACGTCGCGGCCATCATGCACTGTCTGCGGTTCCTTGCCGAGGAAGCCGCTGCCATGCGGCTGACCAGGACGCTTTGCGCCATCGAAGGCGCGCTGCAGGCCGCAGCCCGGGAGGGCGACATGGCCGGAGGATCGGACGGCCTGCACCGGCACGCGGTCGTTCACTGATTACCGCCCCGACGTCCGGTCGCACACATCGCCGAAGCGACGTCACGCGTCGTCGATGACGGCCGCGCTGCGCACCAGTCCACGCCGGCTCGGCGCGTCGATGAAGTCCAGCAGTTCGGCCACCAGCGGGTCGCCGGCCATCGCCCTGGCGTCCGACAGGCGCTGGGCAAAGACTTGACCAGCGTCGCCGTCGGCCGCGAACAGCAGGCGGAACGCCATGCGCAGCCGGTGCAGGCCCGCACGGTCCACCCCCCGGCGCTTCAGCCCGACCACGTTCAGCCCGGTCAGCCTGGCGCGGTTGCCCAGCACGGTGCCGAACGGGATGACGTCGGCTTCCACGCCGGACGCGCCGCCCACCATGGCCGCCCGCCCGATGCGGACGAACTGGTGCAGGGCGGTCGCCCCGCCGATCACCGCGCCTGCGCCGATGCTGACATGGCCGCCCATCACCACGTTGTTGGCGACGATCACCCCGTCGCCCAGCTCGCAATCATGCGCCACGTGCACCACGGCCATCAGCAGGCAGTCGGCGCCGACCCGCGTCACCCCGGACCCGGTCACCGTGCCGCGATGCACCGTGCAATGTTCGCGCAGCTGGGTGCGCGGGCCGATGATGGTGCGCGTGGGTTCGCCGCGGTATTTGAGGTCCTGCGGCGCCAGCCCGACGGTGCAGAAAGGGTAGATCACCGCCCCGGCGCCCACAATCGTGTCGCCGTCCACCACGGCGTGGCTGATCAGGCGCGCACCCTCCTCCAGCACCACCTGCGGCCCCACAATGCACCAGGGTCCCACCTGCACGCCCGCGGCAAGCCGGGCGTCGGGCGAGACCAGCGCGGTCGGATGCACGGCCGGCCCAGCCGTCTCACGCGCGGGCACGGGCGCAATCACTGGCGCGGTTGCCTGGTTCATCAGCCGCCCGGGGCGTGGTCCATGATCATGGCCGAATAGGTGGCCTCGGCCACCGAGACGCCGTCCACCCGCGCCACGCCCGAGAACTTCCACACGCTGCCGCGCCGCCGCTCACGCGTCACATGGATGCGGAGCTGGTCGCCCGGCACCACCGGCCGGCGGAACTTCGCGCCCTCGATGGTCATGAAATACACCACCTTGCCTGCCGCCTGTTCGCCGAGCGACTGGACCACCAGCACCGCGGCCGTCTGCGCCATGCTCTCGATGATCAGGACGCCTGGCATCACCGGGTGGCCGGGAAAATGGCCCTGGAAGAACGGCTCGTTGGCGGAGACGTTCTTCACGCCCACGGCGGAGACGTGCGGCACCACATCCACCATTCGGTCGATCAGCAGCATCGGGTAGCGATGCGGTATCGCGTGCATGATGCGCGCGATGTCCAGCACGTCGATGCTCGGCTGATCCGGACCACCCGTCGTGTCGGACACGCCGGCCGCGTCCCCGATCGCCTTGCCGTCCTGAGCCGTTCCGTCCATCGATGTCAGCCCGCTGCCTTTTCGCCGGAGGATCCGCCGGTATCGGAGTTGACGGCCGGCCGCCTCGCCAGCCGGCGCAAGACGGCCACGTTGCGGAAGAATTCGCGCACCGGCAAGGCCGGGCTGCCGATCACGTCGGCTCCTTCGGGCACGTCGGACATCACGCCAGCCTGCGCGCCTATCCGCGCACGGTCGCCGATCGCCAGGTGCCCGGCCAGGCCGCCCTGGGCACCGATCTGGACGAAGTCGCCCAGCGTGCAAGAGCCGGCGATGCCCGATTGCCCCGCCATCACGCAATGTTGGCCCATCTGCACGTTGTGGCCGATCTGGATGAGGTTATCGAGCCGTGACCCGCGGCCGATGACGGTGTCGTGGCTGGCGCCCCGGTCCACCGTCGAGTTGGCGCCGATCTCCACGTCGTCGTGCAGGATCACCCGGCCGAGCTGCGGCACGGTCACGAACCCCGCCTTGGTGATCGCGAAGCCGAACCCGTCCTGCCCGATCCGCGCACCCGGATAGACGCGCACGCGGGCGCCGAGCACCGCATGGCTGATGCTTGCCGTGGCGCCGACCCGGCACCCCTCCCCCATGATCACGCCCGCGCCGATCACCGCGCCCGGTCCTATCTGACACCCGGCGGCGATCTCGACGCGCGCGCCGATCACCGCGCAGGGGCCGATTTCGACCGAGCCGTCCAGCCTGGCGGTCGCATGCACCACGGCACTCGGGTGGACGCCAGGGATCGCGGCCGGCGCCGGATGGAACATGGCCGCCACCCTGGCCCATGCTTCGTGCGGGTCGGCGACGACGAGTGCGGCGCTGCCCTCCGGCACGCGCGAGGCGAGCGACTCGCCCACGATCACCACGCCGGCGCGGGTCTGCCCGGCCGCGTCGGCGTAGCGGGGGTTGTGCAGCACCGAGACCTGGTCCTGCAGCGCCGTCTGCAGCGGAGCGACGCCGGTCAGCAGCAATGCCTCGGCCGCCCCCGGCCTGACCGAGCCGCCAGCGACGGCAGCCAGGACGTCGAGCCCGAACGGCCCTGCGCGATGGAAGAATCGCTCGTCGCCGAGCAACGGCCCTGCCGGGTTGCCGGACATCGAGGGCCAGCTAGCGCGGATTCATGCTGAACGTGTCAGCCCGGCCCGCCGTCTGGGGCGCAATCTGGGGCGCGTTCTGGGGCGACACGATCGCCGCCTGACTCAGCGGGTGACCGCGGCCGTGCTGGCCTGCGGCGACCCCCAATCCTTGGGCAGGGTCGCAGGGTCCACGTTCTCCGCCGGAATCTGCACCGTCGGCATCAGCTTGTTCAGCTGGGCGACGACCTGGTCGGTGATGTCGAACTCCGGCATGTTCAGCGCGACCTGGCTGCGGTGCAGGACCACGTTCATGCCGCGGCTTTCGGAAACCTGGCGGATGATGGCCACCAGCGTGCTCTCGATCTGGTTGAGCGCCACCTGCCCCGCCTCGCTGATGATCCGGTTGCGGTCCTGCAGGGCGCGGCGGTCGGCGTTCACCCGTTCGCGCAGTGCGCGTTCGCGCGCACGGCCCTGGTCGGGCGTCAGCTTGGGCGCGTCGGCCTGCAGCTGCTGCTCCAGGCTGCGCCAGGTCGCCTGTGCGCGGTCCACGTCGACGCGCAGCTTCTCCTTGCGGGCGCCGATCACCCGCTGGATGATCTGCGCCGCGTTGGACTGGCGCATCACGTCGGGCACGCCCAGCACCCCGATCACCACCGTCGGCGGCGCGACACCCTTGGGCAGCGCGGGCAAGGTCGGCACGGGGGGCTGCGGCAGCGGCGGCATCTGCTGCTGCTGCGCCTGGCCCTGATCCGCCTCGGCGATCGGCTCGGGCTGCGGCAGGGGTGCGGCCGCGACCGGCGCCTGCCGTGCCACGCGCGGCCGGGGCGAGGCGGGGGCGGCGCGCGGCGCTGCCTGCGGCGGAATGAAGTAGCCGGGAGACGACTGGGCCAGGGCCGACCCTAGCGGCGGCAGGGCAAGCCCCGCCAGCGCGGCGCTCAGCAGGAAAACACGAATCATTGGAACCTCGTCCCGAAACCGAATTTGAACACCTGGGTCTGATCGTAGGGCTGCTTCATCACCGGGAAGCCCAGGTCGATGTTGATCAGCCCGAACGGGCTCTTCCACGACACGCCGAAGCCCACCGACATGCGGGGCGTGCTGCTGTTGTAGTAGCACTTGCTGATCGGGTCGCCATACTGGTCGACGGTGCGGCCGTTCACCACGCGCGACGTGGGCAGACAGCTCGTCAGCGCGTTCGGCGGCACGTTCAGCCCGGACAGGCCGCCGATGTCGGAGAACACGCGTCCCGCCAGGCCGAAATCGGCGGGCACTGGCAGCGGGAAGTGCAGCTCGGTCGACTGCGTGTAGATGAAGTTGCCGCCCAGGCTGTCGCTGCCGTGGTAGAAATTGCCGCCGTTGACGAGGGCCGCCGAGTTGTTCGAACCGCATCCGCCCGGCGGACCGAAGGGCGGCGAGGTGAAGCAGGTCGAGTAGGCGACCGAGTGCGGTCCCACCCCCTGGTCCAGGAAGCCGCGCAGGTTGTCGCCGCCGAGGAAGAACCGGTCGATGATGCGTTCGCGGCTCTGGAAGTTCTTCAGGTATCCCGCGCCCTGGGCGAACGAGAAGCCCCAGTCCGAATTGCCGGTGAAGTAGTCGAGCGGCAGGAAGAACGTGCTGTCGATCTTGGACCGCAGGTAGTTCTCGTCGCCGCCCAGGCCCGCGAAATCGTTGCCCACGCGCACCACGAAGCCGCTATGCGGCGCGACCCTGCTGTCGCGATAGTCGAAGGACAGCGTCTGGCCGATCTGCGACAGCAGCGAGTAGCCCGCCTCGTCCTGCACGTAGATGCTGGAGAACGGATTTATGTTGTTCACGTTTCGGTCGCTGACCGTGTACGAGAACGCCTGGCTGACGTGGTCGTTATAGGCGTAGCCGAGCCGCGCGGACAGGCCGTAGCGGGTCTCGCTGTAGTCGGACACGTACTGGTTGTTGTTGGTCAGGAAGAAGATGTCGCCGCCCGCCACCAGGTTGCGGTCCAGGAAATACGGGTCGGTCGCCGAAAGGTCGATCTGGCTCTGGCGGGATGCGATGGTGCCGTTGATGCCGGCATCGATGCCGGTGCCGATCAGGTTGTGCTGCCGCAAGCCCGCCTGGCCCAGTATGCCCGAGGTGGTGGAGTAGCCGCCGCCGAGCGACAGCTCGCCCGTGGCCTTGTCGGTCACCTCGGCGTTGACCACCACGCGGTCGGCGGCCGAGCCCGGCACGGGCGTGATCTTCACGTCGCTGAAATAGCCAAGATCGGTCAGGCGCTGCTTGGTCTGCCGGATCAGCGCCGGGTCGTTCGGGTCGCCCTCGGCGAAGCGGAACTCGCGGCGGATCACCCGGTCGCGCGTCACCGTGTTGCCGGTGATCTCGATGCGCTCGACATAGGTGCGCGGGCCCTGCGCGATGTCGAACTCCAGGTCGACCGTGTGCTTGTCGTGGTTGCGCGCGATGCGCGGGTTGACCACCAGGAACGGGTTGGCGACGCGCGTGCGCACCGCGGCCTGGATGGCATCGCTGCTCTTCTCGACCAGGTTGCCGTTGTAGAACGCGCCCTCGGTCTCGCGCACCAGGTCCTGATACGGCGCCGGCGTCACCTTCGGCACGGTGCTTTTCACCGTGACATGGCCCACGCGGTAGCGCTCGCCCTCGGAAATCTGGAACGTCAGGAAGAACGCCTGCCGCTCGGGCGACAGCTCGGCCACCGTGTTGGTCACGGCCACGTCGGCGTAGCCGTGCTCGAGGTAGAAGCGGCGCAGCAGCTCTCGGTCGAAGTTCACGCGCTCTGGGTTGAACTGGTCGCTGCTGGACAAGAAGCGCCAGATCCTCTCCTCCCGCGTGTCGATCACCGCCTTGAGGTCGCCTTCGGTGAAGGCGTGGTTGCCCACGAAGATGATGCGGCTGATCTTGGTCTCCGGCCCCTCGACGATCTTGAACACCACGTTCACGCGGTTCTGCGGCAGCCGCACCAGCATCGGCTCCACCGTGGCGGCGAAGCGTCCGTGGCCGGCATAGACGCCCAGCAGCTTCTGGCGGTCCTGCTGGGCCATGCGGGTGGTGAAGACGGCGCGCGGGCGAAGCTGCAGCGCCTTCTTCAGGTCGTCTTCCTTGACGTTGTGGTTGCCCTCGAAACTGATCGAGTTCACCAGCGGGTTCTCGCGCACGTGGACCACCAGCGCGTTGCGGTCGCGCATCAGGCTGACATCGGCGAACAGGCCGGTCGCGTAGAGCGTGCGAAGGCTGCGGTCGACCCGGTCGCTGGAAAACGCGTCGCCCGGCTGAACCAGCATGTAGGAGAGGATGGTCCCCTCCTCGATCCGCTGGTTCCCCTCGATGCGTATGCTGGCAATGGCGTCGCCCGACTGCTGCGGGCCGGCGGCCGCAGGTCGGGGCGTGCGGGGCGCGCGCCGATGCGCCGGCCGGGCCGGCGCCCGCGTCACGTCAGGCGGCGCGTCTGGCGAGGGCTGCGCGGCCGGGTCCGGGGCGGCGCCCCCGGCGGCCGGGTCCTGGGCGAAGGCGGCATGCTCGGTCAGCAGGGATAGGACGCAGATCGAAGCCAGCAATGCCGCGCGGGAACGATGCAACAAGAAACCCCCAAAGGACGTCGCGCGCCATCCCCAGGCGATGCCCCGGCGCGCGGCAGCGGCAGAGCAGTCCCGCCGCGTCCGCTGCGGGCTACAAGAGATTGCCGGGCCTGTCCATGCGAGGCGCCTGGCCGTTGCAGTCTGTTGCCGAGCCCGGGCGGCAGGGGCGCCCTCCGATTACCCGATCAGATGCGCGACCCAGCGCACCGCGCCGGTATGCACCAGGTCGTTCCAGCTGATGAACAGGAAGAACGAGGCGATGAACGCGAAGCCGAGGCGATAGCCGTATTCCAGCGCCCGGGTGGGCAGCGGGCGGCCGCGTATCGCCTCTGCGGCGTAGAACATCAGGTGGCCGCCATCCAGCACGGGGATCGGCAGCAGGTTGACCAGGCCGAGGTTGATCGAGAGGAAGGCGGTGAACGCGACCACGGCCGCCAGGCCCAGCTTGGCGACCTGGCCGGAGAGGACCACCACGCCGATCGGCCCGGCCAGGTCGTGCACGCCCTGGCCGGTGAAGATGATGTGGCCGAGCCCGGCCAGGGTCTGCCACAGCACGGCGCCGGTGCGTTCGAACCCTGCCACGATGGCGGCCCCCGGACTCAGCCGCTCGATGGTCTCGCCGCCGACGGCGACGCCGAGCTGGCCCACGGACGCGTCGCCCGGCTTGGCCTTGATCGTCGCCTTGACCGTCAGGTCGGCGGCGCCGCGATGCACCAGCAGCGACAGCGTGCGTCCTGGGCTGCCGGCGACGATGCGCCGCATGTCCTCGAACGTGGCAACCGGCGCGCCGTCGATGGCGCGGATCGTGTCGCCCGGCTGCAGGCCGGCCTCGGCCGCCGAACTGCCGGATGCGACCTCGCCCAGCACGGCAGGCGGGTTGGGCAGCGCCACGGGGCGGCCCACCACGGCGAACAGGCCGGAAAACAGCACCGCCGCCAGCAGGAAGTTGGCGAGCGGCCCCGCCGCGACGACGATTGCGCGCGAGGCCAGCGACTTTTCGAAGAACGCCTGGCCGCGGCGGATCGCCGCACGGTCGGACGCGCGCTCCGCACCCACGTCCAGCGCCATGCCGTGCATCTTCACGAAGCCGCCGAGCGGCAGCAGGCTGAGCTTCCAGACCGTTTCGTGCCGGTCGGTCCAGGAGGCCAGCGCCGGACCGAAGCCGATGGAGAACGCTTCGACGTGGATGCCGCGCCAGCGCGCAGCGAGGTAGTGTCCCAGCTCGTGGATGAACACCAGTATCCCCAGCACCAGCGCCCGGCTGGCGATCATCTGCAGGACGGAAAGCAGCGAACCCATGACGTCTCCCAAGGCTGGCCCACTCAGGCTGCCGCATCACCAGTATATGGCACTCCGGCGGGTCAAGTCATTTCACCCGCCGGGCTGCGCGTTGGTCAGGCGGCGCGCGCGGCCTGGCGGCGGGCGACAGCAGCCTCGGCCGCCGAGCGGGCGGCCGCATCCAGGCCGAGCACGTCGTCAAGGCTGTCGGCGGAGCGGACGCCCAGGCAGTCCAGCACAGCCTCCACCACGAACGCGATGTCGAGGAACCCGATCCGCCGTTCGAGGAAGGCGGCCACGGCGACCTCGTTGGCGGCGTTCAGGATCGTCGGTGCGCCGCCACCCGCCTGCAGGGCGTGGCGGGCGAGCCGAAGGGCGGGGAACCGCGCCTCGTCCGGCGCGGAAAACTCGAGCCGGCCGATGGCGGCCAGGTCCAGCCGTGGCGAGCTTGTCGCCAGCCGGTCGGGCCAGGCCAGCGTGTGGGCGATCGGGATGCGCATGTCGGCCGCCCCGAGCTGTGCCAGCACGCTGCCGTCCCGGAAGCAGACCATGCCGTGCACCACCGATTGCGGATGCACCAGCACCTCGATCTCGTGCGGCGCCAGCGCGAACAGCCGCGCCGCCTCGATCACCTCCAGCCCCTTGTTGAACAGGGTCGCCGAGTCGATGCTGATCTTCGATCCCATCGACCAGACCGGATGGCGAAGTGCCGCCTCCGGCGTGGCACGCGCCATCTCGTCGATCGAGGCCAGGCGGAAGGGACCGCCCGATGCGGTCAGGACGATCTTTTCCAGCGCCGCGCGAGGACTGCCGGCCAGCGCCTGGAAGATGGCGTTGTGCTCGGAGTCGACCGGAAGCAGCGTGGCGCCGGCCTCGCGCACGGCGCGCAGCATCACTTCGCCGGCCGAGACGATGGCTTCCTTGTTGGCCAGGGCCACCGCGCGCCCCAGCTCGGCCGCGGCCAGGGTCGGCGCCAGGCCCGCGATCCCGGTGATCGCCGCCATGGTCCAGTCGGCACCCATGCGGGCCGCGTCCAGCACCGCGTCGGCGCCGCACGCCATCCTGATGCCGGTGCCGGCAAGGCAGGCCGCCAGGGTCCTGTGCATCGCCGGGTCGCTGCACACCGCCAGCTCGGCGCCGAGCTGCACCGCCTGCCGGGCCAGCGCCTCGGCATTGCGGTTGGCCACCAGCGCCAGCACGCGGTAGCGGTCCCGGTTGGCGGCCAGCAGGTCGACCGTGCTCTTGCCGATGCTGCCGGTGCTGCCCAGGACAGTCACTGTCTTCATGCAAACCCCTGCTTAAAGCGGACTCATCGGCGTCAGGCCGCGCCGCCAGCGACGGAGGCATGTGGGGCCTGGCCGGTCCCTGTTTGACCGAAGAACTGGTCACCGAGTGTTCCGATCTGTGACATTCCCTGATTCCGGGCCTGATTCCGGGCCTGAAGCCGGGCCTACAGCCGGACCGTCAACGCGAGCACGGCGGCCAGCGGTGCGGCCGTCAGCACGCCGTCCAGCCGGTCCAGCAGGCCGCCATGGCCGGGGATGATGCTGCCGGAGTCCTTCACGCCGAAGCGGCGCTTGAGCGCGCTTTCCAGCAGGTCGCCGGCCTGCGCGGCCAGGCTGAGCGCCAGGGCGGGCAGGGCCGCCGCGGCGTGGCCCGAGGCTGCCGCCACCCCTGCCAGCACGGCGCAGAGCGTGCCGCCGGCGGCACCGGAAACGGTCTTGCCAGGCGAGATGCGCGGCGCCAGCCGGGGGCCGCCCACCAGCCGGCCGATCAGGTACGCGCCGATGTCGCCCGACCAGACCACGGCGGCCAGAAAGCCCACCCAGCGCAGCCCGTCCGGCAGCCCGCGCAGCCAGAGCAGGCACAGCAGCGCCGGCCCGATATAGGCGACCCCCGCCCAGCGCAGACCGGTGCGGCCGCGGCACAGCGCCAGCCACTCGGCCGCCATGCCCGCGCCCACCACGACCAGGCAGCTTAGCCAAGCGGTGCCGCCGAGCCAGATGGAGGCGAGCGCCACCAGGGCGAGTGCGGCGCCGGAGACCGTCCTGACGCCGAGATCGCGCCACCGTCCGGCGCCTGCATCCCGCCCGCTCACTCCGGCCGAGCGCCGTAGCGGCGGTTGCGTCGGGCGTAGTCGGCGAGCGCGCTGTCGAAATGGGCGGCGTTGAAGTCCGGCCACAGCACCTCCGGGAACAGGTACTCGGCGTAGGCCGCCTGCCACAGCAGGAAGTTCGAGACCCGGCGTTCGCCGCTGGTGCGGATCACGAGGTCGGGGTCGGGCATGCCGGCGGTGAACAGGAAGCCGGAAAACGCATCCTCGGTCAGGTCGGAGGGTGCGAGCGTGCCCGATGCCGCCGCCTGCGCCACCGCGCGCGCGGCGGCGACGATTTCGGACCGGCCGCCATAGGACAGCGCCATGGTCAGGTGCAGGCGCGTGTTGCCCGCCGTCAGCGCCTCTGCATCGGCCAGTTCGCGGGCGATGTCGGCGCCGAACCGTGCACGGTCGCCGATGGCGCGCAGCCGGACCCGCTCGCGATGCAGTTCGGCCACCTCGTGGCGCAGATAGTGGCGCAGCAGGCCGGTCAGGTCGGAAATCTCGTCCTCGGGCCGTGCCCAGTTCTCGCTGCTGAAGGCGTAGAGCGTCAGCCAGCCGACGCCGCTGGCGATGGCCGCCTCGATGGTGCGCCGCACCGCTTGCGCGCCGGCGCGGTGGCCGGCGACGCGCGGCAGGTGGCGCGCCTGGGCCCAGCGCCCGTTGCCGTCCATGATGATGGCGACATGGCGCGGCACGGGTGCCGACTCAGGGTCGGGCGCCTCGATCCTGACCCCTGCCGGCGCAGCCCCGGTTCTGAGCGGCGCCACTCCCGTCAGACCTGCTTGATCTCGGTTTCTTTGCCGGCCAGCTGCTCGTCGATCCGCTTGATGTAGCCGTCGGTCAGCTTCTGAATCTCGGCCGACCAGCCGGCCACGTCGTCCTCCCCGATCTCGTGCTTCTTCTCGGCCGCCTTCACCTGGTCCATGCCGTCGCGCCGCACGCCGCGGACGGCAACGCGCGACGCCTCGGCGTAACGGCCGGCCGCCTTGGCAAGCTCGGTGCGGCGCTCGGCCGTCAGCTGCGGGATCGGCACGCGGACCGTCTGGCCGTCGGAGGCGGGGTTCAGGCCGAGCCCCGAGTCGCGTATGGCGCGCTCGACCGCGCCGACCAGCGAGCGGTCCCAGACCTGCACGGTCAGCATGCGCGACTCGGGCACGCCTATGGTGCCCACCTGGGTGATCGGCACGTCGCTGCCATAGGCTTCCACCCGCACCGGCTCGAGCAGCCCCGGGCTGGCCCGGCCGGCCCGCAGCCCTGCGAAATCGCGGCGCAGGGTTTCCAGCGCGCCGTCCATCCGGCGCGTCAGGTCCTCTTTCAGGGCGTTCAGATCGGCCACTCATCAGTCTCCAGCAGTCAGCTTTCAGTCATCAGAAAAGAAGGGTCAACTCCAGCGTTCCTCTGACGACTGACAGCTGAAGGCTGACAGCTCCTACCCTGGCTCGACGATCCTGGTGAACACGCCCTCGCCGCGCATGACGGCGGCAAAGGCGCCGGGGGCGTGGATGTTGAAGACGATGATCGGCAAGGCGTTTTCGCGGGCGAGCGAGATGGCGGCGGCATCCATGACGCCGAGGTCGCGAGAGAGAACTTCGAGGTAGGTCAGTTCGTCGTAGCGGCGGGCGTCGGGATTGTGGCGGGGATCGGCGGAATAGACGCCGTCCACCTGGGTGCCTTTCAGCAGCGCGTCGCAGCGCATCTCGGCAGCCCGCAGGGCGGCCGCGGTGTCGGTAGTGAAGAACGGGTTGCCGGTGCCGGCGGCGAAGATGACCACGCGCCCCTTTTCCATGTGCCGCTCGGCGCGGCGGCGGATATAGGGCTCGCAGACGCTGGCCATGGGGATCGCGGACTGCACGCGAGTGGGCGTGCCGCGCTTTTCCAACGCGGTCTGCATGGCCAGCGCGTTCATGACGGTCGCCAGCATGCCCATGTGATCGGCCTGCGCGCGGTCCATGCCGCTTGCCGCGGCCGACACGCCCCGAAAAATGTTGCCGCCGCCGATGACCAGGCAGACTTCCAGCCCCATGCGCACCACGTCGCCGACATCGACGGCGATGCGCCCCACCATCTCGGTATCCAGCCCATACTCGCGCCGCCCCATCAGCGCCTCGCCGGAGATCTTTAATAACACGCGCTTATGGGCGGCTGGCATTGGGTGTCCGTCCATGTGGCGTGGGGGAACCTACGGGGTAGCGGGTCTATGGGGAAGAGTGGGCAATCAGTGGCAAGTCACCGAGCGTCTGTGAGTTCCTGAGCCAAGGTGGCCAGCCAGTTTTCACGATCTTTATCCAGGCGCTGCCGGCAAATCGGCTCGACGGTGATCGCTGCTGTTCCCATCGTCGCGTCGGCCTCCAGCGAGCACTGCGCCCGCGCAGACGAAAGCCAGAAACTCTGAGCGCTTCGAATCTGTGAGACAAAGGCCGCGGCCTGGGTTCGGTCGAGCGACTGCGCAGCCAGGACAGCCTTGTTTAGTTCGGCTGTCATCCGCGACTCGGCTTCACGCTCGATCCGCCATTCGCATTTTGCCTCGTCCGAATGACTTCCCGCGTCTTCGGAGCAGACGGAGGCATGAGCCCCGACAGCAGCCGTCGCGATGAGCAGCAACGCGGCCGATCCCCGCACCTCAGACGTCCGTCATAATGCGAGCCAAGCAAGACCCCGCATCAAGATGCGAACTACGTGCCCGCTACCTTGGCGACTTCCGAGGCGAAATCGTCACCGCCGGGTTTGTCGATGCCCTCGCCGAGCGTGAACCGCTCGAAGGCCACCAGCTTGCCGCCGGCCTTTTTCACCACGGCGCGCACGCGGCTTTCGCCGTCATGCACCCACACCTGCTCCAGCAGGACCACCTCCTCATAGTATTTGCGGATGCGGCCTTCGATCATCTTCTCGATGACGTTGTCCGGCTTGCCGCTGGCACGGGCCTGTTCCGTGAGCACGGCGCGTTCGCGGGCCAGGGCGGCGGGATCGACCGCGTCCACGTCCAGCGCGTCCGGCTTGCTGGCGGCCACGTGCATGCCGATCTGCCGGCCGAGGGTTTCCAGCCCGTCCAGCTCGGAGTCGGCTTCGAGGGCGACCAGCACGCCGATCTTGCCCAGGCCGGGCTTGAGTGCCGCGTGCATGTAGGTGGCGACCACGCCCGACGGCACGCTGAGCACGCGGGCGCGGCGGATGGTCATGTTCTCGCCGATTGTGGCGACCATGTGGGTGAGTTCCTCGCCCACGTTGCGTTCGCTGCCCGGGAAGGGCGCCGCCCGTAGTTTTTCCACATCTTCGCCGACATCGAGGGCGATGCGGCACAGGGTTTCGACGAAGGCCTGGAACGTCTCGTTGCGGGCGACAAAGTCGGTTTCGGCGTTGACCTCGACCATGGCGGCGCGGTTTTTCTGCGAGACCACGCCGACCAGCCCTTCGGCGGCGACCCGCCCCGACTTCTTGGCGGCGGCACTCAGCCCCTTCTTGCGCAGCCAATCGACCGCACCTTCCAGGTCACCGCCCGTTTCGGTCAGCGCGCGCTTGCAATCCATCATGCCCGCGCCAGTCTGCTCGCGCAGCGCCTTGACCAGCGCCGCGGTAATTTCCGCCATAACGGCTCTCCATTACTAAAAGTCTTTTGCTTCTTTTCTTCAGAAAAGAAGATCTTACTTTCTGTCTAAAATGCCGCCGGCGCACCCATGGCAGCCTCAAGCTCCGGATCGGCCACGTCCGGCTCCGCCTCGGCGAGCGCCAGCCCGTGATGCGGCGCAGGCTCGTGGCTTGGCGGCAGTTCGTCAGCAGCGCCGATGTCCTGGCCGGATGCCTGCAGCTCCTGGCTGATCCCGTCCAGCACCGCGCCGGCGACCAGGTCGCAGTACAGCGTGATGGCGCGTATGGCGTCGTCGTTGCCGGGGACAGGGTAGGTGATGCCCTGCGGGTCCGAGTTGCTGTCCAGCACGGCGATGACCGGGATGCCCAGCTTGTTGGCCTCCTCGACGGCCAGCTTCTCCTTGTTGGTGTCGATGATGAACAGGATGTCGGGCAGCCCGCCCATTTCCTTGATGCCGCCGAGCGACCGCTCCAGCTTGTCGCGGTCGCGGGTCATCTCCAGCACCTCTTTCTTGGTGAGGCCCTGGGTGTCGCCGCCGAGCAGCTCGTCGATCTGGCGCAGGCGCTTGATGCTGCCGGTGATGGTCTTCCAGTTGGTGAGCATGCCGCCCAGCCAGCGGTGGTTGACGTAGTACTGGCCGCATTTGCGGGCACTGTCGGCCACGTATTCGGCGGCCGCCCGCTTGGTGCCCACGAACAGCACGCGGCCGCCCCCTGCGGTCACGTCGCGCACCGCACGCAGCGCGCGGTCCAGCATGGGCACGGTCTGCTGCAGGTCGATGATGTGGACCTGGTTGCGCACGCCGAACAGGAACGGCGACATGCGCGGGTTCCAGCGACGGGTGTGGTGACCGAAATGCACGCCGGCCTCGAGCAGCTGGCGCAGTGAAAAATCTGGCATCGCCATGGGTGGCGGGTCCTTATCCTGGGAGCGAGAGTCCGGTTGAGCCTCCGCGGGGGTGGCCTTGCGGCACCGGATTCATAGGGTTGCCCCCAGGAAAGTGCCCCGCGTGTGAATTTGCCGGCAACGGCGCCGGCGGGCGGGATATGACGGATCGCGGGAGCTTTGACAAGTTTCGATGGGATCTGCGCCGGTGACCGGCCGGACGATCATGAAGACAGTCAGGAGACGGATAGACGCTCCTGACATCGATCCGGGAGTCGTATGACATTTTCGTGAGGATGACGTCCAAGTATCGACTTTCGGAAACGGTAGAATACTCTATATCTGGTATTTCGTTAACAAATACAACTTTGAGGTTCAGTGATGAGGAGAGTAATTCTACTGACAGTTGTGAGCTTGGCTGGAGGAAGTGTTGCATCGCTACGATCACCGGCGAACGCTTCGGTCATGGGTATCGTCTACCAAAACCAGGCCGATGCGGGGGCGCTGACGGGCAATCTCACTGCCGACATCAACAAGTCGCAAGGCTCGGCAAGTTTCACGGTCGGCAACATCTTCTTTGACAGCGAGAACGATGGATCGACGCTGGATTTCTTCACTAATGCCGGGAGGTCCGGATTTACCGGCTTCACCAACGAGAAAAACGGTTTCAGCGCTGACGCGACCATCGACAACACAATTACCGTGCTGACCGCGCAAACCTATCTCGAGGCAGGTGAAAACAGCTTTATCGTGGGTCACGACGACGGTGTGGTGCTGAAGATACCCGGCATCAACTACACGCTGTCGGATGGTGGTCCCACGTCTTTCACCAACACGCCCTTTATGGTGGACAACACAAAGGCTGCGGGGCTGTATTCCTTCACTCTCGAATACGGGGAATGCTGCGGGCCGCCGGCTGAGTTGGAATTTACCATCAACGGAAACCCGGTGGGAGTGCCGGAGCCAGCGACGCTGGGTGTGTTTGTACTCGGTCTGGTAAGCCTGGCAGGTCTTCGTCGCTTTGCCACGCCGCCCGCATAACATCCTGTATTGCGGCCGGCGCGCCGATCGATCGCAGACGTGACTGGGGCTAGCTGCCGACGGTCACGTCTGCCCGATCGTTAGACCTACTTGTTGAGCGCGTCCCGCGCCGTGTCCTTCACGCCGCCGACCGTGTTCTCGACCTTGCCGCCGGCCTTTTCCGCTGCGCCCTCGGCTTCGGTCTTCTTGTCGCCGGTCACCTTGCCGAAACCTTCCTTCACGGCACCCTCTGCCTGATGCAGCGCGCCCGTCACCCGGTTCTCGTCAACCATGCTCGTCACTCCGTATGTGTGGACGTGAAACGATGCGGGGGCGCGCCGGTTGCGTGACGAAGCTTTACGCCCGCAAGATCGACCGCCCGGCATACACCGCCGATGCCCCCAGCTCCGCCTCGATGCGGATCAGCTGGTTATATTTCGCCGTCCGGTCGCTGCGCGACAGCGAGCCGGTCTTGATCTGGCCGCAATTCGTGGCGACCGCGAGGTCGGCGATGATCGTGTCCTCGGTCTCGCCGGAGCGGTGGCTCATGACCGCGGTGTAGCCGGCGCGGTGGGCCATCTGCACGGCTTCAAGCGTTTCGCTCAACGTGCCGATCTGGTTCACCTTCACCAGGATGGCGTTGGCGATCCCCTCGCTGATGCCGCGCGCCAGGCGCTCCGGGTTGGTCACGAACAGGTCGTCGCCCACCAGCTGGACGCGGCCGCCCAGCCGCTCGGTCAGCGCACGCCACCCCTCCCAGTCGTCCTCGGCGCAGCCATCCTCGATGGACGCGATCGGGTAGCGGTCGCACAGCCCTGCCAGGTAGTCGACCATGCCTTCGGCGTCCAGGGACTTGCCCTCGCCCTCCAGCTCGTAGCGGCCGCCGCGGAAGAACTCGGTGCTGGCGCAGTCCAGCGCGAAGGTCACGTCCTCGCCGGGCCGGTAGCCCGCGGCCTCGCAGGCGCGCGCGATGAACGACAGCGCCTCGTCGGCCGAGGCAAGGTTCGGCGCGAATCCGCCCTCGTCGCCCACGTTGGTGTTGTGGCCGGCGTCGCGCAGCCCCTTCTTCAGCCTGGCGAAGATCTCCGAGCCGATGCGGACCGCGTCCGTCACCGTTTCGGCCGCGATCGGCTGGATCATGAACTCCTGGATGTCGATCGGATTGTCGGCATGCTGTCCGCCATTGACGATGTTCATCATCGGCACCGGCAGGGTGCGCGCGAACACGCCCCCCACGTAGCGGTACAATGGCTGGCCCAGATCGGCCGCCGCGGCGCGCGCGATGCCGAGCGACACCGCCAGGATGGCGTTGGCCCCCAGGCGGGACTTGTTGGGCGTGCCGTCCAGGTCGATCATCACCCGGTCGATATGGACCTGCTCGGCCGCGTCCAGCCCGCCGACCGCGTCGAATATCTCGCCCTGCACGGCCTCGACCGCCTGGCGCACGCCGCGCCCGCCGTAGCGGGCAGGATCGTTGTCGCGCAGTTCGACCGCCTCGTGCGCACCGGTCGACGCGCCGGAGGGGACCGCTGCCCGGCCCACCGCGCCGCTCTCCAGGACCACGTCCACCTCGACCGTCGGGTTGCCGCGGCTGTCGAGGATCTCGCGGGCGACGATGTCGGAAATTGCGCTCATGAACGAAGCGGCTCCTGCTGCGTGCGTCGGTCGGGGCGTGGCCAGGCAGCATGGTGCGAGGCGGGATGACCTGGCGCATGCGGCTGCCCGCCCGCATCGCAACGGACCCGGTGACCCGCGGGCGCGCCACGCTCTAGCATCCGGCCTGGCGGCAGGCCAGCCCCGGGGCAGATGTGCTTGAGGCCGCCCGGCCATTTGCGTTTTGCGGCGGAGTGCGGATTTCTGCGGCAGCCATTGTTTTGCGGACCCTCAATGCTGCTTCTGACCTGGCACGGCACCATCGTCTGTCTGCGCGCCGGCGGCGGCGGACTGGTGCACGCCAAGCTGCCGCTGACCGAACCCGACGCGGCCCCGCTCGACGTGGACGTCAGCGAGCGCCGGCCGGAAGGCAGCCGGCAGACGAGCCCTGCGCTCGGCATCATCGCCGTGCACGGCTCGCAGGACGGGCGGGTGGTCAGCCTGAACCGCTACGGCCGGTTCCTGTGCGCCGAGGCGCACACGCCGCGGATGGCGTTCGACCGGCCCGAAGCCCACCCCTGGGAGACGTTCCTTCCGCTCGCCGCACAGGACCTGGCGTTCCTGACCCATCTGCTCTCGCAGCGATGGATCAGGCAGTCGTCGCGGCGAGTGCTGCGCCGTTCCGAGATCCAGCTGGTGGCAGGGCGCACGCTGCACATCGGCGCCGACAGGGTGGAACTGGCCCGGATCCTGCCCTGGCCCGAGGCGCCGGGCGAGCGCGTCAGCCTGCCATCGCCAGACGGCACGGTCGAGCTGGTGCTGGCGCGGCCGGAGGGATCGGCGCTGGTGCGTAACGCGCAATGGGCGGTCCGCGCGCGGCGGACCGCGCAAACCCTGGCGCTGGCCGTCCACCGCCAGCTTGCCGGCCAGGAGCCCGAGCAGGCGGAGCTGGAGCAGGACGTGGCCTTCCTGCTGGAGCGCGGGCCGGCGGGGCTCGAGGACCTGATCGAGCGCAAGCGGCCGGCCGCCACCGAGGCGGCGCCACCGCCGGAGACGGGGACGGGCTGGCCGGCAATCGCCCAGCCCGTCGTGGCGCTCGGAACCGGCTGCATCGTCGCCTACACGCTGCGCCGGATCGGGCTGGACCAGCCGCCGATGCCGTTCGACTGGCTGGCCACGACGCCCGCGATGGTGCGGCACTGCCTGCAGACCGATTTCTTGGTGCTTCTGGACCGTTCGCAGTACAGCAGCCTGACCGGACAGGGCGGCGAAGGAGAGCCGGAAGACGGCTGCGCGCACGCATTCTATGCTCGCGAATACGGCATCGCGCGCGTGTTCAACGACAGCGATCCGACGCGCGAGGCCGATTACCGCGACACCGAAGCCTGCGTGGGCCGTTTCCGCGACGTGCTGGCCTCGCCGGAGGCAAAGCTGTTCGTGCAGGTGGCACCGGTCGCGCCCGGTTCGGGCGATGAGTTTGCGGCGTTGGCAACGTTGCTGGACGAGAGGACCGCCAACGCCACCCTGCTGCATGTCGCGGTGCAGCCGCCCGATCCGGGGCTGGCGGTGCCGCTGCTTTCGGCGGTTTCACGCCGAGGCGGCCACACGCTCTACGAGCTGCAGCCGATCTCGCGCATGGACGGAGAGGGGTTCGGCGATGCCGCCGACGCCGAGCTTCTGGCCCGCACGATTGCGGCGCATGCCGCGGCACCGGAGAAGATCGCGGCGGCGCCGGTCAAAGGCCTGCGCGACGCGATGGCCGACGCCGAACGAAACCGGTTGCGGCACAGCGTCCTGACCGGCTGGGCGATGCGCGAGATGGCGCACTGGCACCGCAGCCCTGTGAGCAAGGACGCAGCCGCTCGCCGGTTCGGCGCGCTGAACGCGAATGCGCGCTGGGCGTGCCTGTTCCACTTCGCCGGCGGCAGCGTCCGCCTGGAGGACAAGCCGGCCGAGGCGGCGCCGGACGACCTGCAGAAGGACCGCGCGCAGCGCTACCTGCGCTTCTTCGAGTCGGTAGCGCCGATGCTGCCCGACGATTTCGAAACGACCATCTGCGTCGGCGTCGGCGACAAGGTGACGTCGAAGGAATCCGTGCCGGTCTTCGGTTTCCAGAAGGAGATCGGCGCATCCACCATCCTGCTGCCCGACATCGACCTGCTGAACAACGATTTCTACGAGGCGCCCGGCTACGAGGACGCGCGCTCCTATACCAGCAAGACCCGCGAGGCGGTGTTTGCCGGCGGCACCACCGGCGGGCTCATCACGCCGGAGATCGCCCGCAGCCTGTCGCTGCCCAGGTTGCGCGCGGCCGCGTATTTCACCGGGAGCCCGGACGTCGATTTCCGGCTGCCGGACATCGTGCAGTGCACGACGCCGCAGGCTGAGGCGATCCTCCGCGAGCAGCCGTTCTGCCAGACGGAGTACATGCCGTGGAGCGAACAGCTCGTCCGACGCTTCATCATTTCCATGGACGGCAACGGCGCCACCTGCTCGCGCGTCGCGATCGCGCTGCTGAGTTCCAGCGTGCTGCTGAAATACGAGTCCAACGACGTGCTCCACTATTTCTCAGGGCTGCAGCCCTGGCAGCATTTCGTGCCGGTCCGCGAGGATGGCGACGTCGCCTGGATCATGGCGCAGGAGGCACTCGCGCCGGAGGTGTTCGAGCGCATCGCGATGAACGGCCGCGACTTCGCACGCAGCTATCTCAGCCGGTCCAGCGCACAGCTCTACACCGCCATGCTGCTCAAGCTTTACGCCGCAAGCCTGTCCGGCGAGGCGGTCGGGCCGCTGCGCCCGGCGCCCAGACCGATGGCGGCGGTCAGGCGCCGCACGCCGGACACGCATGTCGTGTGCCACGTGCAGCAGCGTGGCGACATGACCACCCGAGCCGACGGCTGGAACGGCCTGCCCGGCAGCACCCTTGCCATCGAGGGGTTCGCGCTGTTCCTCGGCCCCGACCTGGCGGGCGCGGCCATCACCTGGCAGGCGGTGCTGGCCGACGGCACCCTGTCGGAGGCTGCCGAACCGGGCGGCTTCGTCGGAACCAGGGGCGCCAACAGGCCGATCCTCGGCCTCTGCATCACCGCTGCGGCGACCGGGTCCGTCCCGGTGGAGGTGGTCTGCCACGCACGTTTCGTGGACGGCACGGTGATCGGGCCGGTGCTGGGGGGAACGGTGTGCCAGACCGCTTCCAAGGCGCCGCTGGAGGCGTTCAGGCTGACGATCACCCGGCTGTAGCCAGGCAGGCGACGACTACACCAGCCGCGACTGGGTGACGCTGGCGGCAATGAAACCCGCAAACAGCGGGTGCGGCGCGAACGGTTTGCTCTTCAGCTCGGGGTGATACTGCACGCCGATGAACCAGGGGTGGTCGGGATACTCCACGATCTCCGGCAGCACTCCGTCGGGCGACATGCCGGAAAACCGCATCCCCGCCGCCTCCAGCCGCGCACGGTAATGCACGTTCACCTCGTAGCGATGCCGGTGCCGCTCGGAGATCTCGTCGGCGCCGTCGTACATGCCGCGCACCAGGGAGTGGTGGGCGAGCGAGGCCGGGTAGGCGCCGAGGCGCATCGTGCCGCCCAGATCGCCGCCCGCCTCGCGCCGCTCCAACTCGTTGCCGCGCGCCCATTCCGTCAGCAGCCCGACCACAGCGTCCGCGCACGGGCCGAACTCGGTGCTCGACGCGTCGGGCAGCCCGGCCAGGTTGCGCGCGCATTCGATCACCGCCATCTGCATGCCGAAGCAGATGCCGAAGAACGGTATCTTGCGTTCCCGCGCGAACCGCACGGCCGCGATCTTCCCCTCCGTGCCGCGTTCGCCGAAGCCGCCCGGCACCAGCACGCCGTGCACGTCCTCCAGCCGGTTGACGGCATCTGGGCTTTCGAAGACCTCGCTGTCCACCCAATCGAGTTTAACGCGCACGCGGTTGGCGATCCCGCCATGCGCCAACGCTTCGGCCAGGCTCTTGTAGCTGTCCAGAAGGTTGATGTACTTGCCCACGATGGCGATGCGTACCTCGCCTTCGGGCGCGCGCACGATGCCGACGATGCGCTGCCAGCGCGCGATGTCGGGCGGCTGCTCGAAGGGCAGCGCGAAATGGCGCAGCACCTCGCGGTCCATGCCCTGCTCGTGATAGCTGATCGGCACGTTGTAGATGGTATCGACGTCCAGCGCGGGGATCACCGCACTCGGCCGCACGTTGCAGAACGAGGCGATCTTGCGCCGCTCGTTCTCCGGAATCGGACGATCGCAGCGGCACAGCAGCATCTGCGGCTGGATGCCGACGTTGAGCAGTTCCTTGACCGAATGCTGCGTCGGCTTGGTCTTCAGCTCGCCGGCACTCGGGATGTAGGGCACCAGGGTCAGGTGCACGAACATCGTGTGCTCCTGCCCCAGCTCGTTGCCCAGCTGGCGGATGGCTTCCAGGAACGGCAGGCTTTCGATGTCGCCCACCGTGCCGCCGATCTCGATCAGGCAGAAATCGAGGTCGTCGGTCTCGCGCACGATCGCCTCCTTGATCGCGTCGGTGATGTGCGGGATCACCTGGACGGTGGCGCCCAGGTAGTCGCCGCGGCGCTCGCGCGCGATCACCTCCGAGTAGATGCGCCCGGTCGTCGCGTTGTCGGCCCTGGTCGCCGGAACGCCGGTGAAACGTTCGTAATGGCCTAGGTCGAGGTCGGTTTCGGCCCCGTCATCGGTCACGAACACCTCGCCATGCTGGTAGGGGCTCATCGTGCCGGGATCGACGTTGAGGTAGGGGTCGAGCTTGCGCAGCCGCACGCGGTAGCCGCGCGCCTGCAACAGTGCCGCGAGCGCTGCCGAGGCGATGCCTTTGCCGAGGGAGGAGACCACGCCGCCGGTGATGAATACGAACCGCGTCATGGGCGACCCTTCTACACGGATCGTGCCGCCCCCGGAAAGCCGTCAGGGCGGGCCGGCTGCAGGCAACCCAGCATCGCCTGCGCGGCATGCCTGCCGCTGAGGTATGCGCCCGCCACCGTGCCGGCCAGGCCGTCCGTCGCGCAGGCTTCGCCCGCGAACATCAGCCGCCCGTCCCAGAGCGGCGCACCCAGCACCGCCCGCGCTCCGGCGTTGCCTGGCGTGGCGTAGGCGTACGCGCCGAGGAAACACGCATCCTCGCCCCAGCGCGTGGCCAGACCGGGCACGAGGTGCCGCCGCACGTCGTGGCCCAGCGTCGCGGCCAGGTCGTCCAGCATGAAGGAAGCGGCTTCGTCCGGCCGGCCGGCCAGCGCCCAGGCGGCACGCCCGCCCACGAAGCCCACGGCCAGGTCGGTGCCGCCGGCCCAGAAGATCGTCGACAGGAACGGCGCGCCGCGCGCCTCCAGCCGCCGGAACACGCCGGTGGCCGGCTTCAGGCCGAACCGTTCGGCGTCTGCGGCGCGCAGGGCGATCTTGCTCAGCAACCCCATCGGCAGGCCGTCCAGCGCCCGCAGCACATGGTTCGGCAGGGCCGGCGCGAAGGCGATGGCCTCGGCGCGCAGCACGCCTGTCGACACCGTCACCAGCGCCGCACCGGCGCGCAGCACGCCCTGGTCGGTGAGCACCCGCACGCCGCCAGGCTCGGCCTCGATGCCGGTGACGCGGACGCCAAGCCGGACTTCGCCCGCGTCCGGCGCGAGGCAGGCCGCGACCAGAGCGCCCAGCCCGCCAGGCGCCACGAAGTTTTCGCCCTCAAGCGCGTTGGCGTGCCAGTCGTGCAGGCTCAGCTCGTCGGCGTCGCCGGCCGCGATGATCGCACCCTCCCAGGCCTCAATGGTGGCGGTCCAGGGGTCGTCGGCCACCGCCTGCGCGGCGCGGGCCAGGCTGGTATCCGCCCCGCCCAGCCGGGCTCGCACCACGTCCTGCCAGCGCGCCTCTGCGTCGTCGTACGCCGTGGAGGCGGCCGGGCGGCCGGGCGGGTCCATCACCAGGGACCGATCGTCCCAGGGCGTGTCGGGATGCACGGCGACACCGCGCGACTGTGCGAGCGCGATCAGCGGGTTGCGCTGTGCGGCGTGCAGCCATTGCGGTCCGTGGTCGAACGGCGCGCCGCCGAGTGCAGCAGGCCGGTCGGTCCAGGCACGGCCGCCGGTCCGCGCGCCGCGCTCGAGCAGCGCCACCCGCAGCCCTTTGCCGCGCAGCAGGCCTGCCGCCGCCAGCCCGGCAACCCCGGCACCCACGACAGCAATGTCGGCATCCGCGCTGGCCGAAGCCAGCACGCTCAATGCGTGGGGACCTGCGGCGCGGGCTTGGCGGGGGCGGCCGGCTTGGCGGGGACGACGGTGGCGCGCGGACCGGCAGGCACGCTTGCGCCTGGGACAGGGGCAGGCAGCGTCAGTATGCTGCGGCCGACGCCGCTGGTGCCCTTGTTGAGCAGGGCCAGGCTGAGCGAGATGGCGAAGAACAGCGCGGCCAGGATGGCGGTGGTGCGGGTCAGAAGGTTTGCCGTGCCGCGCCCGGTCATGAACGAACCCATGCCCTGGGTCGAGCCGATGCCTAAGCCCCCGCCTTCGCTGCGCTGGATCAGCACCACGCCGATCATCGCCAGCGTCACGAACAGGTGCAGCACGCGCAGCACGGGGGTCAGGGTCAGCAACGCGTTCATCTGGGAGATTGGCTCTCGGGTGAAAGCGCGGCTTCTACAGAAGCGGGGTGCGGATGCAAAGCGCCAGAGCATGTTTCGTTCACTTGCGTTCACTCCACAGGCTCTGGCTTGTTGTCTTGCGAGCATCCTCACCCGATCAGACGATTCCGTCTGATCGGGATCTGCTCTACGGCCTAGGCCGCCGCCCGGGCGATCGCCAGGAAGCTGTCGGCCGACAGCGACGCGCCGCCCACCAGCGCGCCGCCCACCTCAGGCACGCGAAGCAGCTCGGCGGCGTTGTCCGGCTTGACCGAGCCGCCGTAGAGGATGCGAACCGAACGACCGCCTTGGCCGAGACGCTCGACAAGCGCCGCGCGCACGTGCCGGTGCACGGTCTCGACGTCGTCGCTTGTGGGCGTGCGTCCGGTGCCGATGGCCCAGATCGGCTCGTAGGCGACCACGCCCGCGAAATCGTGGGGGAGGCTGGCGGCAAGCTGGCCGCGCACCACCGCCACCTCCTGCCCGGCATCGCGCTGCGCCTGGGTTTCCCCCACGCAGACGATCGGCGTCAGTCCGGCGCGCACGGCCGCCCGCACCTTGGCCTGGACCTCGGCATCGGTCTCGCCATGATCCTGCCGCCGCTCCGAATGGCCGACGATCACGGCGCTGCAGCCGAGCTCGGCCAGCATCTCGGCGGAGATGTCGCCGGTGTGGGCGCCCTGCGCCTGGGCGTGGCAGTCCTGGCCGCCCACGGCCACCGGCGTGTGCAGCAACAGGCCGGCGACCCGGTCGATCAGGGTGAAGGGCGGACAGACCAGCAGGTCGCAGGCCAGGCCAGCCTCCCCGCGCAGCGCCTCGGCCAGTGTCGCAGCCTGCCGGCAGGACCCGTTCATCTTCCAGTTGCCCGCCACCAGCTGCCGCAAGACCACGCTCCCGAAGGTTCAAAGGACGGCCTTGCTTAGAGCAGTATCATTCGGACTGGAATCAGTCTGAGTGGCGAAGCTGCTCGCCAGCCGCCTTTGCCCGCGGCCGCCGGGGGTGGAACCCCTGGGCGTCCCCGACTATGCTGAAGGAATGCTCGCCGCCTTCAGAAAAATCGTGAACACCTGGCCCGCCAGGCTGCTGCTGGTCCTTCTCGGCGCCAGCTTCGCCAGCTGGGGCGTCGCCGACGTGGTCCGCAACATCGGCGCGGGCAGCACTGCGGTCGCCACCGTGCGCGGGCACGACATCACGCCGCAGGCGTTCATGGCCGAGTATCAGGCCAGCCTGCGCCGTGAGTCCGAGCGCCTGCCGGATCCCTCGCAGGTGCCCACGGAAGTGAAGTTCCAGGTGGCGCAGCAGACGCTCGACCGGCTGGTGACCCAGCAGGCGCTGGCCGGCGAGGTGACGCGCCTGGGCATCGCCGTGCCGGACGAGCAGGTGCGCCAGGCCGTGTTCGCGATGCCCGAGTTCCAGGGCGCCGGCGGCACGTTCGACCGGCGCGTGCTGCTGCAGGTGCTTGCCAACAACACCATGACCGAAGCGCGCTTCCTCGACCTGATCCGCGAGGACGTGGCGCGCAACCAGCTGCTGCAGACCGTGGGCGCCGCCGGCCAGCCATCGGAGCTGCTGACCGGCATGATTCACAAATACCTGGGCGAGCACCGCACCGCCGACACGCTGACCCTGCCGTTTGCCGGCCAGCCGCTGCCCCCTGCCCCGCCCGAGGCGGTGCTGCGCCGCTTCTACGACAACAACCCCGCCCGCTACACCTCGCCGGAGTACCGCCACGTCAAGGCGGTGATCCTGTCGCCCGACAGCATCGGCCGCAGCCTCGATGTGTCCGAGGCCGACCAGCGCGCCTGGTTCGCCCAGCACAAGGCCGAGTACGTCTCGCCCGAAAAACGCTCGATCCAGGTGATCACCACGGGTTCGGCCAACGTGGCCGCAACGCTTGCCGCGCAGTGGCGGGCGGGCGCCGGGTGGGACGCCATGCAGGACGCGGCGAAGAAGGCAGGCGCCACTGCGGTGCCGCTGGACGACGCCACCCAGGAACAGGTGCCCTCGCCCGAACTGGCCCGCGCCGCATTCTCCGCCGCATCCGGCGCCGTGGTCGGGCCTGTGGTGGAGCCGCTCGGCACCTACGTGCTGCGGGTCGCCTCCATCACCCCCGCGCGCAACCCCGATTTCGGCGCAGTCGGGGACGGGGTGCGCGCCAAGCTGGCAGCGGAGCGCGCCGCCGACCTGATCGACGCGCGCGCCCAGAAGCTGCAGGACCTGTTCGCCGGCGGGGCCAAGATAGACGAGGTCCCCGCCGATCTCGGCGCCACGGGTGCCGCCGGAACGCTGGACGCCCAGGGACACACCCCCGACGGCTCGCCTGCGCCGATCCCCGCCGCGCCGGACGCCAGGCAGGCCATCATCGACGCCGCGTTCAAGACGAACCCCGGCGACGCCATCACGCCCATCGAGGGCCCGTCGCATACCTGGTTCGCCGTCGCGGTGGACAGCGTCACCAAGCCCGCGAGGAAACCTTTCGACCAGGTGCGCGACCAGGTGCTGGCCGACTGGCGCGCCGACCAGGTGCACCACACCCAGGAAACCGAAGCCGCGCACATCCTGACCCTGGTCAAGTCCGGGCAGAGCCTGGCCAACGCCGCCTGGGGCAGCGGCAGGCAGGTTGCCAGGACACCGCCGCTGGCCCGCGGACGGCCGCAGCCGGGCGTGCCGGCTGAGCTGTCGCAGCGGCTGTTCACCCTGGCCCCCAACGAGGCGACGATGATCGAGACCAATGCGGGGTTCGTCGTCGCCCAGCTCGCCCAGGTGATCCCGCCCGACCCGCGCGCGGACACCGCCGGACTGAGCCAGGCGCGCGAGGGCCTGACCAGGGCGCTTCGCGACGACTACGTGCAGATGTATGCGACCGCGGTGCGCGACGCCGCCAAGCCCGTGGTGCGGCCGAACGTGGTGATGGGACTGGTCCTCCAGCCGAACGAGTGAGCGCCCTGCATCCACCCGCCGCGGCGCGCCTGGCATGGTGGACGGGGGTGGCCGACCTGGAGACTCCGGTCGCGGCCTTCCTCAAGCTCGCGCACGGGCAGCCCAACAGCTTCCTGCTCGAAAGCATCGAGGGCGGCACCGCCAGGGGCCGCTACTCGGTCATCGGCATGGCGCCGGACCTGATCTGGCGCTGCCGCGCCGGCATGGCCGAGATGAACCGCGACGCCCGTCGCGCGCCGCACGCCTTCGCGGCCGACCCGCGCCCCGCCATGGACAGCCTGCGCGCCCTGCTGGCGGAAACCCGCATGGTGCTGCCTCCGGGCATGCCGCCGATGATCGGCGGCCTGTTCGGCTATCTCGGCTACGACATGGTCCGCCTGATGGAGCGCCTGCCCGACACCCAGCCGGACGAGCTCGGTCTGCCGGACGCCGTGCTGCTGCGCCCTACCCTGTTCGCGGTGTTCGACAACGTGCGCGACGAACTGACGCTGGCAGCCCCCATCTACCCTGTTGAGGGCATCGAGCCGGACGTTGCATGGGCGGACGCCCAGGCGCGCCTGGCCGGCGCCCGCGCCGCGCTCGACCGCCCGCTGCCGCATGCCGCACCCGTCAGCCTGCCGCCGCAGCCCGAGCCGCGCTCCAACATGACGCGGCAAGCATTCCTGGCCGCGGTGGCGCGCGCGCAGGACTACATCGCCGCCGGCGACGTGTTCCAGGTGGTTCCAAGCCAGCGCTTCTCCGCGCCCTTCGCCCTGCCGCCGTTTGCGCTGTACCGCGCGCTGCGCCGCATCAACCCTGCCCCGTTCCTGTTCTTCCTCGATTTCGGCGGCTTCTGCGTCGTCGGCAGCAGCCCCGAGATCCTGGTCCGCCTGCGCGGCGGCACCGTCACCATACGCCCGCTCGCCGGCACTCGCCCGCGCGGCGCGACCCCGGACGAGGATTCTCGCCTGCAGGCCGAGCTGCTCGCCGACCCGAAGGAGCGGGCCGAGCACCTGATGCTGATCGACCTCGGCCGGCACGATGTCGGCCGCGTCTGCGAGCTCGGCAGCGTGCGGGTGACGGAAAGCTTTGCCGTCGAACGGTTCAGCCACGTCATGCACATCTCCTCGACCGTGGAGGGCCGCGTGCGCGCCGACGTCGACGCGGTGGACGCGCTCGTTGCCGGCTTTCCTGCCGGCACCTTGTCCGGCGCGCCGAAGATACGCGCCATGGAGATCATAACCGAGCTGGAACCGTCGCGCCGCGGCATCTATGCCGGCTGCATCGGCTACTTCGCGCCTGACGGCAGCATGGACACCTGCATCGGCCTGCGCACCGCCGTGGTGAAGGACGGCACGATGCACGTGCAGGCAGGCTGCGGCGTGGTTGCCGACAGCGTGGCCGAGTCCGAGTACGAGGAAACCCGGCAGAAGGCGCGCGCCCTGTTCCGCGCGGCCGACGAGGCAGTACGGTTCGCGTCAGCGAATCGGTAACTGCGTTCAGGCGCTCACTCGCCTTCCGGCCGGCGGCGCATCGCCTTGGTGCCGGAGCGCACGCCCTTGCTCTCCAGCCGACGCTGCTGCGATCCGTAGGTCGGCCGCGTCGGCCGCCTTCGCTTCTGCGCCGTCTCCGCTTCCCGGACCAGCGCGAGCAGCCGCTGCAGCGCGTCCTCCCGGTTGCGCGCCTGGGAGCGAAACCGCTGCGCGCCGATCACCAGCACGCCCTCCTGCGTCATGCGCCCGCCCGCCAGCCGGACCAGGCGGGCCTTCACCGCATCGGGCAGAGAGGCCGACCCGCGCACGTCGAAGCGAAGCTCCACCGCCGTGGACACCTTGTTGACGTTCTGCCCGCCTGGGCCGGAGGCGAGCACGAAACGCTCGCTCAGCTCCGCCTCGTCGATCGACAGGCCAGGGCTGACCTGCAGCCGGGCCAAGTCACCGCGCCGGCTTGCGGAATTTCAGGATGAAGTTGTCGCCCTCCCCGATCGCGGCGTATTTGGCGTGGTCCACCGCGCCCATCGCGAAACTCGGCGGCAGGGTCCACACGCCCTGGGGGTAGTTCTTCGTGTCGCGCGGGTTGGCGTCCAGCTCGGACGAGCCGGCCAGCTCGAAACCCGCCTTCTTGGCCAGCGCGATGGTGTAGTCCTGGCGGACGTAGCCGCTTTCCGCCTTGGGGTCCTGCTTCACGGTGTCGAGCCCGCGATGCTCTTCCACGCCCAGCACGCCGCCGGGCTTCAGGGCCGCGTAGAACGCGGCGAAGGCCTGATCGGCAAACCCGCCTGCCATCCAGTTGTGCACGTTGCGGAACGTGAGCACGAAATCGGCCGAGCCGGGCGGCGCGATGGTCATGTGTCCCGGCCCCATCTCCGACAGCTGCATCGCGCCGAAGCCGGGCTTGTCCACGAAGTGCTGGCGGAACCGGGCCGCGTCCTTTTCCTCGTCGCTGCCGCTCGGCAGCGCCACCGTGTAATGGCCGGACGCCGCCAGGTAGGGCGCCAGTATCTCCGTCCAGTAGCCGCCGCCCGGCCAGATCTCGACCACGCTGGATGACGGCCGCAGGCCGAAGAAGGCGAGCTCTTCGGCGGGGTGCCGCGCCGGGTCGCGCGCCACCATCTTGGGCGTGCGGGCGGGGCTGTGCACCGCGGCCAGCAACGCCGCGTCGGGCTGCGTCGCCGCCTGGACGGAGGTAGCCGCCGGCAGCAGCAGCGCGCTGGCGAGAAACGCTGTTCGCATGTGCATGGGAGGATCCAGTCCGGCATGGGTGAGGCGGCCCGGTGCCGCCCCCAGGCGACCAGGGCATGCCGGACTTGCGGCGGTCAAGCACGCAGGCCCGCCACGACATGCGGGACAGGGGCAGGCGCGTGGCGTCGTGCCGCGCCGCACCTGACAGGCCCGGCACCGCATGGTAAGCGCCCGCCATGCTGGCCACCTGCCGATGACCGCACCCTACCCGCACGCAGCGCTGGCGCCGGACGTGCCTGCGCCGCTGGTGCTGGCGCTGCCGAAGGGCCGCATCCTGGCCGAATGCGGGCCGCTGCTCGCGCGCGCCGGCATCGAGCCCGCGCCCGATTACGCCGACGAGAACAGCCGCCGCCTGCGTTTTCCTACCGCCGACCCGATGCTGGACGTGGTGCGCGTGCGTCCCTTCGACGTTGCCACCTTCGTGGCCTATGGCGGAGCGCAGATCGGCATCTGCGGCGCGGACGTGCTGGGGGAGTTCGATTTTTCCGAGATCTACGCACCGCTCGACCTCAAGATCGGTGCCTGCCGCGTCTCGGTGGCGGCCCCGCTCGACGCCGGACCGGACGATCCGGCGCGCTGGTCCACCGTGCGTGTCGCGACCAAGTATCCCAACACCGCCAGGCGCCATTACGCGGCGCGCGGCATCCACGCAGACATCGTGCACCTGAACGGGGCGATGGAACTGGCGCCTGGCCTTGGCCTGTCGCGCCTGATCGTCGATCTGGTGCAGACCGGCTCCACCCTGCGCGCCAACGGCCTGCGGGAGACCGAGGTGATCGCCGAGGTGACCAGCCGGCTGATCGTCAACCGCACGGCGCTGAAGACCCGGCCGGAGGAGATAGGCGCCTGGGTCGCCCGGTTCCGCGCCGCGGCCGCATGAGGCGCCTGTCGACCGCCGATCCAGGGTTCGCCGCCACCTTCGCATCGCTGCTGGACGAGGCGCGCGAAACCACCGACAGCGTGCACGGCGTGGTGGCCGGCATCGTGGCCGACATCAGGCGGAACGGCGATGCCGCGCTGTGCGCCTGCACCGAGCGGTTCGACCGCATGGCGCTCACGCCCGCACGGCTGCGGATCAGCGACGCCGAGATCGAGGCGGCGGCCGCACAGGTCGCCCCCGACCTGCTCGCCGCGCTGGATGTGGCCGCAACCCGGATCGAGTCGTTCCACCGCGCCCAGCTGCCCGTCGACATGCAGATGCACGACGATGCCGGCCTGACCATGGGCCTGCGCTGGACCGCGCTCGACAGCGTCGGCATCTACGTTCCTGGCGGCCGAGCAGCCTATCCGTCCTCGGTGCTGATGAACGCCCTGCCCGCGCGCGTGGCAGGAGTCGGCCGGATCGCGATGTGCGTGCCGACGCCCGACGGCGTGCTCGACCCGCTGGTGCTGGCGGCCGCGCGCCGCGCCGGCGTCGGCGAGATTTATCGCGTCGGCGGAGCGCAGGCGATAGCGGCCTTGGCTTACGGCACGGCCAGCATCCCGCCCGTGGACCGTATCGTGGGGCCGGGCAACGCCTACGTGGCCGAAGCCAAGCGCCAGGTGTTCGGGCGTGTCGGCATCGACGGGGTTGCCGGGCCGTCGGAGGTGCTGATCCTGGCCGACGCCCGCAACAGCGCCAGGCACGTGGCCATCGACCTGCTGGCCCAGGCCGAGCACGACCCGTCCGCGCAATCCATCCTGATCACCGACAGCGAGGCTTTCGCCGAAGCGGTCGCCCGCGCGGTCCAGGCCGAGATACCCACGCTGCCGCGTGCCGCCATCGCCGGCGCCAGCTGGGCCGCCAACGGCGCCATCATCCTGGTCCGCGACTGGGACGAGGCCGCCTCCCTGTCGGACCGCCTGGCGCCCGAACACCTGCAGCTGATGGTGGCCGACCCGCAGGCCCTGTTCGCCCGCCTGCGCCATGCCGGCAGCGTGTTCCTCGGCCGGTTCACGCCCGAAGCGCTGGGCGACTACATCGCCGGCCCCAACCACGTCCTGCCCACCGGCCGCACCGCGCGCTACGCCTCGGGCCTGTCCACCTACGACTTCCTCAAGCGCACCACCTGGATCGACGCGGACCGCGCGGCGCTGGCCAGGATCGGCCCGCCGGGCGCGCTGCTGGCCGAAGCCGAGGGGCTGCAGGCGCATGCGCGCAGCCTGACGGTCCGGCTGGAGCCTGCCGGCTCGTGACATTCATCAGGCGTCCCACCATTTCAGGAATGGCGGGTTGACCCCGCAGCCCCGCGTCAGCACAACCGCGCCGTCAATCAATATCTGAGGTTTGATGTCCAAAGAAGACATGATCGAGTTCAGCGGTATCGTCACCGAACTGCTGCCAAACGCGATGTTCCGGGTGAAACTGGACACCAACGAGCACTCCATCCTGGCCCAGGTCAGCGGCAAGATGCGCAAGAACCGCATCCGCGTGCTGGCGGGCGACAGGGTGAACGTGGAAATGACCCCCTACGACCTCAGCAAGGGCCGCATCACGTTCCGGTTCAAGTGATCTGCCCGCCTCCCTGATCCTGGCTTCGGCCAGCCCGCGCCGCCTGATGCTGCTGGCGCAGATCGGCGTCACCCCGTACAGGATCGCTCCACAGGACATCGACGAGACGCCGCGCCCCGCCGAGCTGCCGCGCCTGCTGGCCGAGCGGCTGGCACGCGAAAAGGCCAGCGCCGCCGCGACCGACGGCGCCTTCGTGCTCGCGGCCGACACGGTCGTTGCCGTCGGCCGTCGCGCGCTGCCCAAGGCAGAGACGCGCGAGCAGGCCGAACGCTGCCTGGCCCTGCTCTCCGGCAGGCGTCACCACGTGCTGACCGCGCTGACCCTGATCGGGCCCGACGGCGGCCAGTCGCACCGGCTCTGCGAGAGCACGGTCATTTTCGCCAGGCTTACCGACGATCAGAGACGTGCCTACCTCGACAGCGGCGAGTGGCAGGGCAAGGCGGGCGGCTATGCCATCCAGGGCGCCGCTGCGGCTTTCGTGCGCGCGCTGCACGGCAGCTACTCCGGCGTGGTCGGATTGCCGCTGTTCGAATGCGCGCAGCTCCTGAGGGGCCGCGGCTACCTGGTGCCGTGATCACCGTCCGCGCGTCGTGCAGTCCGGGCGAGATCCGCGCGGCGGTGCTGGACGGCGACATGCTCACCGCCTACGGCCTGTGGCGCCCCGGCGCGCCGGACGGGCTGGGCGACGTCCATGCCGCCCGCATCACCAGCCGCGTGCCGGCTATGGCGGGCGCTTTCGCAGACATTGGCGGCGCCACCGGCTTTCTGCCCGATGGCGAGGGCGGCAGGCACCCGGAGGGCACGAAGCTGACCGTGCGCGTGACACGCACGGCGCAGGGCGGGAAGGGACCGCGCCTGTCGGAGCTGCAGGAGGTGACCGAGCCCGGGCCGCCGCGCCTGCTCAGGCGGGGCCCGCACGCTCTGGCTCGCATGGCGCTGGCCTGTCCGGACGCCCCTGTGCTGGTCGACGACCCATCCGTGCTGGCGCAGCTTCGCCGGGCGTTCGGGACGCGGGTGACGCCGGTGGCCTGCGCGTTCGACGACACGCTGGAGGCGGAGGTCGACGAGCTTGGCACGTCCATGGCCGCTCTGCCGGGGGGCCTGCGCGCCACCTTCACGCCGACGCCGGCGCTGACCGCCATCGACCTGGACGGCGGATCGGCCATGGCAGCGCGCGTCCAGAAATCCGCGGGCCAGCTTGCCGCCAACCGGGACGCCCTGCCCGCGCTCGCGCGCCAGATCGCGCTGCGTGATCTGTCCGGGGCCATCCTGCTCGACCTGGCCGGGATCCCGATCCGCCGGCGCGCGTCGCTGGCGTCCGATCTGCACCAGGCGCTGGCGTCGGACCCGCAGCGGCCCCGGCTGCTCGGTTTCAGCCATCTGGGCCTGGCCGAGATCGTCCGGCCGCGCGGCGCCGCCCCGCTGCATGAGAGGCTGGCCGGGCCGCACGCGGCCGGGCTGGCGGCGCTGCGCCGGGTGGCGGCCGGGCCCGCACGGCTGCGACCCGGGCTGCGCGCCTCGCCCGCATTGGTGGCCGCGCTGCAGGCCGACCCGGTGGCGCTGCCCGACCTTGCGCGGCGGCTGACCCATCCCCTGATCCTGCAGGCAGACCCTGCGCTGCCGCCGGAAGGCTGGGTGATCGAGGACGCATGACCAGACCCTGCCCCATCTGCGGAAAACCGGCTGGCGAGGCGCCGCGGCCGTTTTGCTCGGCCCGCTGCGCCGACATCGATCTCGGCCGTTGGCTGACCGCCCAGTATGTGGTGCCAGGCACCCCGGAAGACGCTGCGGATGGCGGCGATGGCGCGCTTGATCACCTCGAACCGGTGGAGTAAGCCTCCCGCCTCCAAGCGACGCCCAGGTAGCTCAGTTGGTAGAGCATGCGACTGAAAATCGCAGTGTCGGTGGTTCGATTCCACTCCTGGGCACCTTGTTTCGGCGCAGACGCAGCTCCGTAGGTCTAGGCCGGCGTCGATATTACGGCTTGATCTTGAGCCGGAACGTGTCCACGACGACGTAATTCACCCCTTCATACGCCTGGTTCCAGTCGGCGACCAGTTTGTCGGATTTCGCACCTGCCACCGTCGAGGTGTACGAGATCGTCGCAAAGGTGAAGTCCACGACTGGGCAGCTGCCGTCGTCCAGCGTTGCCGTTTCAGTGCCCGTCGTGATCGTGCCGTTCGTCGGCGCCTTTTTCACGGTCCATTTGCCGGGTCCATCGAAGGTGCACGTACTCTCGTTCACCAATACATACCCAGCGATGTATGTCTCCGTCCCGGCCGGCACCTTCGCCGAGGTCTTCACATTCGTGACCTGCTTGGTTGCGGCAATCACAAACTTGGTTCCGACCCCGTTCTTCGAGCTGACGATCTTCAGGCTGCCATCAGGGGCCTGCGCGCGCGCCAGGCCCGTGAACAGGATGTGTCAAATGAAGATGCATCCGGTTGCAAGTCATTCGATCAACTCAATCGCGCTATAGCAGACCCAGAAAGTCTTGCAGGGCATCATTACCTCACGGCCGGGCAGAAGTCTTCTCGGCCCGCAACCGACAGGCGCATACAACCGAATCTCGGTTTTTCGTCGGACTTGGTCGGGATTTCGTCAAGACTTCCATTGGCGCTTGTGTTCAGTCGTGCCGGGTGCAGGCAGGCTTCGGCCTGGTGCATCGACCTGCGTGGCCACCATTGAACCTCGTGAAAGGAACATCGCCGATGCGTCCGATTTTCGTCGCAGCATTCCTGCTACTCGGCTCGACGCCGCATGCCGTGCTGGCCCAGAGCTACACCTTCAAGGTGTCGAAAGCGCCGATGGGCGGATCGACCATCCTCTGGGCAGTCAGCAAGACCAATGCCGTTCTGTCCGAGGTCACCCCGCGCTCCGGAACGCCCGTCTGCACCCTGGTCAAGGCAAGCAGCACGACCGTCATCAGCGACCCTTCCGGCACCGCCACCCAATGCTACGGCGTCAACGCGGCCGGCGTGGTGGTGGGCTACTACATCAACGCGGCCCAAAGTGCTGTCGGCTTCATCTACAAGGACGGAACCTACACCGACTATCTGGCGCCGGAGAGCAACGCCGCGATGGGCGGCACCCAGCTGAACGCGATCAGCGACAAGGGCCTGATCGCCGGGACGTATTCGGACGCTTCGGGCTACTCGCGGGCATTCACCCTGACTGGCAGCACGTTCCGGGCCGTCACGGTCAGCGGCGCCAACTACCTCGTCAGCACCGGCGTCAACGACCGCCACCAGGTCGTGGCCCAGAGCTTCGACGCCAACAACAACATCCTTGCGAACTACCTGGTTGACGGGTCTGCCGTCACGACCCTCGGCTACCCGGGCGCATCGCGGACGATCGCGCATGCCATCAACAGCAGCGGCACCGTGGCCGGCCACTTCACCGACTCCTCCGGCGTCGTGCATGGCTTCACCTATGACAGCGCGACGTCGACCTATTCCGGGCCGATCGACGCGCCAGGCCGCGCCGCCACCCTGCTCATCGGCATAAACGATGCCGGCACCGTCGTGGGCGCCACGCCGTCACCGAGCGGCACGGTCTATCTGGGCCTGACGGGAAGGGTGGCGCACTGACACCCCTGGCACCACCTGACTCGGCATGAGCAAGCCGCCCGCCCCCTGCTCCGTCCAGACCGTGGTGACGGGCTGGACGGACACGTTGCTGATCTGCCGCAAATGCAGCAAGAAGCTGCATGGCGGCTTCGGGGGGGATGGCCGCGAAACGCTGCGCCAGGCCGTCCGCGGCGCGTTGAAGGCAAGCGGCCGGCGCGGGCAGGTCGGCATCATCGAGGTCGGCTGCCTGAAAATCTGCCCCAAACGCGCCGTCACCACAGCCCGCGCCAGCCAGCCCGGCATCCTCACCCTGATTCCTGAAGGCCATCCGGCCGCCGCCCTGCTGTAAGCCGCCGCCTTCCCTACCCGCCGCCCCTGCGCTACGTCCCCGCCATGCCAAGCAGCAACGACATACGCGCAACCTTCCTCGACTATTTTGCCGGCCACGGGCACCAGATCGTCTCCAGCTCCCCCCTGGTCCCGCGCAACGACCCGACCCTGCTGTTCACCAACGCCGGCATGGTCCAGTTCAAGAACGTCTTTACGGGCCAGGAACGCCGACCATACGTCCGCGCCGCCAGCGCCCAGAAATGCGTGCGCGCCGGCGGCAAGCACAACGACCTCGACAACGTGGGCTACACCGCCCGCCACCACACCTTCTTCGAAATGCTCGGCAATTTCAGCTTCGGCGACTACTTCAAGCCCGAGGCGATAGAACTCGCCTGGACCCTGCTGACCCGGGATTTCGCGATCCCGCGCGAAAAACTGCTGGTCACCGTGTTCGCCGAGGACGAGGATGCCGCCGCCCTCTGGCGCAGCATCGCCGGCCTGCCGGACGAGCGCATCGTGCGCATCCCCACCGCCGACAATTTCTGGCGCATGGGCGATACCGGCCCCTGCGGCCCCTGCTCGGAGATCTTCTACGACCACGGCGAGAGCATCCCCGGCGGCCCGCCGGGCAGCGCGGGCGAGGATGGCGACCGGTTCATCGAGATCTGGAACCTGGTCTTCATGCAGTACGAGGAGAACCCGCCGGGCACCCGCACCCCTCTGCCGCGCCCGTCGATCGACACCGGCATGGGCCTCGAACGCTTTGCCGCCATCTTGCAGGGCGTGCACGACAACTACGACACCGACACGTTCCGCGCGCTGATCGCGGCCAGCGCGGAGGCGACCGGCGTGCCGGCGGACGGCCCGTTCCGCGCCAGCCACCGCATCGTCGCCGACCATCTGCGCAGTTCGGCCTTCCTGATGGCCGACGGGGTGCTGCCGTCCAACGAGGGACGCGGCTACGTGCTGCGCCGCATCCTGCGCCGCGCCATGCGCCACCTGCACATGATGGGCGCGCGCGACCCCGTCTTCTACCGGCTGGTGCCCGCCCTGGTCCGCCAGATGGGCGCTGCCTACCCCGAGCTTGGCCGCGCCGAGACGCTGATCGCCGAAACCATGCGGCTGGAGGAGACCCGCTTCAAGGCGATGCTGGATCGCGGGCTGGCCCTGCTCGCCGAGGAGACGTCCCGCCTAGCCGAAGGCGGCACGCTGCCTGGTGAGGTGGCGTTCCGGCTTTACGACACCTACGGCTTCCCGCTCGACCTGACCCAGGACGCGCTGCGCGAACAGGGCCGCACGGTCGACGCTGCCGGCTTCGAGACCGCGATGGCCGAGCAGCGCCTGCGCGCGAGGGCCGCCTGGTCCGGCTCCGGCGACGCCGCCAGCGAGGGCGTGTATTTCGCCGCCCGCGACGCTGCCGGACCCACCGAGTTCCTGGGCTACGGCACCGAACAGGCCGAAGCCGAGCTCCGCGCCATCCTGGTGGACGACCGGCTGGTCGCGTCCGCCCCGGCGGGAACGGCGGTGCGGCTGCTGCTGAACCAGACGCCGTTCTATGCCGAGAGCGGCGGCCAGGTCGGCGACACCGGCACGCTCACCGGCGCGGACGGCCTGCGCATCCTGGTGACCGACACGCAGAGGACGCTGTCGGACCTGTTCGTCCATGTCGGCCGCATCGAGCAGGGCGAGGCCCGCATCGGCAGCGCCGTGCTGGCCGAGGTGGACCACGACCGCCGTACCCGCATCCGCGCCCACCACAGCGCCACCCACCTGCTGCACGAGGCGCTGCGCCGTGCGCTTGGCACCCATGTGCAGCAGAAGGGCAGCCTCAACGCGCCGGACCGCCTGCGCTTCGACGTCAGCCACCCCAAGCCCGTCACCGCCGACGAACTCGCCGAGGCCGAACGGGTGGTCAACGCGCGCATCCGCGAGAACTCCGAGGTGACGACCCGCCTGATGACGCCGGAGGCGGCCGTGGCCGAGGGTGCGATGGCCCTGTTCGGCGAGAAATACGGCGACGAGGTGCGGGTCGTTGCCATGGGCGAGGGCGATACCTCCAAGCCCGCCTGGTCGATCGAACTCTGCGGCGGCACGCATGTGCGCCGCACCGGCGATATTGGCCTGTTCCGCGTGGTGGGCGAGTCCGCCGTCGGCGCCGGGGTTCGCCGCATCGAGGCGGTGACCGGGCAGGCCGCCGAAACCTTTGCGGCAGCCAGCGAACGCCGGCTGCAGACCATCGCCGCCACGTTGCGCACCGCGCCCGCCGACGCGCCAGACCGGGTGGCGGCGCTGCTGGAAGACCGCCGGCGCCTGGAACGCCAGGTCAGCGACCTGCAGCGCAAGCTCGCAACCGGCAACACCGCGTCCGACATCGAGGAGGTGGGCGGCGTCCGCCTGGCGGCACGCGACGTGGGCGAAATTGCCCCGAAGGAGCTGAAAGGGCTGGCGGAAGCCGTGCTCAAGCAGGTCGAGACGGGCGTGGTGGCGCTGGTGTCCACGGCCGAGGGCAAGGCCGCCATCGTGGTCGCACTCTCTGCGGACCTCGCCGGGCGCCTGGACGCCGTTCGCCTGGTGCAGGCGGCGAGTGCCGCGGTCGGCGGCAAGGGCGGCGGTGGCCGGCCTACCCTGGCCCAGGCCGGCGGCCCGGACGGCACGCAAGCCCGGGCCGCGCTGGACGCCGTGCGGGACGCCGTCCGCGCGCTTGGGCAGCATCATCCAGACTGCAATCAGTCTGGATGATCAAGCTGCTCGACAAACGAAGGGTTCGCCGGATGACCTATCCCAGGGCAGAGGCGCCCGTCCTGCGGCAGCGCAGCACGCCGAGCCCGGTCAGCCCAAGCGCGAGCAGCGCCACCGTGGAGGGCTCCGGCACAGGTGTCGCGGCGCCTGCGTAGACGCCGCCATTGCCGCAATCGCCGGTTCCCCAGAACAGGCCGGTCACGCTGCTGAGGGCGGGCAGGTTGGCCATGATGATGGCCAGGTCGTAGCCGCCATTGACAGCCGTGTCGGTCACCGACACGCCCTCGATCAGGTGGCCGCCGGTCAGCACGGTCGGCGAGGCGTCCACGGCGCCGCCCATCAGGTAGCCCTGCCCGTAGGTCACGCCCGACCGGCCGCCCCAGACCTGCTGCGAGGTCAGGTACGAACCGGTCTGGTACAGGCCCGCCTGCGTCAGCCCGCCATTGCTCGTCTGGTCGCCCAGGGAGATGGCCAGCCCGTTATTGAGGAAGATGTCAGCGTAGTGGATGGAGTAGCCGCCCACCACGTCGCTGCCGCTGAACAGCGTGGCGAACGACAGGGTGGTGCTCGACCCGCTCGTCGACATGTCGACCCCGGTGGTCTGATAGTTCGTGCCGACGAACGGGTAGGTGTTTCCGTCGGACCCCTCCACCCCCGACGACACGATGCCCATCGGCGTGGCGAGCGCGGTAAGCGGCGTGCAGAGCGTCAGGGCGGCGGTGAGAGCAGCAGCGCGGAACATGTCGGCACCTCAAATTGCAGGTCATCGAATGCTCCACTCCTAACCCTTTCTCAACGATCTGTAAACCTTTTTTGGACGATACCGTCGAAATAATGGTATCGCAGGCTCGGCTCGGGCCATCGGGTTTCATGCCGCTTGCGACGATACTTGACGCCCTGGCCTACGCAGCCGACGTCTCGATGGCATGATCCTGCTGATCGACAACTACGACAGTTTCACCTTCAACCTGGTCCACTATTTCGGCGAGTTGGGCGAGCTGTGCGACGTGCGCCGCAACGACGCCCTGACCGCTGCCGAGGCCCTGGCCTTGAGCCCGGACGCGATCGTGCTGTCGCCCGGCCCATGCTCGCCTGACGAGGCCGGGATCTGCCTGGACCTGATCGGCGCCGCGGCCCGCACAGGCACGCCGCTGCTCGGCGTCTGCCTCGGGCATCAGGCGATCGGGCAGGCGTTCGGCGGCGAGGTGGTCCGCGCGCCCTCCCCCATGCACGGCAAGGTCAGCCCGGTGCTGCACGACGGCACTGGCATGTTTGCGGGCCTGCCCTCGCCGTTCCGGGCCACCCGATACCACAGCCTGACGGTCCGCCCCGATACCGTCCCGGACGCGTTGCGCGTGACCGCGCGCACCGAGGACGGGGTGATCATGGGCCTGCGCCACGCCACGCTGCCGATCCACGGCGTCCAGTTCCACCCCGAGAGCATCGCGAGCGAACATGGGCACGACATCCTGGCCAATTTCCTGACCCTCGCCCGCCGCGTCCGCCAGCGCGAAGCAGCCGCCTGACGGCCATGTCCGGCACGGTGAAGCCTGCCCTCGGCCGGCTGGCGGCGGGCGAACGCCTGACCGAGCAGGAGGCAGAGGCGCTGTTCTCCTCGGTCATGCAGGGGGCGGCAAGTTCGGCGCAGATCGCCGGCCTGCTGACCGCCCTGCGGCTGCGCGGCGAAACCCGGGCCGAGCTCACCGGTGCGGTGCGCGCCATGCGGGCGCGGATGACGACTGTGGAGGCGCCGCCCGGCGCGCTCGACGTGTGCGGCACCGGCGGGGACGGCGCCCACACGCTGAACGTGTCGACCGCAACCGCCTTCGTCGTCGCGGCCTGCGGGGTGCCGGTGGCCAAGCACGGCAACCGCGCCCTGTCCTCGCGCGCCGGCGGCGCCGACGTGCTTGCAGCACTCGGCCTGCCGCTCGACCAGACGCCCGACGAACTGCGCCTGCAGCTGCGCGAGACCGGCCTCGCCTTTTTGTTCGCGCCCAACCACCACCCCGCGCTGCGCCACGCAGCCGCTGCACGGGCCGAGCTTGGGTTCCGCACCATCTTCAACCTGCTCGGCCCGCTGTCGAACCCGGCCCAGGTGCGACGTCAGCTCACCGGCGTGTACGACCCGGCCTGGCTGGTGCCGATGGCCGAAACGCTGGGGGCGCTCGGCACCGAGCGCGCCTGGCTGGTGCACGGCCAGGGGCTGGACGAGCTGACGCTGGCCGGCGAGACGCTGGTGGCCGAGTGGCGCGGCGGCGGGCTGCACCGCTTCACCGTCACCCCCGAGCAGGCCGGGCTGCGCCGCGCCCCTGTCGGCGCCCTGGCCGGTGCTGACGCCGGGACGAACGCCGCGGCACTTCGCGCGTTGTTGCGCGCGGAGAGATCGGCCTACCGCGACACCGTGCTGTTCAACGCCGCTGCCGCCCTTGTGATTGCCGAGAGGGCTGCCGACCTGGCGGACGGTGCGGCCCAGGCCGCTGCCGCGGTGGACGGGGGTGCTGCACTGAACGTGCTCGAGACGCTGACGAACCGACACGCAGGAGCCGACACCGACGATGCCCGACGCGCTACCCCCTGACCGACCCCCCGGAGGCGACGCGCTTGCCCGCATCTGCGCCGACACCGCGGCCGAGGTGGACCGCCGACGGCTGGCGACCCCTATCCAGGCGCTCAGATCCCGCATCGCCCATCGCCGGGACAAGCCGCGCGGCTTCGGCGAGGCGCTGAAGCAGAAGCTGATCGCCCGACGCTGCGGCCTGGTGGCCGAGATCAAGCGCGCCTCACCCACCGGCGGGCTGATCCGAGGCAACCTCGACCCGGCCGGCGTCGCGCGCGACTACGAGGCGGGCGGCGCCGCCTGCCTGAGCGTGCTGACCGACGGCCCGCATTTCCAGGGCAGCCTGGCGGATCTGGAGGCGGCGCGCGCCGCCGTCTCCCTGCCGGTGCTGCGCAAGGACTTCATCCTCGATCCTTGGCAGGTCTATGAAAGCCGGGCGTACGGGGCCGACTGCATCCTGCTGATCATGGCGGCGCTGAGCGACGCGCAGGCGATCGAGCTGGAGGGGCTGGCGCGCGACCTCGACCTCGACGTGCTGGCGGAGGTTCACGACCGGGCGGAGCTCGACCGGGCGCTCGGCCTGCAGACCCCGCTGATCGGCATCAACAACCGCAACCTGAAGACGCTGCGCACCAGCGTGGAGACCACCATCGAGCTGGCGCCGCACGTCTCGCCGGGGCGCATCCTGGTGACCGAGAGCGGCATCCGCGACAGCGCCGACCTGCGCCGTGTCGCGGCCGTCGGCGCCCATTGCATGCTGGTGGGCGAAAGCCTGCTGCGCCAGCCGGACCTGGTTGCGGCAACCCGCGCCCTGCTCGGCGGATGACGGGGCTGAGCCATTTCGACGCCGGCGGCCAGGCGGTGATGGTCGACGTGACCGAAAAGCCGGCAACCGACCGGGTGGCCACCGCGCGCGGCAGGGTGGCGATGCTGCCGGAGACGCTGGCGATCATCCGTGCCGGCACTGCCGGGAAGGGCGACGTGCTGGGCACCGCGCGGCTGGCCGGCATCATGGCGGCCAAGCGCACGGCGGAGCTGATCCCGCTCTGCCACCCGTTGCCGCTCAGCGCCGTCACGATCGAGCTGACCGCCGGGGAGGACGGGGTGGAGGTTTCCGCCACCGTGCGCACCACGGGACCCACCGGGGTGGAGATGGAGGCGTTGACGGCCGTTTCGGTGGCGGCACTCACCGTCTACGACATGTGCAAGGCGGTCGACCGCTTCATGCGGATCGAGGCGGTTCGCGTGGTTCACAAGGAAGGCGGCAAGTCGGGTGTGCATACGGCGCCGTAGCTCATGCTGACGGTCGAGGAAGCCCGCGCGCGCATCCTGGCAGCACTGCATCCGGTTCCGGCCGAGACGGTGGCGCTGGCCGAGGCGTGGAACCGGGTGCTGGCCGCACCGGTGGCGGCCCGGCTGACGCAGCCCCCTGCCGACGTTTCGGCCATGGACGGCTACGCCCTGCGCGCCGCGGACGCTGCGGCCGGCGCGCGCCTGCGCGTGGTGGGTGCGGCACCGGCGGGCCGGCCGTTCGACGGCACGCTGAAATGGGGCGAAGCGGTCAGGCTGTTCACCGGCAGCGTGATCCCGAACGGCGCAGACTCCGTGCTGCTGCAGGAGGACGCGGAGAGCGACGGGGACACGGTGCTTGCGCGCCGGCCGCCCGACGCAGGCCAGCACATCCGGCGGCAGGGCCAGGATTTCGCGCATGGCGACATCGTCCTGCAGCCAGGCCGCCGGCTGGGCGCGCGCGACATCGGGCTGGCCGCGGCTGCGAACCACCCGTGGCTGAGCGTGGTGCGCCGGCCGCGCGTGGCGATCCTGGCGACCGGCGACGAGATCTCCATGCCTGGCGAGCCGGTGGGTCCCGGCGGCATCGTCAGTTCGAACTCGCACAGCCTGGCGGCCCTGGTGCGCGCCTGCGGGGCGGAGCCGATGCTGCTGCCGCTGGCGGGCGACGACGTGGACGCGATCGGCGCTGCCGCGGGTGCCGCGGCGGAGGCCGACCTGCTGGTGACCACGGGCGGGGCCAGCGTGGGCGACCACGACCTGGTGCAGGCGGGCCTGGCGGCGCACGGGTTTGCGCTGGATTTCTGGAAGATCGCCATGCGTCCCGGCAAGCCGATGATCTTCGGCAGGCTGGGCGACCGGGCCGGCGCCACTGCTGTGATCGGGCTGCCGGGCAACCCTGTTTCCGCCTTCGTCTGCGCGGTGCTGTTCCTGCGGCCGGCGATCGACCGGCTGTCGGGCCTTCCGGCCGGGGTTCCGCCGGTCGAGCCGGCCGTCCTGGGGGCGGCGGTGCGCGCCAACGACCACCGTGCCGACCATCTGCGGGCGCGGCTGTCGATTGCCGACGGGCAGACGGTGGCGACGCCGTTCGCGCGCCAGGATTCGGCGCTGCTGCGCGCGCTGGCCGAGTCGGAGGCGCTGATCCTGCGCGCCCCGCACGCAGCGGCGGCGCATCCGGGGGCAACGGTTTCGGTGATCCGGCTCGACCGGCTGGGTTTCTGAGGGTCCATGCCGGCAATTTTGGCTTGTTTGCCATTGGCTTGTTGACGGAGTCTAAAGAACTTAATTAGAACATCCCTAGGTTGCTGGTTTGTTCGCTGGATGAGCCGGCAGGGATCAGGACCGATGGGGATGGACGCATCATGTTGACCCGCAAACAGCACGAACTGCTCAGCTACATCGACAGCCACCTCAAGGAGACCGGAGTGTCTCCGAGTTTCGAGGAGATGAAGGAGGCGCTGACGCTGCGGTCCAAGTCCGGCATCCATCGGCTGATCTCGGCGCTCGAGGAGCGCGGGTTCCTGCGCCGCCATCATCATCGCGCGCGTGCGCTGGAGGTGGTCAGGCTGCCAGAGAACTATGCCCACAAGGAGAGCCGGGCCGCCGCACCGCGCGAGCAGCCGAGTCCCGCCGCAGCCGCGCCGGCCTTCGCGCCCAACGTCATCCGGGGCGATTTTTCCGGCCGCCTGCCCGGCGTGCGCGCCGCCAACGAGGCGGCAGCGGTGCAGCTGCCGCTGTACGGCAGGATTGCCGCCGGCCAGGCGATCGAGGCGTTGCGGGACGACGGGGCGCATATCGAGGTGCCGCTGGCCATGCTGGGCAACGGCGACCATTTCGCCCTGGAAGTTTCGGGCGACTCGATGGTGGAGGCCGGCATCCTGGACGGCGACACTGTGGTGATACGCAAGGGCGAGACGGCGGAGACGGGCCAGATCATCGTGGCGCTGATCGACGGGACGGAGGTGACGCTGAAGCGCATCCGCAAGCGTGGCGCGTCGATCGCGCTGGAACCTGCCAACAAGCGCTACGAGACCCGCCTGCTGCCGCCCGACCGGGTGAAGGTGCAGGGCCGCATGGTGGCGCTGCTGCGCAAGTATTGATCCGGCCGGGGCGCCGCGGGCCGGGTGGGGCGCATGGGTGAGCAGCATTTCTACGAGCCGGCGAACGGCCACGGCCTGGCGCATGACCCGTTCAACGCGATCGTGGGGCCGCGTCCGATCGGCTGGATATCGTCGCGCGGGCGCGACGGGTCGGTGAACCTGGCACCGTACAGCTTCTTCAACGCCTTCAACTACCACCCGCCGATCGTCGGCTTCGCCAGCGTCGGCGCGAAGGACACGCTGCGCAACGCGCAGGAAAGCCGCGAATTCGTCTGGAACCTGTCCACCCGGACGCTGGCCGGGCAGATGAACCAGAGCAGCGCGTCCGTGCCCTATGGCTGCGACGAGTTCGCGCTGGCAGGGGTGACGCAGGCTGCGTCGCGCATCGTCGCGGCACCCAGGGTCGCCGAGAGCCCCGTCAACTTCGAGTGCAGGGTGTCGGACATCGTTCAGCTGAGGAGCGCGCAGGGCGAGGCGATCGAGTCCTGGCTCGTGCTGGGCGAGGTGGTCGGCGTTCATATCGACCGGGCCGTGCTGCAGGACGGCGTGTTCGACACGTTCGGCGCAGGCATCATCCTGCGCGCGGGCGGGCCATCGGCCTATGCCGAGATCGCGCCGCAGGACCGCTTCGACTTGAAGCGGCCTGGCTGAGGGCAGCGCGTGCGCTCTGCCGCGTGACCGGCCGGCGGCTGGTCAGCAATCGTTGCCGCGAAGGCTCCAGGACTGGACCAGGTTGTTGCGCAGCTCGAAGGTGGTGCTGCAGTCGCGCTGGATGATCTCTGGCCCGAAGCCGCCGAACCCGCCATAGCCGAAGCCGCCATAGCCGAAGCCGCCGCCATAGCCGAACCCGCCATAGCCGAACCCGGGATAGAAGCCGGCGTCGCCGGGCAGCGAATCGATGCGGTGCATGTCGTAGGCGACGAATTTCAGGCCGCCGGTTTCGTACGTCTTGGTCGGCACGCCGCGGGCGCGCACGAGGTCGGTTTCGGACTTGCCGACCAGCGCGTTCAGCGCCTGGACGTGCTGTGGGTTGGGATAGGCGCAACCCGCCAGCAGCGCCAGGCTGGCGATGGCGGCTGGGATGATGACGTGACGCATGGGTGTGAGGGCTCCACTGGCTCGCGATGACTGTCCCGCCTAGATGGCCATCGCGACGGATATAACGCCCGGTTGACACGATCGGTTACGATGCTGCGTTCACGGGGCGGGGAGCCAAAGCACCTGCCCGATGCGGTCGGCGCCGGCGGCCAGCATGGCCAGGCGGTCGAAGCCGAGGGCGATGCCGGCGCAGGGGGGCAGGTGGGCGAGTGCCGCCAGGAACGCCTCGTCCAGCGGCCAGTCCTGGCCGCCGAGGGAGGCGCGGCGGGCGCGGTCGGCGATGAAGCGGGCGCGCTGCTCGGCGGGGTCGGTCAGTTCCTCGAACGCGTTGGCCAGTTCGAGGCCGCAGGCGTAGAGCTCGAAGCGCAGGGCGACGCGGGGGTCGGCGGGGTCGCGCCTGGCGAGCGCCGCCTGGGCGGCGGGCCAGTGGGTGAGGAAGGTCGGGCGGGCGCGGCCGATGGCGGGCTCTACGCGCTCCAGC
>CALMVI010000107.1:10121-19349 GCA_937873095.1 uncultured Acetobacteraceae bacterium | reverse complement strand
CAGCAGCGCCAGGCGGCCCGGAACCGGCCGCGCCAGCCCGCGGCGGACCGAACCAGAACCGTGCCCCGCCGCCCGCTCCCAAAGCCGAGCTGAACGCCCGGCGCGGCAAGCACCCGCCGCGTCGCCCCGGCTAGACCACGGCCTAGTGGCTCAGCGCAGGCACCACGCGCACCACCGATCCGTGGTCGGGCCCCCGCGCATTGCCCCCGCCGTAAAACGAGGCGGTGGTGTACAGCGTGTCGTCCGACCCTTCGATCAGGGCTGCAACGGGCGGCGAACCCGTCGAGCCCGTGAAGTCGGCCAGGCCCTTATAGGCGCCCCTGGCGGGATCGAAGCGAAAGACGATCCCCGAATCCGGGCCGCTCGCCCCCTCCAGGTCCCCGGAAGACGCGGTGCCGTACATCATCCCGTCACGCGCCAGAACCAGCCCTGCGACCGGAAAACCAGGCGAATTGGACGCGGCGTTGGCGTCGAAATCGTGCAGCACGGCAAAGCCGGTGCCGTCCGTGTTCAACGCGAAGATGCACCCTCCGCCGCTCCCGCCGGTCTCCGTCGTGCCGTACAGCCTGCCATCCGCGCCGAAGATCAGCGCACCCTTCGGGTTGTAGTAGGTTCCAGGCGTGCTGCTTTCGTAATCATCGAAGGCGTGCAGGATGATCATCCTGCCTGCCTTCAGCGCAAACACGGTCCCGCCGCCGGACGGGCCGCCGTTCACGCCGCCCAACGTCGTGGTGCCATAAAGCGTCTCACCATCCGTCCCGACCAGCAGCGGGGCGACAGGGTTGTAGCCGTCCGTGCCGTTCTCGTATTCGAACACGTAGCGCGTGGTCACGGTGCCGCGTGTGGACGCGCAGAACACCGTGCCATCGTTCTCGCGCCCGCCCTCCGCCGTGGTGCCGCACAGCGCCCCGCTGGCCAGCTGCACCAGGTGGGCGGCCGGTTGTCCGCCTTCGGTCGGGTTGGCGCAGCCGTCGCCGCTGCAGCAGGGTGAAGCTGCCGGTGAGCGAGATGCGGAACAACGTGCCGCACCCAAGCGGCTCGTTGCACTCGCCCAGCCCGCCCCCGCCGCGCGCCACGCCGTACAGCGCGCCGTCCCTGGCCTGGATCAGCCCGGCCGTCGGATAGGCGCCGTTCGGCGCGGTGCCTGTGGCCGTATCGTAGGGAAACGAATACAGCGCGCTCACCGTGCCCTGCGGCGTCATGCGGAAGATGGTGCCGCATCCGATGACCGCTCCGGACCCGAACGGGTCCGGGCAGGCGCCTGTGCCGCCGTTGACCGTCGTGCCGTAGAAATTGCCGTCCGATGCCTGCAGCAGTTCCGATTGCGGACCGGAACCGAGGCCGTAATGGCTCGGCGTGCCTTGCCCCGTATCGCTGAACCGGTGCAGCGCCCTCAGCGCCGCGGCGCTGCAGGGCGCGATGCAGGCTGCGGCCAGCATGGCGCCAGACGCGCAAACAGTCGTGAAGCGTCGCAACAGGCACATGAGCGTGGTCTCCGGCTGACAGGGTTCACGCGACCACTCCCCCACGGTCAGCGCGGGTGGGGAGCAGGCATCGGCGATGGGCGACCGGCGACCGTTCGTCACAGCGGCGGTCCCGCGTGCCCGACAGTCGCGACCACCTCCACCGCCGGCTGGCCGTCCACGCTCAGCGTGGAAACAGGCGGCTCCAGCCGGTCGCGCACCACGAGCGCGACGTCGCCCAGCCGCGTGCCCTTCAAGCGCAGGTCGGCCACCGCCTGCACATCCAGCGCGGTGTCGGAGCGCAGCGCCAGGTGACCCGGCCTGGTCTGCGCCTCGTCCACCGGCAGCACCGCCCGCAGATCGGCAGGCGTCAGCCCGGACCGGGCCAGCCGGCGCGGCGCGTACTCAACCGCCAGCCGCGTCTGGTTCAGGCCCACGAGCCTCACCGCCGTCACCCCTTCGACCTGCAGCAGCCGGGCCCGCAGCGCCTCGGCCTCGTCGCGCAGCCGGGCCGCCGTCTCCGCACGCAGCTCTATCGTCTGCACCGTCCGCATACCGCTCCGCATACCCCCTGGGTGCAGGACCGATGCCAAGGCGGGCGCCCACCGCGTGCCCTGCCAGGGCAGCCCGCCCGGCAACAGGCTCGCGCGAAGCGCGATGCATGAGAGCAGGCCCGCCAGAGCCAGCCAGGCGAACACAGGGTCGGCGGTCTTGTTGCTGGTGTGCATCGGTCTCTCCTTCGGTGGCGTTGCGAGGCACACAAGCCCAATGCCGGGACCGGCCGGCAAATGAAGAGCTATGAAAACTCCTGAAGCGACCCTTAACGGACTGTTCAGGCCGTGCCGTCCGCCGCCCCCTCTGGATCCGCGCCAGTCTGGCATCGCGCCCGGGTTCACCCTAGCGTCCCGCCGCATGACACCCGCCCCCGACCCGGACGCGCCGGCACGCCGCACGCTGGCGCGCTACAGGACGGTCGCCACCGCGCTGCTCCTGCTGATGGCCGCACTCACCGTCGGCAGCTTCTACCTTCCCCACAGCTACTGGACCGCCCTGCTCCAGGCCGCGGCAAAAGCCGGCTTCGTGGGCGGCATCGCCGACTGGTTCGCCGTCACCGCCCTGTTCCGCCACCCGCTCGGCCTGCCTATCCCGCACACCGCCATCATCCCCAACGAGAAGGTCAGGCTCGGCCAGTCGCTCGGCCGCTTCTTCGCCCGCCACGTCGTCACCGGCGAGGAGGTCAGCCGGCTGCTCGGCCGGCTCGACACCGCCGCCCTGCTGCGCTCGGTCCTGACCGATGACGAGGTGGTCCGCCCGCTCGCCCGAACGCTCGCCGCCTCGCTCCCCCGCATCCTGGCCACCGTCGAGGACGGGCGGGCCCGGCGCGTGCTGGCCCGCCTGCTGCCGCGGGTGATCAGCGGCCCTGCCGCCGGCCGCGTCGCCGCGCGCGCGCTGCGCGGCCTGGTCGAGGGCGGCCGGCATCAGGAAGTGTTCGGCTTCCTGCTCGTCAAGATCCGCGCCGGCATGCTGGAAAAGGAGGAACAGCTGCGCCGCCTGATCGAGGAGAGGGTGCGCGAGCAGGGCGGCCGGCTGGTCGGCTGGGCGTTGGGCGCCAGCGTCGCCACCCGCCTGCTCTCCACCGTGAACGCCGAGCTGGACAAGATGGACCCTGACGGCTCGGAGGTCCGGGACGCGTTCGACGCCTGGGTGCGGCGCGAAATCCAGCTCATGGAGGAAGACCCCGACCGCGCCGCCGAACTCGGCCGCGCCATCGGCCGCGTCGTCGGCCACCGCACCGTCCAGGCCTGGACGCTCGACGTCTGGACCAGGCTGCGGCGCGGGCTGGAAGCCGATGCCGCCAGGCCCGGCGGTCACACGGCGGCCGTGCTGGAACATGCCGTCCGCCAGCTCGGCGCCATGCTGGCGGACGATCCTGCGGCGGCCGCTCGCGTGCAGCGCACCACCGAACGCCTGGTCGCCCGCCTGCTGCCCGCGGCACAGCTCCAGGTGGCCGCCTTCATCGGCGACGTGATCGGCTCCTGGGACACGCCAACCCTGACCGAACGGATCGAGCTCCGCGTCGGGCGCGACCTGCAATACGTCCGCATGAACGGAACCCTCGTGGGCTTCCTGGTCGGCGGCGCCGCCTACGCCCTGCTAACCGCCATCTTCGGCCACGTCGCGTTTTGAAACGAACATGAAACTGGAAAATCTTCCCAACCTGTATTTCGTGGTTTCGGTCCTGGTTCCCGGGTTCGTCTACAACGGCGTGTTCAACAACTTTGTTCCGCTGCGGCAAAACAAGGAAAAAGAGCTGATCGTTTTGCGTTTCTTGACGGCCACGGCGGTCAACTACGCGGTCTGTTCACCGCTGATCTACCTGTTGCTGGCAGGGTGGATCCTGCAAGGATCACAACTGGGTCAGGCAGCGTGCTGGCTGCTGATCTTGTTCGTGGCTCCACTTGTTCTCGGCCTCCTTCACGCCGGGATAGTTCAGCATGGCGGGGCCGCCTGGTTCTATAAGCTCGTCAGGCTTCGTCCGATCAGCCCGATCCCGACAGGATGGGATTGGATCTTCAGCCGAACCTTGCCCTGCTACGTGCTCGTGACGCTGATCGACGGAACCGAGATCGCGGGCTTCTTCGGTGCGTCCTCGATGGCGTCGTCCGACCCCGAGCGGAAAGACTTGTTCCTTGAACGGTTATACACCGTTCCGGACGATGGAGCCGCTTGGGTGCCCGCCACACGGAGCCTTGGAATCCACATTGACGGAAGCCAGATAGCGTTTATCGAGTTTCGGAGCACTCATGACTGACGACGAGCTTATCACGAGCATGCACGGCTATCAGCCTGTTACCGAAGGCTACCAGCCGGTTCTGCCGTCCCTGCTAAAAGGCTTCACGCCGGTCTTCCAAGGTTCAGACGCCCCGCCAGCAACGCCCCCGAGCGGAGGGTCGAACGTCACCAAGCCCACGAACAAGCCGGCATGACGTTTCAAACTACCTGATGCGCCTCTCCGTCCTCGACCAGTCCATGATCGTCTCCGGCCGCTCGCCCGGGGACTCAATCAGCGAGACGGTCGAGCTCGCCAAACTGTGCGACCGGCTGGGCTATCACCGTTTCTGGGTGTCCGAACACCACAGCAGCGACAGCATCGCCGGCTCGGCGCCCGAGGTGCTGCTGGCCGCACTCGCCGTCACCACGCAGCGCATCCGGCTGGGGAGCGCGGGCGTGATGCTGCCGCATTACAGCGCGCTGAAGGTGGCCGAGCAGTTCCGCGTGCTCGAAGCGCTCGCGCCAGGCCGCATCGATCTCGGCCTCGGCCGCGCCCCAGGCTCGGACGGGCGCACCGCGTTCGCGCTGAACCCGAACGCGGCAGAGGCGGCCAACGCCTTCCCCGCCCAGTTGCGCGACCTGATGGCCTGGGTGTCGGACGATGCTCTGCCCGCCGGCCACCCCTTCCGCACCGTGCGCGCGCAGCCCGCCGGGCTGACCGCGCCGGAGATCTGGATGCTGGGCAGCTCCACCTACGGCGCGCAGGTGGCCGCCTATTTCGGCCTGCCGTATTGCTACGCGTATTTCTTCACCGAAGGGCAGGGGGCGGCCGAGGCGCTGTCGGTCTACCGCGAAACCTACCGCCCCAGCGCCCTGCACCCGCGCCCCTACAGCGCGATCGCCGTGTTCGCACTGGCGGCCGAGACGCAGGCCGAGGCCGACCGTCATTTCGGCCCGCGGGAGGTGTGGCGCGCCGAGCGCGAGCGCGGCCGCTTCGTGCCTCTGCCCTCGCCCGAGCAGGCGGCCGACTATCCCTTCACCGAGGCCGACCGGGCGCGCAATGCCGAGATCCGCTACCGCGCCGCCTTTGGCACGCCCGACCGGGTGCGCCAGCGCCTGACCGCCATCGCCGGCGCCCACGGCGCGGATGAGGTTGCGATCGTGACCGCCGTGCACGACCCGGCCGCGCGCCGCAGATCCTTCGAATTGCTGGCCGAAGCGTTCCAGATCGGCCGACCGCTCGCCCAGGCTGCCTGACGGAGGCTAGGGTAGCTTCATCGTCAGGGGATACGGTCCGTTGGTCAGAGCCGCCGCGCGCGCCAGGCCTGGTAGCGCAGCGCCACGTAGGCGATCCCGCCCGCAACCAGAGCCACCGGGATCAGCACGGAGGCTACCCAGAGGAACATCGCCGCCACGGCCAGGGCGCCCGCCACCGCTGCGACCACCGCCGCACCAATGCCGACCCGCAGCGGCCAGGTGCCGCCCCTGTGCGCCGGGCGGCCGACGAACTCCCCCTCGGGAGTCATGTCGAGTACACGTGGCATCTGGTCGCGCATGGCAGAGACGTGGCATTCGACCTGGCCGTAGACAAGGCCCGCCGCACGACGCCTGACCGTGCACAAGGAAGCTTAGATGCGCCATCCGCCTATGTTCTTCGTCGCCCTGGCGCTTGCCGCGCTCGCCTGCCCGGCGCGCGGCCGTGCAGAACCGCCCAGCATCCGGCAGCAGGACGCGATCGAGGACTATCTCAGCCCCAATTTCGTGCTGCCGCAGACCTCTGTCTGGCGGTTCGCCGACGTCAAACCCTATATCGGCGGCCAGGTGCTCGTCTGCGGCAAGGTCAACTTCCAGTCCGCCATGCAGCGCTACCTGGGTTTCCATCGCTTCTATGCGGCCCTCGACCACGACCGTGTCGTGCTGGCGCAGATCGAGAGTCCGGTCGACGACCCGTCCGGCCGGTTGTCGGAGAAGCTGGACCTGCTCTGCGGCAAGGCGTGATGCGTCCGCCCGCCGACACGGCCGATATTGCCCACGACCCCACCCTCCGGTATGGGAGGGACGCCTTGGCCGGCGTAGCTCAGTGGTAGAGCAACTGATTCGTAATCAGTAGGTCGGGAGTTCGACTCTCCCTGCCGGCACCACCCAGCCAATCATGGATGGCGAGGGTGGGAAGGGCGAGGTCCCGCGGGTTGGCGGCCTAGCCGTGCATGGCGGCCATCGCCAGTTCGAAGTCTCTCATGTCCACGGTCACATCGTGGTTTCTGTCGTCTCCGGTGGTTTGGCCGATGACGTAGCCTGTCGTCTGGTCGAGCGCCTCGGACAGGCTCGACTGTATGCTTCCAGGGTCTCTGAGCGTTCCCCGTAACGCGCAGGTCGTCGTCCCCGGTTGCGAGAAGACGACGTTGTGAAGACCGGACCCGTACTCGCCAACGACGTGGCTGGCGCTTGCGAAAGCCGCCACCTGCTCAGCCAGGCACAGCGCTTCGGGCCGCAGGATCGCGTACCCATGTTGCTTGGCGGTTCGTTCGATCGCCGGCCGGTTGGTGAACCGACGCGTCTCTCCGCCGTCGGCCCGGGAGACAAGAATCCGATCGCCGAGCCCCACTGCCTCCGGCAGCCGAGCACGAACGCGGTCGACCCAGAAGCGCGTCGCCGTGCCGAAACTTCGCGACAGGCGCTCGTAGGTCCGCATGATCGTGGGGACGATAAGCGTGTCCGTGCGGATCATTTCCTGATTAAACAGGTAGGGAACAAGCTGCTCCTGCGCTATTCCTGCAGCCAGCAGAAGGTCCAGCACCCAGCCTGGCGGCTTCATCGGCACGAGGAAGCGCAGACGAGAGATCCTGAAGCCGCACGCCTCCAGCAGCCAGAGTTTGGGCAGGTAGTCGACCAGGAAATGCCCATACACTTCGTATGACGGACCGAGAAAAGCCACGAGCGGCCCGTCGACATCCCGGACAGGCAACTCCCCCGTGTTGAGCCGCTCCGCGACGGTCTGCACGTAGGGCCTATGGTGGTTGAGGGAGTCCGACCAGAACGCGTGTCCGTCCTTGACGGCCACTCCTGTCGGCCCGGCGAAAGCGTTCCGGATGATGAAGCATCCTGTCGCCCGCAGCTCGGTCTGAGCGTACATCTGCCGGGCCAGAAAACTGCCGACCGGCCCAAACGCAAAGACCGGACGGGGCGGTGGCGCGCTTCCTGGCGGGTCGATCTTTCGGAACGAGACATAGGGCGATTCTGCGCGTATCGCATGCTCCCCAAGCTCCTGGATGCGCCAGATCTTGGAGGTGAAGACGCTCAACGGGCATGCTCGTGCAACCGGGATCGGTAGACGCTGATGACCCTCAACGCAGCCTCGAAATCCTCTGGCACGATGCGGAAGCATGCAGAGGCATCATCGCTTCCTCCGCTCGAGCCAAACACGTAGCCGACAGACTGGTCCAGGCTCCTTGCGATTGCGGACGGCACGAGGTTGGAGGTGCGCGCGGCGTCCTGTAACTGGCAGACCACGGTGCCGGGCCGACAGTTCATCGTTGGCTGCGAGGCATGATGTCCGCACAGCACGATGACTGACGCGTCCCGTAGCAGCTCCAATTGTTCGATGTCCGGGAGAGCGCCGAGATGCCCGGTCGTGTAACCGAGCTGTTCCGCCATCTCGGATAGTTCGCGCAGGTTTCCCACGTCCTGCAGGACCTCTTCGTCCTGGACAACGAACAGGAAACTTCCCCGTCTTGGTCCGGCAAGAGGTTCGACAGCAGGCACAGCCTGAAATGCCAGCGCCTCACTCAGGCGAGGGCTGACGCTGCCCTGAAGACATGCTCCCGTGGGCAGAAGCATGTCTTCGATGACCAGTCCCTGTTGCGGCCGAATGCTGATCTGGCTTTGGCTGATGCCATGCGAGGACAGCAGCCCGTGAGCGAGCGAGGCAAGCCGGGGAGACAGGAGGTACGTGAGGGAACCCAAATGGCACCCGGACTGGCGCAGGACCCAGAGCCTGTAGGAAACATCGACCCACCAGCTCCGCAGTGAATGGTCCAACACCTCGTCGAACACCACCGTCTGCTGGCTGATGCGCTGCAAGGGGGTGAGTGCGCCGCTTTGCGGCTGAAATCCGCATTCCGTCGGCGGAAGGATCGATCCAGGCTCGAGAACCAACCCGGACGACGTCAGTGCTGCGTTCCGCGCACGGAAACATCCGATGGCGGGTGTCCATTTCGGCGCGAACACGTCTTCGGACACTTGTCGGTCCACGGGCCCAAACAGAAAGACGGGTGTTGCCGGCGTGGACCGCTCGCGGGGCGAAATCATGTGGAAAGTCATGGGGTGAGAGTTTCAAACAAGCAAAGGCCAGGGGCAAAGAGGCTGTGGATCTATCGATTGAGCTTGGGGCTCCGCCCCAAACCCCGCCGGGGGCGGGCGCCCCCGGACCCGCAAATGTAAAATCAACGGGATCCAAATGCCCGGCGTTTGGCGGGGTGCGGGGCAGAGCCCTGCTCGGTCTGTTGCGCCTTCGGCGCCGATAAATCCACAGCCTCAGCGCCCGTGGCCTTTCTCAACAACCTCCTACCGGACTAACGGCGGTGCGGGCGTGTCGGCAAGCGCGGGGTCGCCGGGCGGGACACAGCGGAACGTGGCGTCGAAGGCGGTCGGCCCGTACGGGGTGAAAGGGTCGCCGTCGGGCTGCGTCGCCAAAGGCAACACAACCCGGTTCTGCTGCCCGCAGAATGTCGCAATCTTGGCGAACACGGCGCGTTGCGCTTCCAACTCGCCGCCGCGGGCCGGCGCCCGCATTTCCGAAACCGAATATATGCCTGGCCCGACCGGAATGATGCCCGAGCTATAGGCACATGCGGCCAGGGCGCCAGGAACGGTCAGCAGGACGGTCCACCTCGCCTGCATCAGGGCCGCCCGACTCGTTCGAGTGCGGTCCGGGTCGGCGGGCGGCCGCCCCCCCGGCCCGCGCCGGTGCTCCGCAGAAACCCCTAGCGTTGGG
>CALMVI010000107.1:0-10111 GCA_937873095.1 uncultured Acetobacteraceae bacterium | reverse complement strand
CCCCCCCGCCGGCATCCCCGCCCCCCGCGCCGGTGCGGGGGGGGGGGGGGGGGGGGGGCCCCCCCCCCCGCGCCCCGCGCCGGTGCTCAGAAGAAACCCATCGCGTTGGGGCTGTAGCTGACAAGCATGTTCTTGGTCTGCTGGTAATGGTCCAGCATCACCTTGTGGTTTTCGCGTCCGATGCCGCTTTGCTTGTAGCCGCCGAAGGCGGCGTGGGCCGGGTAATGATGGTAGCAGTTGGTCCAGACGCGCCCCGCCTGTATGGCACGGCCGAAACGATACGCGCGGTTGGCGTCGCGCGTCCAGACGCCGGCGCCCAGGCCGTACAGCGTGTCGTTGGCCAGCGAGAGCGCCTCCTCGTCATCCTTGAAGCGTGTCAGCGACAGGACGGGACCGAAAATCTCCTCCTGGAAGATGCGCATCTTGTTGTGCCCCTCGAACACCGTAGGCGTCATGTAGAAGCCGCCATCGAGGTCGCCGCCGAGTTCAGGCCGCTTGCCGCCGGTGAGGATCTTGGCCCCCTCCTGGGTGCCGATGTCGATGTAAGACAGTATCTTTTCGAGCTGGTCGTTGCTGGCCTGGGCGCCGATCATGGTCGTCATCTCGAGGGGGTTACCCATCCTGATCTTCTCGACCCGTCGAATGGCCGCGTCCACGAAACGGTCGTAGATGCTGTCCTGCACAAGGGCCCGGCTGGGGCAGGTGCAGACTTCGCCCTGGTTGAGCGCGAACATCGCGAAGCCTTCGAGCGCCTTGTCGAAGAACGCGTCGTCCTCCCGCGCCACGTCGGCAAAGAAAATGTTCGGGGACTTGCCGCCGAGTTCAAGCGTGACCGGGATGATGTTCTCGGACGCATACTGCATGATGAGCCGGCCGGTGGTGGTCTCGCCGGTGAACGCGATCTTGGCAATCCGCTTGTTCTGCGCCAGCGGCTTGCCCGCTTCCACGCCGAAGCCGTTGACCACGTTGATCACGCCGGGCGGCAGGATGTCGCCCAGCACGTCCATCAGCACCATGATGCCCATGGGCGTCTGCTCGGCGGGCTTGAGCACCACGCAATTTCCTGCCGCAAGCGCCGGCGCCAGCTTCCAGATCGCCATCAGCAGGGGGAAGTTCCAGGGGATGATCTGGCCGACCACGCCCAGCGGCTCGTGAAAATGATAGGCGACCGTGTCGTGGTCGATCTCGCTGATCCCGCCTTCCTGGGCGCGGATGCAGCCGGCGAAGTAGCGGAAGTGATCGATGCCGAGCGGCAGGTCGGCCAACGTCGTCTCGCGGATCGGCTTGCCGTTGTCGATCGTCTCGATCATCGCCAGCAGGTCGAGCTTCTCCTCGATGCGGTCGGCAACCCGCAGCAGAACGCGCGAACGCTCGGCCGGCGAGGTGCGGCCCCATGCCTCCCGTGCCGCATGGGCGGCGTCAAGGGCCAGCTCGATGTCTTCGGCCGACGAGCGCGCGATGCTGCAGACCACCTGGCCGTTGACAGGCGAGATGTTGTCGAAATAACGGCCCTGGACCGGCTTCACCCACTTGCCACCGATGAAGTTGTCGTATTGCGGGCGGATGGCGATGTGCTGAGACACGTCGGCGAGGATTTTGCTGACCATTTCCTGTCTCCCTTGATGTGTGCGCGCGTCTGATTTCGGCGTATCAACTTCCGTGATACAACAGCTTCACCTTGGACATCGTCGCCTGGTCGAATTGCAGCGGCTTGTCGCCCGCAGGATAGCCGTTTTGCTGCAGCAGGTAAGCCATGATCTGCTCGTAATCGGCATGCTCCAGGCTGCCTGGGCCGGTTGCCGGCATCTGTTGCGAGACGACGGTGAACACCTCGCCCACGGTGTAGTCCGCCTTGGCGTTCGCCCAGTTCGGCCCCTTCAGCGCCGGCCCCGACCGGCCCTCGAGATGCGTGCCGTGGCACTGTGCGCAGTTGCCGAGGAACTTCGCATAACCGGCCTTTGCCTGCGTGTCGGTGAACAGCGCGGGCAGTCCGGCGGCCGGTGCCGACGCGTCGACCGAGATCTTCGTGGCGTTGAAGCTTTCCGCCTGCCGCGCCGACCTCGGCAGGTACAAGGCAACCACGTCGTAGCGGGCATGCGGCTCATCGAGCGGGAACACGCCCAGGTTCACCGCACCCGGGTGTGCTTCGTACTCGTCCACGGTCGGCCGCCAGAGCATCGCAGCCTTCACCTTGCCGCTGGCGATGGTCTGCATGGTCTCGGCATCCGACATGTGCACGTCGGCAAGCACGTTGCCGTGGCGCGCGAAGTACAGGTTCGGCGCCGTCTCGTAGGTGACGGCAATTTCGGTCCCGTTCGGCAGGTCGGACAGGCTGCGGGCCGTCTCGCCAGGCGCGGTCACCAGGACGAAGCCGGTTTGCGCGTAGGGCTTTGTCGCCAGCAATCCTGGCGGCAAGGCAGGCCCGGCGGTGTCGACGGGATAGCCCATCACCAGTTCGCACGCGCTTGTCAGCATCGCGCGAAACTCCTTGGCCGACACCCCGTCATCGTCGCCGCTGCCGCCGTTGAACGGCGTCACCGCCAGGGTCAGACCCGCTTGCCTGGCGACACGGTCCGCGACCGCCTGGTCGCGCGCCGCCGTCGGGCTCGAGCTGTCGATGCAGACGCGCAGGACAGGCTGCGCGCGTGCGGCGTGGGTCGCCGGCAAGAGGCTGCCGGCGATGCAGAGCGCCTGCACCGAAAGAAATTTTGCAGCCTTAATCATTCGACAGTCCTCCTCTCCCGCATGCGGGAGAGGAGCTGCGATGTTCGTGGTGTCCATCGTCCTGGCCTGCATCAAAGGCTGAAAACGTAGAGATGCCCCCCCACCGGGATGGAGCTGACGGCAGGGTCCTTCGCCATGTCGCCGCCCCAGATCGGGGTGGCGCCGCCCCAGCCGGCCCACACGCCGACATATTGCTTGTTGCCGACCTTCCACGTGCTCGGCACCCCGATCACGCCGCTGCTCATCTGCGGGCTGCGCCACTTGACCGCGCCCGTCTTCGCGTCGAACGCATAGAGGTAGCCGTCCGCACTGCCCGAGAACACGATGCCGCCTGCGGTGGCCAGCATGCCGTCGTTCCAGGGCAGCTTGCTGCCGAAGCGCCAGACCTGCTTGCCGGTGTTCACGTCGATGGCCTGCACCGATCCCCACTCGTTCGGGAAGGCGGGGTCGCGCATGACCTTGAACGCCTCGTCCAGGAACGGCAGCCCTGCCTTGTAGCCCCCGCCCGACACGCCCTTGATGGTCATGCAGGTGTGCATGGTGGGCACGTAGGCGAGGTGGGTCTGCGGATCGACCGCGATCGGCCACCAGTTCTTGCCGCCCAGGAAGCTCGGGCAGGTGAACACCTCCTTCCCGACATCGGGGCGAAGCGTGTCATTGGTGACCATCTGCCCGTTCTTCACGCCGCTGACGCTAGTCGCGGTGGCGAACTTGTCGGCGTAGATCAGCTTTCCGCTTACCCGGTCGATGGCGTAGAACCACCCGTTGCGACTGGCCGACACGATCGCCTTGTGCGCGGTGCCCTGGTAGTTGACGTCGGTCAGCACCGTCTCGTTCGTGCCGTCGTAATCCCAGGTGTCGTGCGGAGTGTACTGGAAGCTCCACTTGATGGCGCCCGTGTCCGGGTTCAGCGCGATCACGCTGTCGGTGTAGAGGTTGCTGCCGGGACGCAAGGTGGCGAGCCAAGGGCCAGGGTTGCCGACGCCCCAGAACAGCGTGTCGGTTGCCTGGTCGTAGCTGCCCGTCAGCCAGGCCCCGCCACCGCCGGTCTTGTAGGCGCCCTTCGGCCACGTCTTGCCGCCCGGCTCGTTGGGCGCGGGAACGGTGAAGCGCTGCCACGCCTGTTCGCCCGAGGCCGCATCCAGGGCCACGACTGATCCGCGTGCACCATACTCGCCGCCAGACAGGCCGACGACGATCCTGCCGTGTACGACGAGGGGCGCCAGCGTCATCGCCGCACCCTGGTCGGCCGGCGCCAGCTGCTTCTTCCAGGCGACGGCACCGGTCCTGGCATCCAGTGCCACGACGTAGTTGTCCAGGGTCGCCAGATAGACGTTGTTGCCATACAGGGCCACGCCGCGGTTGACCACGTCGCAGCACACCGTCTTCAACCCGACATGGCTGAGGTCGTGCTTGTAATCCCACAGCTTCTTGCCGGTGCTTGCCTGGAACGCCATCACCTCGTCCTTGGGCGTGGTGACGAACATGGTGTCGCCGTTGATCACCGGCGGCGCTTCGTGGCCCTGGTCGAAGCTGCTCTTGAAATCCCAGGCGGGCTTGAGCGACGCCACGTTGCCGAGCGTGATGCCGTCCAGCTGCGAGTAGCCCGAACTGGTATAGTCGTGGCGATACATCAGCCAGCCCGGATCGCTTGCGGCGTTGGCCAGGCGAGCATCGGTCACCGGGGAGTACGCCGGCACGCCTGGCGCGACCTGCGTTTCGGCGACCGCATAGGCCAGCGGCAGGGCCAGCGCGCAACTTGCAGCCAGCATCAGCCGCCGTGTGGGCCAGCGCGAGCCCGATCCATCATGCTTCATGAACGTCCTCCTGGAACAATATTCGGCTGCAGTTGAGGTCGCGGCCGTATCGGCCCGCACCTGCCTGCTGGTCTCAGGTAGAGGGTGCAATCCGGCGGCGGCGCAATCCCGCGCGCGACGATGGCCCGGCCGACTGTCGCAATCCTGCGACAGCTTCCGCCAGTCCGTCTCCATCACCGGGCAGCCAGACCGTTTGTCGTGAGGCAGGCGGAAGCGTATGCTGCGTGCAAGCGCTCTTCCGGGAGGAGCCGTGCGGCACGCCGACCGTATCAACGCCGTCGCCAGCAATCCGTCCGAATGCGGCCGGTCGGCGCTTTTTGCGTCCTGGGCGCGGTCGCTGACGCGCTACAAGCTCGACCCGCTGGACCAACGGCCGCCGCGAATGCTGAGCGCGGGCGAGCTTGGCGTGTCGCGCGACAGGCTTGCGCCCCTGCTCGTGGCCGCAGAGGGCACGCTGGACCGGCTGTTCCAGACCGTCGGCGGTTCGGGAAGCTGCGTGCTGTTCACCGACGGGCAGGGCGTTCCCGTTGACCGTCGCGGCGCCTGCGGAGACGACCGTATCTTTCGCGCCTGGGGACTTTGGACCGGTGCTGTCTGGAGCGAGGAAAGCGAGGGGACCAACGGCATCGGAACGGCGCTGGCCGAGGACCGCCCCCTGACCATCCACCGCGACCAGCATTTCTACACCCGCAACATCGGCTTAAGCTGCGCGGTGGCGCCGGTGCACGACCATTGCGGCCGCCTGGTCGCAGCCATCGATGTCTCGACCTGCCGCAACGACGTTACCGACGCTTGCGTAAGGCTGATTGCCTCGGCAGTCGCCGACGCGGCGCGCCGCGTGGAAGCGCGTCACTTTCGCAACGCCTTTCCCGGCGCACGCATCGTGCTCGCCCCCGATGCCGACTGGGCAAGCGGGGCGTTGCTGGCCATCGGAAACGACGACCTGATCGTCGGCGCCACCCATGCCTCCCGCCTGGCCTGCGGGATTACCCAAACCATGCTGGCGCGCGGGCTGCCGGCACAGTCGATCCTCTCTCCATGCTGCGACAGCGTCGAAGACCTCGACGGGGCCGAGCGCGGCGTGCTTCAGCGGGCGCTGGCGCGCACGGGCGGCAACGTCTCGGCCGCCGCCCGTGCGCTGGGCGTGAGCCGCGCCACGCTGCACAGGAAGATACGCCGGGCGGGGTTGAGCCGGCACGCCTGACCGGGCGCGGGCCTGATCATGCTGCCACCCTGATCGACTGCAGGTGGTGTGCCGCCAGGGCCAGGAAGCGCCGGACCTCGTCGACGCTCGTGCGGAACGACGTGACCAGGCGTATCACCGGCATCGTCTCGCCGGGGACGTCGATCCAGCGATAGAAGACCGCGCCTGCCGCCTGCAGCGCCTCGATGGCGGCATCGGGCAGGGCGACGAACAGCTCGTTCGCCTCCACCGGCTGCACCAGCCTTGCTCCCTGCAGGCCGGCGAGACCCTGCGCCAGCATCCTGGCCATCGCGTTGGCGTGGCGGGCGTGGCGCAGCCAGAGCTCGTCTTCGAGGTAGGCGGTCAGCTGGGCGGACAGAAAACGCATCTTGGACCAGAGCTGGCCGGCCCGCTTGCGCCGGCGCTCGAAACCCGCGGCCAGGTCGGGATCGAAGAACACCACCGCCTCCGCGGCCAGGGCGCCGTTCTTGGTGGCCCCGAACGAGAGCACGTCCACCCCGGCGCGCCAGGTGAGCTCGGCCGGGCTGCACCCGAGATGGGCGAGCGCGTTGGCGAACCGGGCGCCGTCCATGTGCAGCTTCAGCCCGCGCCCGCGGCACGCCTCGGAGATCGCACGGACCTGGGCCGTGTCGTACACCGTGCCCCATTCGGTGGACTGGGTGATGCTGACCGCCTCGGGCACGACGTGGTGCACGCCGCCGTCGAGGGCGCGGGCCATGGCGGCCTCGATCTGCCCGGGCGCGATGCGGCCGTCGGGCGAGGGTAGCGTCACCAGCTTGCCGCCGCCCATGTAGAACTCGGGCGCCCCGCACTCGTCGGTGGCGATGTGCGCCTCCTCGTAGCACAGCACCGCGCCGTAGGGGCGCACCAGCGTGGCCAGCGCCAGCGCGTTTGCCGCCGTGCCGGTCGCGACCGGGTAGACGGACAGCTCCGTCTCGAACGTGTCGCGCATCATGGCGGTCAGCCTGGCGGTTGCCGGATCCGCGCCGTAGGAGGCGACGGCGCCGGTGTTGGCCTGGCTGATCGCCTGCAGGATTTCGGGGGCGACCGGGGCTGTATTGTCGCTCGCAAAGTTCATCGTGACGCTACCTCCTGACTCTCGGCCATGCCTGGGGAGTGGGTCATACCTAGGACGTCGGCCATCGAATACAGGCCCGGCTGCCTGCCGCGCCCCGCCCATAGCGCCGCGCGCACCGCGCCACGGGCGAACACGCTGCGGTCGAGCGCCTTGTGGGTCAGCGACACGTGCTCGCCATCGCCGGCGAACAGGATCGTGTGCTCGCCCACCACCTGGCCGCCACGCAGGCTGGCGATGCCCACGCTGCCCGGCGGGCGCGGCCCGACCTGGCCATGGCCGGCGGGCCGCACGGCGTCTGGCCAGGCGGCGTGCCTGCCACCGGCAATGACCCGGGCGAGCGCCAGCGCCGTGCCGGACGGCGCGTCCACCTTGTGGCGATGGTGCGTCTCCACGATTTCAGCATCGTACTCGTCTGCGGGCAGCGCGCGCGCCAGCCTCTCGGCCAGCGCCAGCACCAGGGCGACCCCTGGCGAGAAATTGGCCGAGTAAACGACGGGCACCCGTTGCGCCGTACCGCGAACGATGTCCTCATCCTCGGCCGACAAGCCGGTCGTACCCAGCACCCAGGCGCATTTCCCTGCGGCAACGGCGGCCGCGTGTATCCCGATTGTGCCAGGATGCGTGAAATCGATCAGCGCGTCCGAATCCTGGGCGAGTGCTGCGGCCGAGACGAACATCTGCGTGCCTGCGTCCGGCAAGGCGGACGCCGAACCAGCCCGTCCCGCCAGACCCCCTGCCAGTTCGGCACCGGCAGGCCCCACCGCCTGTACCACCAGGCGGCCCATCCGACCCGTTATCCCGGCCACACCAACGCGCATCCTGCCCCATAGACCGAACATGGCGCGGTCGGAAGCGGTGCGATGACGGAGCGGTGAAAAAGGTGCGGCGCAGCCCGGGGGGAGGGCTGCGCCGCTTGCACCACCGCGGCGCGGGGGGGATGCGCCTCGGTCTAGTGCTTGACCGGATATTGACAGGCCGGCCGGAAAGACAACGGTCAAGTGGATTTAATCACACACTTGTAATTCAACCGTCGATAGAGTCACGTAACAACGTCAGTCCCGGCCTGCCAGGAACTCCTTCATCTTGGCGAAGAAGCCCTCGTGTTCGGGGCTGCCCTTGGCATGGCCGCGCGCCTCGCCCTCGAACTCCTCCAGCAGCTCGCGCTGCCGCCGCGTCAGATGCTGCGGTGTCTCGACCTTCGCCTGGACGACCATATCGCCGCGGGCGGCGCTGCGCAGAACCGAGAAGCCGCGGGCGCGCAGGCGAAACTGCGTGCCGGCCTGCGTGCCCGGGGGTATGCGCACCTTCTGCGTCGTGCCGTCGATGGCGGGCACGTCGATCTCGTCACCCAGCGCCGCCTGGCTCATGCGCAGCGGCACCTCGCAGAACACATGGGCGCCCTCGCGATGGAACAGCGGGTGCTGGCGTATGGCGATGTGGACGTAGAGGTCGCCGTTGGCAGCGCCCTGGCCGCCAGCCTCGCCCTCTCCCTGCAGACGGATGCGGGTGCCGTCCTCCACGCCGGCCGGTATCGTCACCTGCAGCGACCGCTCGCGTTGCACGGTGCCCGCCCCCTGGCACACGCGGCAGGGGGAGCGGATGACGCGGCCTGCGCCGCCGCAGGTGGGACAGGTGCGCTCGATCAGGAAGAACCCCTGCTGCGCACGCACTTTACCCGCGCCGTTGCAGGTCGTGCAGGTATCGGCCGCGGCCTTGCCGTCGGCGGAGCCGGTGCCGCGGCAGGCGTCGCAGGCGACCCTGGTCGGCACGCGAACGGGGGTCTTCACGCCGGCGAACGCTTCGGCCAGGTCGATCTCGACCTGGACCTGGATGTCTGCACCCGTCCGGGTCCTGCTGCGGCCGCCGCGTCCGGTGAAATCGCCGAACATCTGGTCGAAGATGTCCCCCAGACCGCCGCCGCCTGAGAAATCGAAACCGCCGCCGCCGGCGCCGCCCTGCTCGAACGCGGCGTGGCCGAACCTGTCATAGGCCGCGCGCTTCTGATCATCCTTGAGGATTTCGTACGCCTCGCTGACCTCCTTGAAGCGTGCTTCGGCAGCCTTGTCGCCAGGGTTGCGGTCCGGGTGGCATTTCATCGCCAGCTTGCGATAGGATTTCTTCAGCTCCTCCGCGCTCGCATCCTTCGCAACCTCCAGGGTCGCGTAATAATCTGCTTTTGCCATCGATCTTTCCCGGGCGATGTCACCTCAAAAACGCCGCAGGGGATGACGGCATGTCAGCCGCCATCCCCCGTGACGCGCCCCCCAGGCGTTACGCCGACTTCTTCTTGTTCTCGTCGAGCTCTTCGAACTCGGCATCCACCACGTCGGCGCCCGACGCGCCCGCCTCCGGTGCCGCACCGGCCGCATTGGCCGCGGCTTCGGCCTTGTAGACGTGCTCGCCGATCTTCATGGCGGCCGCGCTCAGCCGGTCGCTCGCCGCCTTGAGCGCATCGGCGTCGGTGCCCTCCATGGCCGACCGCGTCGCCGCCACCGCCGCTTCCGCCTCGCTGCGATCGGCGGCCGGCATCTTGTCGCCGTGGTCGTTCAGGTTGCGCTCGACCTGGTGGACCATGGCTTCGGCGTGGTTGCGGGCCTCCACCATCGCGCGGCGCTTCTTGTCGGCGTCGGCGTTCGCCTCCGCGTCCTTGACCATCCGCTCGATGTCGGCGTCGGACAGACCGCCGGACGCCTGGATCTTGATCTGCTGCTCCTTGCCGGTCGCCTTGTCGCGCGCGCTGACCGAGACGATGCCGTTCGCATCGATGTCGAACGTCACTTCGATCTGCGGCATGCCGCGGGGTGCCGGCGGGATGCCGACCAGATCGAAGTTGCCGAGCATCTTGTTGTCGGCCGCCATCTCGCGCTCACCCTGGTACACCTTGATGGTGACGGCGCCCTGGTTGTCGTCGGCGGTGGAGAAGATCTGGCTCTTCTTGGTCGGGATCGTCGTGTTGCGGTCGATCAGCCGGGTGAAGACGCCGCCCAGCGTCTCGATGCCGAGACTGAGCGGAGTGACGTCCAGCAGCAACACGTCCTTGACGTCGCCGCGCAGCACCGCGCCCTGGATGGCCGCGCCGATGGCCACGACCTCGTCAGGGTTCACGTTGCGCGCCGGGTCGCGGCCGAAGAAGGTCTTTACCGCCTCGATGACCTTGGGCATCCGGGTCATGCCGCCGACCAGGATCACCTCCTGGATGTCGGATGCGGTGACGCCTGCGTCCTTCAGCGCGGCGCGGCACGGGTCCATCGTGCGGGTGATCAGGTCGTCGACCAGGCTCTCCAGCTT
>CALMVI010000106.1 GCA_937873095.1 uncultured Acetobacteraceae bacterium | reverse complement strand
GACCGGGTGGGCGGAGGCGGGCGGAGGGGGTGCCTGCTCCTCCCATTCCGGCAGGCGGCGCCAGACGCGGAACCCGTCCACGCCCTCGCCCGCCTGGCCCAGCGCCGCCAGCACGGCCGGCGCCCACAGCCAGCCTGCGCGGCCCATGCGCGCGGCGATGCCGGCGGCGTGGGCGTGCAGCGGCAGGGCGCGGCCGGCATGCAGCCGGTGCAGCAATGCGTCGGCCATGTCGGGCAGCAGGGCTGCGGCGTCCTCAAGGCCGGCGGGCGGGTCCATGTCGAGCGCCAGCGCCAGGCCGCGCGGCGTGGGCGTCACCGGACGGGCGGGCAGCACGAAGGCGAACAGCTCCAGCAGGTCGAGCGCCGGGCCAGGCCGCTGGCCCAGCCGGCGGAAGGTCGCCGGCGCATGCACCAGCACCGGCGGCTTCATGGCGCGCAGTGCCGACGCGGCTTCGGCCACCGGCATGGTCAGCAGCTCGCCATCCGGCGTCAGCAGCGCCGCGCGGCCGGTTCCGGCCACGAGGGCGGGGGAGGAGGTCATGAGCTAGTATAAGGGCGCAGGCGGGAGCGCACGCCAGACCGCCGTCCCTAAGGGCGCGCGGGTTTGTCTTCGCAATAGGGCGACGATGCGGTATCGTGCCTCCATGCCCGAGCTAGACCTCGCCAGGACCGATACCGAGCAGGAGGCACTCGCAATCGCGATAGCCGAGTCCGACGCCGATCCCCGCGTGGTCCCGCATAGCGAAGTCCGGGCTTGGCTGATGCGACTTGCAAATGGCGAGTTCGATGCGGCTGCGCCGGAGCCAAGCTGATACTTGGCGGTCCAATGGCGTGTTCGGGCCCTGGCCGACGTCAAGCGGATTGCCGCCTATGTCGCAGTCGATAACCCGGAAGCTGCGCGGCAGATCGGCCAGGAACTGCTTGTTGCCGGCGATAGTCTAGCGGTCTTTCCGAGGCGCGGCCGTCCGGCATCTCAGCTCGGTATGCGCGAACTTACGGCTGTTCGCCCCTACATCATCGTTTACCGCGTTGCGGACGACGATACGGTCACCATCGTGCGGGTCTGGCACGCGGCCCAGAATCGGCTCTGATCGCCATGGCCACTTCGGTGTCTGAACGCGATGTATAAAGTCTATTTCGACAGTAACGAACGCACAGAGGACGGTCGATATTTTCTTTGGTTCGACAAATCGTTGCAGGATTTGAAAAAATTCCGGGCGGGTCGCAGGCTGGCATGAGGGTGCTGATCTACATGACCGGCGAGATCGAGATCGAGATAGAAGCTAGGTTGCAATTCGACACGCGCTGGAACGAGTGGACCGCTCGAGAGATAGTCGGAATCCGACGAAAACAATACTGACACCCGGGATTAGGAACTTCGATGACGAGCATGCGAGGCGATGTTCAAGGGGTTCGCCCTGGCATCCAGATTGCCTTCGCGTTCAAGCTCCTGAGGCACTGAACCAGGCTGGAGTTCGCAGGCTTTTGCGTGCACCATCCCAACACTGTAACTTGTCGGCCATGACAGACGCCGACATCCCGCTTCCAAAGGCCTGGCCGTTCGAGGAGGCGCAGAAGATCGCGCTGCGGGCGGCCGAGCTGGGCAAGTGCCAGGTGCTGTTCGAGACCGGCTACGGCCCGTCCGGCCTGCCGCATATCGGCACCTTCGGCGAGGTGGCCCGCACGTCGTGGGTGCGGCACGCCTACACCGTGCTGACCGGACAACCCTCGCGGCTGCTGGCGTTTTCCGACGACATGGACGGCTTGCGCAAGGTGCCGGACAACGTGCCCGACCGCGACATGCTGCGCGGCCATCTGGGCCGCCCGCTGACCAGGATCCCCGACCCGTTCGGCACCCATGAGAGCTTCGGCCACCACAACAACGCGATGTTGCGGGGTTTCCTCGACCGCTTCGGCTTCGAGTACGAGTTCGGCTCGTCTTCGGACTACTACGCGCAGGGCCGCTTCGACGCGGCGCTGCGGCGCGTGCTGGAGGCGTTCGACGAGATCACCGCCGTCATCCTGCCCACGCTCGGGCCCGAGCGGCGCGGCACCTACTCGCCCATCCTGCCGGTGCACCCCCTGACCGGCGTGGTGGAGCAGGTCAGGATCGACCGGGTCGATGCGTCGGCCGCCACCGTGTTCTGGACCGATGCCGAGGGCCGCCGCTTCGAGACCTCTGTGCTGGGCGGGGCGGCGAAATGCCAGTGGAAGGCGGACTGGGCGATGCGCTGGTTCGCGCTCGGCGTCGATTACGAGATGTCCGGCAAGGACCTGATCGACTCGGTCAAGCTGTCTGGCCGGGTGTGCCAGATGCTGGGCGCCAGGCCGCCCATCGGTTTCACCTACGAGCTGTTCCTCGACGGGCACGGCCAGAAGATCAGCAAGAGCCGCGGCAACGGGCTGTCGGTCGAGGAGTGGCTGCGCTACGCGCCGCCCGAAAGCCTCAGCCAGTTCATGTTCAACCAGCCGCATCGCGCGAAGAAGCTGTTCTTCGACGTGATTCCACGCGCGGTCGACGAGTACATCGCCAATGTCGAGCGCGCCCGCGTCGACGCCGACACGCAGGCGGGCTCGGCCGCCTTGCTGGCCAACCCCGCCTGGCACGCGCATCTGGGCCACATCCCGGACGAGGCGGGAAGCCCGATCCCGTTCGGCATGCTGCTGAACCTCGCCAGCGTGATCAACGCCGAGACGCCGGACATGCTGTGGGGGTTCATCCGGCGCTACCTGCCGGACACGACGCCGCAGCAAAACCCGTTCCTGGCCCGGCTGGTCGACCACGCGGTGCTGTACTATCGCGACTTCGTACGGCCGACCAAGCGGTTCCGCCCCGCCAACGCCACCGAGCGAGCGGCGCTGGGCGACCTGGCCCAGACGCTGCGGGCGCTGCCGCCCGGCGCCACCGCCGAAGCGATCCAGGACGAGGTCTATGCGGTCGGCAAGCGGCACCCGTTTCCCAGCCTGAAGGCCTGGTTCGAATGCCTGTACCAGGTGCTTCTGGGCCAGCAGGAGGGGCCGCGCTTCGGCGGCTTCGTGGCGCTTTACGGCGTGGGCGAGACCGTCTCGCTGATCGAGGCGCAGCTCGGCCGGGTCCAGGAGAGTGCTGCCTGACATGCCGCCCGTGCTGAAGCGGGCGTTGCGGCATGCACCGGCGATCCTCGGCGTGGTCCTGCTGGCCGGCGCGGTCTACGTGGTCCAGCGCGAGTTCCGGCACCTCAACGTGCGCGATGTCGGCCGTGCGCTGTCGGCCATACCCGACCGCGCCCTGGCCGAGGCGGCCGTGCTGACGGTGCTGTCCTACGGGCTGCTGACCTTCTACGACAAGCTGGCCACCATCTATGCAGGGCATTACGTGCGGTTCAGCCGCACGGCGTTCGCCTCGTTCTGCGCCTATGCGCTCGCGCACAACCTCGGGTTCGCGGCGGTGTCGGGTGCGGCCGTACGCTACCGGCTGTATGCGCATTGGGGCCTGACCCCGGTGCAGATCGGCAAGGTGGTGGCGTTCAGCAGCCTCACCTTCGGCCTGGGCGGCATGACGCTCGGCGGCATCATCCTGTTCGCCGAGCCGCAGGCGGTGCCGCTGCTGGGCGACATGCTGCCGCGCTGGGTCATGCACCTGGCTGGCGCCGTCATCTGGGGGGTGATGGGCACCTACGTCGTCCTGGCCAGCCTCTTTCCGGTCCTGCAGGTGCGCGGCCACACGATCGAGCTGCCGGGCTGGCGCATGGCGCTGGCGCAGGTGGCACTGGCCACCGCCGACGTCTCGCTGTCCGCCTCGATCTTCTACGTGCTGCTGCCGCACGCGGCCGGGCTGAGCTGGGCGAAGTTCCTTGCCGTCTATCTGGGCTCTTACGCCGCAGGCCTGGTCTCGAACGTTCCGGGCGGGCTGGGCGTGTTCGACACCGCCATGCTGCTCGGCCTGGAAAGCACGCATCTGTCCAAGCCGGTCATCCTGGGCGCGATCGCGGTGTTCCGGCTGTTCTACTACGTGCTGCCGCTGTTCGCCGCGGGCGCGCTGTTCGCCGGCAACGAGGTGCTGGTCGGCCGCCGCAAGCTTGCGGGCGCCGCGGTCGGGGCACCCGGCCAGCCGCGCTGGAGCGAGCCCGACTTCGCCGTCGCGGCCAGCACCGGCGGGGTGGCGATCTGCGGTGCGATGCTGCTGTCGATCGGGGTGCTGGACACGCATCCCGACTACTCCTGGGTCGACCCCGGTTTCTCGGCGTTCGCGGCCAGCGCCGGCCAGTACGTGCCCTCCCTGCTCGGCACCGCCCTGATGGTGCTGGCGCTCGGCCTGTCGCAGCGGGTGACGCTGGCCTGGAGCGCCACGATTGCGGCACTGCTGGCGGGCGCCGGCATCACCGCGTTGCAGGGGGAGCCAGCCTTCGTGCCGGCCATCCTGGTCCTGGCCGCGCTCAGCATCGCGCCGTTCCGGGACGCCTATTACCGCCATGCGCGCCTGCTCAGCTATCCGCTGCGCACCAGCACGGTCGTGCCGCTGCTAGGCCTGCTGTTCAGCGTCGTGTGGCTGGCCAGCTTCGAGCCGCGCGTGCGCACGCTGGCGCAGTCGAGCTGGTGGGCCGTGGTGCTCTCCCGCCGCGCGCCCATGCCGATACGCGCGGCCGTGGGCCTGGCGGTGCTGCTGGGCCTGGCCGCGCTGTGGAACGTGATCCGGCCCGGGCGGGTGCGCGCCCTGCCATGGAACGCCGAGCAGCGGCTGCGCTACGCCGCCCTCGGCGCGCTGCCGCCCGCCGAGGCGGACGGGCTGGTGATGGGCGAGGCGGGGCGCAGCGGCATTCCGTTCCGGCGCGTGGGCGGCGTGCTGCTCGGTCTGGGCGACCCGGCCGGTGCGGCTGGCGACCGCATCTCGGCAATCTGGCGCCTGAGGGACCTGGCCCAGCAGGAGGGGCGCGACGCGGCGGTGTGGCGCGCCGGGCGCGACCTGCTGAAGATCTACAGCGACCTCGGCCTGACGGCCCTGCCCCTCGGCGCCGACGGAATGCCGGTCAGCGAGGGCCAGGCGGCTCCGGGCGAAGCGGGCCGCTACCTCTGCTGCGTCATCGAGCGCGACCTGAAGATACTGCTGCCCCTGCTGCCCGCGCTGGGGCGGCCGGTGTTCCAGAGTGCCCTTTGAGTCGGGTTCAGGGTTGACTGTGCCAGCCTGAACCCGCTCAAACCTTTCGTTTGTCAAGCAGGTCAATCATCCAGACTGACTCCAGTCTGGATGATGCTGCTCTAGATCGGCTTGAGTTTCGCCTCGATCGCCGCGCGCCGGGGTTCCAGGAACGGCGGCAACGACAGGCTCTCGCCCAAGCGGTCGGCGGGCTCGTCGACGGCGAAGCCTGGGGTGTCGGTCGCGATCTCGAACAGGGTGCCGCCGGGCTCCCTGAAATACAGCGAGCGGAAATAGTAACGCTCGACCTCGCCGCTCGTCCGCACGCCGGCATCCTGCAGGCGCTCGGTCCAGTCGCGGAGCTGGCCGTTATCAGGGGTGCGGAAGGCGACGTGGTGCGCGCCGCCCGCGCCCTGCATCGGCGGGCCAGCCTCCGGTTCGACCGCCACGTGAAGCTCCGCCGCAGGTCCGCCCACGCCCATGGCGAAGACGTGCACCGTGGCGTGGGCCTCCGGATAGCCGTACTCGCCGGTCTTGCGCATGTTCAGACCGTCCACAAGCAGGCGCGCCGTGGGGTCCAGATGCGGCACGCTCAGCGTGACCGGGCCGAGGCCGCGGATCTGGCGGTCCGGCTCCACGCTGCTTCCCGCCCAGGGATGCGCCTCTCCGGCGCCGCGATCGTCGACCAGGAGCAGCCGCTGCCCCTCCGGGTCCTCGAACGCCAGGCTGCTGCGGCCTCCCCTGTCCCGAGGTGTTTCGACCGCAACGCCGGACCGGCTCAGACGGTCGCGCCACCAGTCCAGCGTGGCCTCGCCGCTGACGCGGAAGGCGGTGCGGACGATGGACCCAGTTCCCCTTACCTCCTGCCTGGCCGGCCAGTCGAAGAACGTGATGTCGGAGCCGGGGCTCGCCTGCCCGTCGGCGTAGAACAGGTGGTAGGCGCTGGTATCGTCCTGGTTGACCGTCTTCTTCACCAGCCGCAGGCCCAGCGTCCCGGTGTAGAAACGAAGGTTGTCGCGCGCCTTGGCCGTGATCGCCGTCAGGTGGTGCAGGCCGGTGAAGTCGAGGGTCAACCTGAGGCTCCTGTCCGGCGTGCGTGCCTAGAGCCTGTTTCGTTCACTCGCGTTCACTCCACAGGCTCTAGCTCGTTGTTTTGCGAGCATCTTCACCCGATCAGACGATTCCGTCTGATCGGGATCTGCTCTAGAGCGGGTTCATGCTGACTGTGTCAGCCTGACCCGCTCTAAGCTTTTGTTTCGTCGAGCAGCTTTATCATCCAGACTGATTCCAGTCTGGATGATGCTGCTCTCGTCGAGCGAAAGCCTGGCGCACCCGGAAAGACTCGAACTTCCAACCCCCAGATTCGTAGTCTGGTGCTCTATCCAATTGAGCTACGGGTGCAGCGGAGAGTAGCCGTTTAGCCGACGGGGCAGCGGGCTGCAAGGGGCGGCGGGCGGCTCAGCCGGACGCCTTTTCGAGCTCGCGCAGCACGGCCTCCCCCATCACGCCGGTGCCGACGCGGGCGGCGCCGGGCGCCATGATGTCGGGCGTGCGCAGGCCGTTGCCGAGCACGCGCAACACCGCACCTTCGATCTCCAGGGCCGTCTCCTCCATGTCGAACGAATAGCGCAGCAACAGGGCGAAGCTGAGGATCTGCGCCAGCGGGTTGGCCGTTCCGCGGCCGGCGATGTCCGGCGCGCTGCCGTGGATCGGCTCGTACAGCGCGTGGCGTTTGCCGTCGACCATGGCGCCGAGCGTCGCCGAGGGAAGCATGCCGAGGCTGCCCGTCAGCATCGCCGCCAGGTCCGACAGCAGATCGCCAAACAGATTCGTCGTCACAATCACGTCGAACTGCGACGGCGCGCGCACCAGCTGCATCGCGCAATTATCCGCCAGCACGTGGGTCAGCGCCACGTCGGGATACTCCTCGTCGCGCAGCGCGGTCATCGTCTGGCGCCACAGCAGGCCGCTCTCCATGACGTTGGATTTCTCCACGCTGGCGACACGCTTCTTGCGGCGGCGGGCCAGGTCGAACGCCACGCGGCCGACACGCTCGATTTCGTGCGTGCTGTAGCTTTCGGTGTTGAAGCCGCGCTTGCCGCCGCCAGGCAAATCCTCCACCCCGCGCGGCTCGCCGAAATAGATGCCGCCGGTGCTTTCGCGCACGATCATCATGTCGAGCCCGCGCACCACCTCCGGCTTCAGCGTGCTGGCGCTCACCAGAGGGTCGTGCACGATGGCCGGGCGCAAATTGGCGAAAAGGCCGAGCTCGCTGCGCAGCCGCAATATGGCGATTTCCGGGCGCATGTCGAAGCCGAGATGCTCCCAGGCCGGTCCGCCGACCGCGCCGAACAGCACCGCGTCCGCATCCCTGGCGAGCCTGACCGTGCTTTCGGCGAGCGGCGTTCCGCGCGCGTCGATCGCGGCGCCGCCGACCAGATCCTCCTCGACCTCGAACGCCGCGCCGCGCCGCCGCTCCATCCAGTCGATCACGCGCTTGACCTCGCGCATCACCTCAGGGCCGATGCCGTCGCCCGGCAGCACCAGCAGCTTCCTGCGCCGCGAACCCGTGTCGCTCATGACAGCATCCGTCTGAAACCTACCCGAGGGCTATGGCGGGCATCCAGGAATGCTCCTGCCGCGCGCGCGCCTCGTACGCGTCGATCGCCGGGCCGCGCTGCATGGTCTGGCCGATCTCGTCGAGTCCTTCCAGCAGCATCTTTCGCGGCAGCGGCGCGATCTCGAACGCAACCTCCTCGCCGTTCGGACGCACCACCACCTGGCGCTGAAGGTCGACCGTCAGGCGCGCATTCGCGCCGAGCCGCGCATCCTCCATCAGCCGGTCGCAGACCGCGCGCGGCAGGGCGATGGGCAGCACGCCGTTCTTGAAGCAGTTGGCGTGGAAGATGTCGGCGAAATCGGGCGCGATCACGCAGCGTATGCCGAAATCCAGCAGCGCCCACGGCGCGTGCTCGCGCGACGAGCCGCAGCCGAAATTCTCATGCGCGATCAGGATCTCCGCGTTTCGATACTGCGGCTGGTTCAGCACGAAGCCGGGCCGCTCGGCGCCGGACTGATCGAAGCGCAGCGTGTCGAACAGGTGCGCGCCGAGACCGGTGCGCCTGATCGTCTTGAGGAAACGCGCCGGGATGATCTTGTCGGTGTCGACATTGGCCATCGGCAGCGGCGCCGCGATACTGGTGAGAACGGTGAACGCCCGCATCAAACAAGCCTCCTCACGTCGGTCAGCCGGCCCGTCACGGCAGCCGCGGCCGCCATCGCCGGCGACAGCAGGTGCGTGCGGCCGCCAGGACCCTGACGCCCTTCGAAATTGCGGTTCGACGTGCTGGCGCAGCGCTGGCCGGCCGCGAGCTTGTCGGGATTCATGCCGAGACACATCGAGCAGCCAGGCTCGCGCCACTCGAAGCCGGCATCGATCAGCACGCGGTCGAGCCCCTCGGCTTCGGCCGCGTGCTTCACCACGCCGGAGCCCGGCACCACCATCGCGCGCACGCCAGGCGCCACGTGGCGGCCGCGCACGACGCTGGCCGCCGCACGAAGATCCTCGATTCGGGCGTTGGTGCAACTGCCGATGAACACCACGTCAATCGGGATGTCGGACAGGGCCTGCCCGGGCGTCAGGGCCATGTACTCCAGCATGCGCACCATGTCGGCGCGCTTGGCCTCGTCGGCGACGGTCGCCGGATCGGGCACCACGCCGTCGATCGGCGCCACCGCTTCGGGGCTGGTGCCCCAGCTCACCATCGGGCTGATCTCGGCCGCGTCCATCACCACCGTGCGGTCGTACGCGGCGCCCTCGTCGGTCGCCAGCGTGCGCCAGTACCCGACCGCACGCTCGAACGCCTCGCCCGCCGGGGCGTAGGGGCGGCCGCGCACGTAGTCGAACGTCACCTCGTCGGGCGCGATCATGCCTGCGCGCGCGCCCGCCTCGATCGACATGTTGCAGACCGTCAGCCGCCCCGCCATGTCGAGCTCGCGGATCGCGGACCCCGCATACTCGATCACGTGCCCGGTTCCGCCCGCCGTGCCGATGCGGCCGATGATGGCGAGCACGATGTCCTTGGCGGTCACCCCAGGCGCCAGCGCGCCGTCGACCCTGACCAGCATGTTCTTCGCCGGACGCTGCAGCAGCGTCTGCGTGGCCAGCACGTGCTCCACCTCCGACGTGCCGATGCCGAAGGCCAGCGCGCCCAGCGCGCCATGCGTCGATGTATGCGAATCACCGCACACGATCGTCATGCCGGGCAGCGAGATCCCCTGCTCCGGCCCCACGATGTGCACGATGCCCTGGCGCGCATCCAGCAGCGGGAAATACGGCACGCCGAACTCGGCGACGTTGCGCTCCAGCGTCTCGACCTGCAGCCGGCTCTCCGGCTCGGCAATGCCCGCGCGGCGGTCCGAGGTCGGAACGTTGTGGTCGGTGACGGCGATGGTGGCGTCCGGGCGGCGCACCCGGCGGCCGGCCATGCGCAAACCCTCGAAAGCCTGGGGCGAGGTGACCTCGTGCACCAGGTGGCGGTCGATGTAGAGGACGCAGGTGCCGTCATCCAGCCGCTCGACAACGTGGGCGTCCCAGACCTTGTCGAACAGCGTGCGCGGCATGGCGGGCTCCGGGTTAGGGGAGGAAGCAGGGGGCTTTGCCCCCAGACCCCCACCAAAGGCCAGTCGGCCTCTGGACACCATTAATAGGGGTAGGGCTAAGGGGGCCACCCGGTTCTAGGCCAAACGGCGGGTCGGCCCCCTTAGCCCTACCCCTACATAAACAGGTTCTAAGGACGACTGTCCTTAGCGGGGTCCAGGGGCAGAGCCCCTGGCCTTCCTCCCCTACTCCGCAGCCGCCACGTCGCGCGCCTTTTCGGCAATGCGCGCGGACTTGCCGCGGCGTCCGCGCAGGTAATACAGCTTGGCCCGCCGCACGTCGCCGCGCCGCACCACCTCGATCTCGGCGATCTGCGGCGAGTACAGCGGAAACACCCGCTCCACGCCCTCGCCGTAGCTGATCTTGCGCACGGTGAAGTTGCTGTTCAGGCCGCGGTTGCTGCGCGCGATGCACACACCCTCATAGGCCTGCACGCGGGTGCGCTCGCCTTCGACCACCTTGACCGACACTTTCAGCGTATCGCCCGGTGCAAACACCGGAACGGCGCGCGAGGCGGTGAGGCGGGCGACCTCTTCGGCCTCGAAACTCTGCAGAATGTTCATCGCTGGTCCTTTGTGTTGACGATCGGGGTCAGGGCGCCGCGGCGCGGGCGGCCGGCTTGGGTGTCGCGCGCGGAGGCAGGGTCTGGACGTACCCGGCCCATAGATCGGGGCGGCGGTCGCGCGTGACGGCCTCTGCCTGGGCCTGGCGCCAGGCGCGGATGGCGGCGTGGTTGCCGGACAGCAGCACGTCCGGCACGGCGCGCCCGCACCACTCGGCCGGGCGGGTGTAGTGTGGGTATTCGAGCAGGCCTGAGGAGAAGCTTTCCTCCGTCCCGCTCTCGGCATCGCCCATCACGCCAGGCACCAGCCGGACGGACGCATCCAGCAGCACCAGGGCCGCCGGCTCGCCGCCGGACAGGACGTAGTCGCCGGCGCTGACTTCCTGCACTCCGCATGCCTCCAGCGCGCGCTGGTCGACGCCCTCGTAGCGGCCGCAGAGCAGGATCACGCCCGGCCCTTGGGCAAGGCCGGCCACGTCCGGCTGCGTCAGACGACGCCCGCGCGGCGTCAGGTAGATGGCCGGGCGGCTGTCCTGCACGCCGGCCAGGGCGGCGCTGACCACGTCCGGGCGCATCACCATGCCGGCGCCGCCACCGAACGGCGCGTCGTCCACCCGGCCGCCTCGGCCGCCCGCGTGGTCGCGGATGTCGCGAACGTCGAGCGACCACAGGCCGTGGGCCAGCGCCCGGCCGGCGAGCGAGTGGCCGAGCGGCCCTGGGAACATGCCGGGAAACAGGGTGAGCACGGTGGCGCGCCAGGTCATCCTGCGGCCTCGCGCAGCTCGATCTCGCTGGGCGGGACGACGGTCACGTAGCCGGAGGCGACATCGACGTCCGGCACCGCATCGCGGGTGAACGGCACGATCACGGGGGACAGCGCCGCGCGCTCGATCTCCAGGCTGGTGCCCGCGCCATAATCGTGGACGGCGGCCACCTGTCCCAGCCGCAATCCCGCGGCGTCGCGCGCCTCCAGGCCCACGAGGTCGGCCAGGTAGAACTCCTCGGCATCCGGCTTGGGCAGCCTGGCGCGGTCGACATAGAGGCGTGCGTTGACCAGCCGCTCGGCCTGGTTGCGGTCCGCGACCGGCCGGCCGGCGGCGTCGCGCAACTCGGCGACACCCTCGCCGCGCCAGGCCAGCGACCACGCGCGCCCGGCATCGTCCAGCAACGGGTTGTAGCGCGCCAGGTCGGCGGGCTCGGCGGTGTAGCTGTGCACGTGCACCAGCCCCCGCACCCCATGCGGCCGGCCCACCACGCCCATCAGGATGCGCGTGTCCGCCAAGGTCAGCCGGCCGCCGCCGCCTGCGCCTTGGCCCGCTCCTGCGCCTTCTTCTTCGGCGCGGACTGCTTGGGCTGCTCGGCATAGGCGCGCTTGGCCATCAGGCCGGCATTGCCCAGGAACTTGGCGACCCGGTCGGTGGCGACCGCACCTTCGCCGAGCCAGTGCGTGATGCGCTCGCCGAACAGGCGGATGCGCTCCTCGTGCTCGGCCGGCAGCATCGGGTTGTAGCTGCCCACCTTCTCGATGAAGCGACCGTCGCGCGGGCTGCGGCTGTCGGCGATGACGATGTGGTAGTAGGGGCGCTTCTTGGCGCCGGCACGGGCAAGGCGGATCTTCAAGCTCATCGTTCAATCCTCGTAGGGTGGGGTGCGCTTTGGCACCCCACCATGGTCGCGGCCAATCTCGGCCGAATGTCGTTGGCGGCTTGACGGGGTGCCCAAGAGAACCCCATCCTACGGTCAGTAGCCCCTTGGTCTCTGCTGGCCCATGCCGCGGGGCATCAGCGCGCCGATGCCCTGGCGCATCAGGCCCTTCTGGCCCAGCTTGCCCATGCGCTTCATCATCGTCGCCATGTCGTCGAACTGCTTGAGCAGCTTGTTGATCTCCTGAACGCTGGTGCCGGAGCCGGCAGCGATGCGCTTCTTGCGGCTGGCCTTGATGATCTCCGGCGCGCGCCGCTCCTTCATCGTCATCGAGCAGATGATCGCCTGCTGGCGCTTGAACACCGTGGTGTCGATGTTGGCATCCTCGATCTTCTGCTTCATCTGGCCCATGCCGGGCAGCATTCCGAGGATGGAGCTGATCGACCCCATCTTGCTGATCTGGCGCAACTGTGCGGCGTAGTCCTCCAGGGTGAACTGGCCGCGCATCATGCGGCGAGCCAGCTTCTCGGCCTCGTCCTGGTCGATCGTCTCGCTGGCGCGCTCCACCAGCCCGGCGATGTCGCCCAGGCCGAGGATGCGGCCGGCGACACGCTCGGGGTGGAACTCCTCCAGCGCGTCGATCTTCTCGCCCGAGCCGGAAAACTTGATCGGCGCGCCGGTGACGTGCCGCATCGACAGGGCGGCGCCGCCGCGCGCGTCGCCATCCATCCTGGTCAGCACGATGCCGGTGACGCCCAGCGCGTCGTTGAACGCCTGCGCGGTCTGCACTGCGTCCTGGCCGGTCATCGCATCGACCACCAGCAGCGTTTCGACCGGGCTGGTCGCCTCGCGTATCTCGCGAACCTCGTTCATCAGCGCCTGGTCGATCGACAGGCGGCCCGCCGTGTCGAGGATGACCACGTCGAAGCCTTCGCGGCGCCCGGCCTCCATCGCGCGGCGGGCGATCTGCACCGGACTCTGCCCGGCGACGATGGGCAGGCTGGCCACACCCGCACGCTCGGCAAGCTGCGCCAGCTGCAGCTGGGCCGCCGGGCGCTGCGTGTCGAGGCTGGCGAGCAGCACGCGCCGCTTCTCCCGGCTGGTCAGCCGCAACGCCAGCTTGCCTGACGTGGTGGTCTTGCCCGACCCCTGCAGCCCGACCATCAGGATCGGCACCGGCGGCACGGCGGCCAGGTTCAGCGGGACCGCGCCGGCGCCGCCCAGCGCCTCGACCAGCGCGTCGTTGACGATCTTGGCGACCTGCTGGCCGGGCGATACCGCAGACAGCACCTCGGCCCCGATGGCGCGCTCGCGCACCCGGGCCACGAAATCCTTCACCACCGGCAACGCCACGTCGGCGTCCAGCATGGCCAGGCGCACTTCCCGCAGCGCCTCGGTCACGTCCCCCTCGCTCAGCGCTCCCCGCCTGCGGAGGCCGTCGAAGATGCCGGTGAACTTGTCCGACAACGCGTCGAACATCGGGTAGACCTCCTGACCTCTCGCGCGCCACGCACGCCCGTCGCGCCCGCCCAACGCCCAGCGCGCCGCTGCGCGAACACTCGCGGAGCGGCGTGTTTCCCCGCGCTGGTCGGGGATCGGGCACGGGCAGTTACTGGGCTCTTGCCGCGGCAAAATCAAGCCCGGACGACGGCTCAGGCGGCGAGCACGTCCTCAAGACCAGGCGCCTGGCCGGGCAGGCCTAGCAGCTGCACGATCTGCTCGGCGAGCTCGGCCGCGCGTACCGGCTTGGTCAGCAGCGTGGTGCCGGGGTCGGCGACGGACGCGTTCAGGCGCGCATCCTCCGGCGTGTGGCCGGTCAGCAGGATCGCGGGCAAGGTGCGGCGGTGCCGCCGTGCAGCCTCGATCAGGCCGACGCCGTCCAGGCCAGGCATGCTGAAATCGGTGACCAGCACGTCCACCGCCTCGCCGCCCGCCAGCAGGTCGAGCGCGCCGCGCGAGCTGCCCGCCTGCAGCATCGTCATCCCGCATTCGGCGAGATCCTCGGCCAGCAGCCCGCGCAGCACGGCGTCGTCATCGACCAGCAACACGGTCGTTCCCGGCAGCCGGGGAAGCGCGCTTCGGGCGGCCGGTTCGGCCGGCGCCTGGGCCGGCTGGCACTGCGGCAGCCAGATGGTCACGCAGGTTCCCTCGCCCTCGACGCTGCTCAACCGCATCGCGCCGCCGGACTGCCCGGCGAAGCCGCCGGCCATCGACAGGCCCAGGCCGGTGCCCTTGCCGCGCGGCTTGGTGGTGTAGAAAGGCTCGACAGCGCGCGCCAGGACGGCCTCGCTCATCCCCGTTCCGGTATCGGTCACGCTCAGCCGGACGAACGCGCCCGACCCCAGCTCGGCGGGCATCGGATCGCCGGGCCGGCCCCGCTCGGCCGCCGCGGCCAGGGTTATCGTCCCGCCATGCGGCATCGCGTCCCGCGCGTTGGTGGCCAGGTTGACCAGGACCGTCTCCAGCTGGTCGCCGTCCGCCCATATCGGCGGCAGCCCATCCTCGATGTCCAGCCTGACCCGCACCGATCCGCCCAGCGTGTAATCGAGCATGTGGGCCAGGCCGGCGAGCAGGGAAGCGGCATCGAGATGGGACGAGCGCAGCTCGCCGCGCCGCGCCGAGGCCAGCAGGCGGTCGACCACGGCGCGCGCGCGGTCGGCGGTCTTGCCGACCAGCCGGTTCAGGCGCGCCACCTCGGCCGGATCGTTCACCCGCCTGTCGATCAGGCCCGAGGCGGTGGCAATCGTCTGCAGCACGTTGTTGATGTCGTGGGCGACGCCGCCGGCGAGCCGGCCCAGCGCCTCCATGCGCTGCGCCGCGGCCAGCCTTTCGCACGCGGCCGCCTTCTCGGCCTCCGCCTCGATCTGGGCGGTGATGTCGATGAACACGCCGGAGATCGCAGACGGGCGGCCGTCGGCGCCGAGCTGCACCGCGCCCAGCGAGCGGACATGGCGGATTTCGCCGCTGGGACGGACCAGCCTCGACTTGAACTCGTAGCTGCTCCCGGCGGCCAGGCAGGCGTCGAAGTTGCGCCGGACCATGTCCCGGTCCTCGGGGTGGTAGGCCGCGAAAGCCTCCTCAAGCAGCGGCGGCGCGCCGATCGGCAGGCCGTAGATGCGGAACACCTCGTCCGACCAGGAAAGTTGGCCGTCCGGCTGGCTCACCCGCCAATGTCCGATATGGGCCAGCTGCTCGGCCAGCAGCAGGCCGCGGTTGCTTTCGGCGGTGCTGGCCTGCAGGCGGCTCAGTTCGGCGTTGATGGCCAGAAGCCTGGATGGCGAGGGCGAATCGGCCACGCGCAGGATCAGCGGCCAGACTGTCATCGCCGCGGCCGACGAGAGCATCGCGGTCGCCAGGTGAGCCGTGGCATGCGCCCATTCGGACGAGACGCAGAGCGTGGTCAGCGGCAGGAGATGGGCGAGACCGTCGGCCAGGACGCAGGCCGACGCGGCCAGCACGAGCCGGACCCGCCCGAGGTCCGGGCGCCTGACCGGCAGGAGGAGCAGCGCGATCCCGATGCAGAGGCAGGCAACCCCGGTGACCGTGGTGGCGAGCGCGTTCCACCACGCGGTCCCGCTTCCCCAAGGCCTGAACAGGTCGAGCAGCATGGGCGAGTGCATGTCACTTCCGATGTCCGCTTTTGCGGCTCGAAGCAGAACTGCGCCGAAGATGTTGAGAAACCGTCAACCCAAAGCGAAAGCTGAAGCGGGTTGGAGCGACCTGAGATGCCCAGCCTTGCCGGCCGTGCCCCTCTACCGGCCGAAGGTGAACGCTTCGACGCGCCCCTCCGCCGCAACGTAGAGGCGGCCGTCCGCGGCCAGGATGGTTTCGAAATGCCGCAGACCGGGGATCGTCTGGCCGCCACCGTCGAACACCGTCCGGCCGGTCATCGCGTCGAAACCGTGCAGCTTCCCGTCGCCCTCGGCGCCCAGGACCCAGACCAGCGGGTCGGCGCCCTGGCCGGACGTGGTCACGATGGGTGCGCCGGCGCCGGACAGCCCGGCGCACCACGCCTCGGCGACCGGCGCCGGCCCCGAAGACACCGTCAGCATGCTCAGGCTGCTGCCGTGGCACACCAGTCCGTCGGCGTTGCGGAACGCAACCATCGTGGCGGCAGGGGTCTGCAGCACGGCGGGCGCAGTGATGATCTGGCCGTCGGAGACCGCAACCACCGCCAGCGCGCCGCCGAGGCCGCCGAGCCTGCCGGCATCGGCCAGGTAGGCGCGGCCGTCCTTGCCGAACGCCATGACCCGCGACGCCGGGCCGGACGCGGCAGGCACGCGGAGCGGTATGGCGCCGGTGCCGCCGAGATCCACGTCCTGGTCGTCGAGCTGCCGCCAGTTGGCGGGCGTCAGCATGTCGGCCGGGGCGGTCGGGCGGGCGAGGCCGGGGCGGAGCCGGACGACGCTCTCGCCGTCGCCGAAGCTGCGCGCGCCGGTCGTGTTGCCGGTGGTGACGAAGATGGACCCGCCGTCCGAGGACGGCCCGCCGACGGCCCAAATGCCGCCCTGCTCGGCCCGCGTCGCCCACTGGCCGGTCACCGCAGGGCGCTCGCCCGCATGAACCTGCACGACCATGCCGTGATACGGGCCGCAATCGCCCCACCGCCCGCCATAGGCGACGAACAGGTCCCCGCCGAGCAGCAGGAGGGCGGCGCGCTGGCCCTGTATCGTCGGGTCGAAGGCGATCCCGCGCGCCTTCAGGGCCGCCTGCACGTCCAGCGGCCAGCCTGGCTCGACCGCGCCGGTCGCAGCCGAGAGCGCGTACACCATGTGGCGCACTCCCGCCGCGGCATCGTCGGTGACAGCGTCGAGGTAGATCGTGCCGGTCGCAGGGTCGATCGCAGGCGTGCCGGTCACGCCCTCCTGGCCGATGTTGCCGCAGCCGAGCGCGCTGTGCGGGGCGGGTCGGGGCAGGCGGGCCTGCCAAACCGGCGTGCCGCGGTCGGCGTCCAGCGCCTCGACGGTGTTGGCCTCGGTCGCCACGATGACCAGGCCGCGCCCGCCCGGCGGCTGCCAGAACAGCGGCTGGGCGTAGATGGCCCCGTCCACCCGCCCGTCGAAGCCTGGGTCCCTGTGCATGGACGCGGCGGCCGACGCCGTCAGGCCAGGCACGACGTAGGCGCCATGCCGGTCGTTGCCGTTGTGGTAGGTCGTGACGCTCTGCGCCGCGACGCGCCCGGCCGGCGCGGCGCACATCGCAAGCGCGGCAGCGGCGGTCCGAACGAGGGGTCTGGCAAGACTGCGACGGGTCATCGTGTATCCTCGCGGAGCAGTATGGCGTCGGAACTGGCCTGTTTGCCGACGCAGTCAAGCAGCACGACCCCGTCGAGCAGCGCCACCAGGCGTCGACTTGGCGGTGGCGTCGGCGCGCCGGATGCGGCACACCGGCCCCGCCTGACGATCGGAGACAGGGTCCATGCGCCTCTATCGCCTGCCCAAGCACGAGGGGTTCGACGACCTGACCCTCACCCACGCCGACCTGCCTGCCTGCGGCCGGGGCCAGGTGCTGGTGCGCATGCGCGCGGCCTCGCTCAACTTCCGCGACCTGGCGGTTGCGACCGGAAAATACATGATGAGCCGGCTGCCGCCCGACCTGGTGCCGCTGTCGGACGGGGCGGGCGAGGTGGTCGAGACCGGGGAGGGCGTGACGCGCGTCAAGCCGGGCGACCGGGTGGCCGGCATCTTCATGCAGGGCTGGATGGGCGGCGAGATGGAGCCGGCGCATGGCCAGAGCGCGCTGGGCGGCGCAATCGACGGCGTGCTGGCCGAATACGCCGTGTTCGACGAGCAGGGCCTGGTTCACATCCCCGACCACCTGTCCTACGAGCAGGCGGCGACGTTGCCCTGCGCCGCCGTCACTGCCTGGAACGCGCTGTTCGGCCTGCACCCCGTCCAGCCGGGCCAGACGGTGCTGACCTTGGGCACCGGCGGCGTGTCCATCTTCGCGCTGCAATTCGCCCACGCGGCCGGCGCGCGCGTCATCGCCACATCGTCCAGCGATGAAAAGTTGGAGCGTGTGCGCGCGATGGGCGCCTCGGACGGCATCAACTATCGCACCCATCCCGAATGGCAGGACGAGGTTCGCCGCCTGACCGGCGGGCGCGGCGTGGACCACGTGGTCGAGGTGGGCGGCCCCGGCACGCTGGCGCGCTCGCTCGGCTCGGCCCGCTCGGGCGGGGTGGTCACCCTGATTGGCGTACTGACGCGCGGGCAGATCGACCCGCTGGCGATCTTCGGTTCCGGCGCCATCGTGCGGCCGATCTATGTCGGCTCGCGCCAGATGTTCGAGGCGATGAACCGGGCGATCAGCCTGCACCGCATAGAGCCATTGATCGACAGAGTGTTCGGGTTCGACGAGGTGCGGGAGGCTTACCGGCACCTGAAGGGGGCGACGCATGTGGGCAAGGTGGTGGTTCGGATCGAGTGATCGAGCCAGTCACCTTGTAGGCACAAAGTTATTTTGCCATTAGCTGGCTGGTGCTGTATGACTTTCGCCGTGGTTGGGAGGCACGCTTTGCGAGCCGTTGGGACATGTTGTCCCGCCCGGCCGCCTCGCCTCGCTAATGCATCTGCTCTATCTCGATGATTCTGGCTCTGTCGGAAACGCAGCCGACAAACACGTCATCTTGGCAAGTCTGGCCGTGTTCGAGCGTCAACCCCACTGGTTTTCGCAACGTCTGGACGAGATAGCAGAAAAGGTTTGGCCCGCCGCTCCAAAAGATCTCGAATTTCGGGGTGCTGACATATTTGGAGGCAAGAAGCAGTGGCGCGGCGTTCCCAAGGACGTACGCTTCGAAATTTATCAGGAAGTTCTGACCGTCCTAGCAACGTCGAGGCATGTCAGGCTTTTTGGGGCAGTCGTTCATAAGGCTTCTGTGTCTCCAAACGAGCCTATGGAATATGCGTTTGAACAGGTGAGTAGCCGGTTCGACATGTTCTTGGGAAGGCTTCATAGGAACAACGACACGCAACGTGGACTGATTGTTCTGGACGACTCTTCTTACGAAACCTCGCTGCAGAGTTTGGCTCGCGAATTTCGAACCCAGGGACATCGATGGGGCAAGCTTCACAATCTATCTGACGTGCCTCTGTTCGTGAACTCCAAAGCAACGCGTATGATACAGTTTGCGGATCTGATCGCCTATGCTCTGAGGCGCTATTATTACAATGGTGAAGCACGTCTTTTCGACATCATGTCGAATCGCTTTGATGCCGAGGGCGGCGTTCTGCACGGGCTTGTTCACTGCGTAGATCCGACTGTTGGCTGCAATTGTCATGCGTGTCGGCAGAAGCCCTCCCGCACACCTATCGGGCTTTCACCACAAATCGTTCCATGATCTCCGAACGCCGCCTGCTCCGCGCCGAGCCCGATTTTGGCCTGCTCACCAAGCTCTGGCGCATCAACTGGCTCTACGTGCTGCTGCTCTGCGCGCTCGCCGGATGCGGCTACGTCGCCCTCTATTCGGCGGGCGGCGGGCCGGAACCCTATGCCTGGCGCCACGGCCTGCGGTTCGGGTTCAGCCTGGTGATGATGCTGAGCCTGGCCATGGTCGACATCCGCCTGGTCGCCCGCTTCTCCTGGCCGATCTACGCGGCCGCCCTGGCTCTGCTGGTCATGGTCCTGAAGATGGGCCACGTGGGCAAAGGGGCCGAGCGCTGGCTGGAGCTGGGGCCGGTGCAACTGCAGCCGTCCGAGATCATGAAGGTGGCGTTGGCCATGGCGCTGGCGCACTGGTTCAACCGGGCGAGCTGGGCGCGGGTCGGCAACCCGCTGTTCCTGCTGCCGCCTGCGCTGGCCATCCTGGCCCCCGTCGCGCTGATCCTGAAGGAGCCGAACCTCGGCACAGCGTTCATCACCGGGGTCGTGGGATTGTCCGTCCTGGTCGGCGCCGGCATGCGTCTGTGGCAGATGGCGATCCTGGCGATCCCGGTGCCGTTCCTCGCGACCGTCGCCTACCACCACCTGCACGACTACCAGCGCGCCCGCATCACCACCTTCCTCAATCCCGAAAGCGACCCGCTGGGCGCCGGCTACAACATCATCCAGTCCAAGATCGCGCTCGGCTCCGGCGGAATGTGGGGCCGCGGCTTCATGCAGGGCACCCAGGCGCACCTGAACTTCCTGCCGGAAAAACAGACCGACTTCATCTTCTCCATCGTCGCCGAGGAGTGGGGGCTGGTGGGCGCGCTGGCGCTGCTGACGCTGCTGCTGGCCATCATCCTGGGCGGCATGCTGGTCGCCCTACGCTGCCGCCACCAGTACGGCCGCCTGCTGGCGCTCGGCATCTCGGTCAACATGTTCATGTACGTCTTCGTCAACGTTGCCATGGTGGTGGGCGCAATCCCCGTCGGCGGCGTGCCGCTGCCGCTGGTCAGCCACGGCGGCTCGGCCATGCTGACGGTGATGTTCGCCATGGGCCTGCTGATGTCGGTCCACGTGCACCGCGACGTGGTGTTTCCCGACAAGCGGGACGCGCTGGACTGACGTTGCCGCAACGTCGCCGGTCTTGTTGTGCCTTCGGCGGCGCCGGACTATGCCGCACCATGGCCCTGCCCGCCCATCTCGCGACCGCCTATCGCCGCGCCCGCTACAGCGTCGCCGGGCTGGAGCTGGCCGTCGGCCGGCGGTCGGTCGCGCTCGACGGCCTGCTGGCCGGCATGCACGCGCGCGACGCTGTTCTGATCACCGCCTGGAACCCTGCGAGCCGGCGCATGCCGCCGCACTGGAACGCCCGCATGATGGCGGTCCTGCGCCGGCGGCTGGGCAGCACCCCCTGCCTTCCCGCGACCGGCGCCGGCGCCGGTTGGTGCGAGGAGCACCTGCTGGTGACGGGCGACCGCCGCCGCCTGGCCAAGCTGGCGCGGCTGTTTCGCCAGGCGGCCATCGTCGGGCTGCGCCGCGGCCAGCACGTGCGGCTGCTGCCGCTGGACTGATCCGGCCAGGCGGTCACGCGCTGCGTCAGGTTACGGCTGAGCGCCGTTGGCCCCCTGCTGGTCGAGCGGCGTTTCGCCCAGGCGCCCGGTCGTCCGGTCGACCGTGCGCACCATCACCTCACCGGCGCGGCGCACCCCCGGCTCGGCATGGGCGAGCAGCTTGTCGGCGACCAGCAGCGCCGGCGACAATATGCCGCGGACGTCGTGGCGCAGGCCGGAGAGGTGGGCGCGCAGTTCAGCCAGTCTCGCCTGCGCCGAGCCCGCCTCCGCCAGCTGGGCGCGCAGGGTCACGGCCGCCCGCCTCTCGCGGGTGATGAAAGCGGCCATCACCAGGCCCGTCGCCAGGGCGCCCGCGGCCAGCCCGGCCAGGAAACTCAACAGTTCATGAGACATCATTTGCGCCCGTGTGTATGACCTGAACGCCCGGACGCGCCCTATGGACGAGGCCGCGACGCGGGCCGCGGATTTGACGGCGCCACCCCCGCGAACCTATAAGCCGGCCCTGGATGTGGGGCCTGACAGGCCCCCGTCGTGCTGCGCCGGCGTCTGCCGGGCCGGACCAGTGGAGTTTTCGTCGTGAAGCGTACGTATCAGCCATCCAAGCTCGTCCGCAAGCGCCGGCACGGGTTCCGTGCCCGCATGGAGACGGTGGGTGGGCGCAAGGTGATCGCCAACCGCCGGGCCAAGGGGCGGAAGAAGCTCTCAGCCTAACATGGCTGACGGCCAGGCGCGACCGCCGCACCTCAAGCGCCGCGCGGAGTTCCTGCGCGTGGCGTCCAAGGGCCGCAAGGCGCCCTCGCCCGGCCTGGTCCTGCAAGCCTTGAACCGCGGCGATGACCTGCCCGTACGGCTTGGCTTCACGGTCACCAAGAAGGTCGGCAACGCGGTGGTGCGCAACCGAACCAGACGCCGGCTGCGCGAAGCGGCACGGCTGCTCCTGCGCGAGACGCCGGCGCTTGGCGCCGACCTGGTGCTGGTCGGCCGCGACACTACCCGCACCCGCCCCTTCGGCACGCTGATCGAGGACCTGCGGCGAGGGCTGGCAAAGCTGGGCGTCATCGTGCAGGACCGAGCGTGAAACCGGTCGCATCCGGCATGGCGCTGCTGGTCAGGGCCTACCAGCTCGTGCTGCGGCCGTTGCTGCCGCCGGCCTGCCGGTTCGTGCCGAGCTGCAGCGCCTACGCGATCGAGGCGCTGCACACGCATGGCGCGTGGCGGGGGCTGCTGCTGGCGTGCTCGCGCGTTGCACGCTGCAACCCCTTCTGCGCCGCCGGCTACGACCCTGTGCCACCATGCGCGCATCGCGCCCCCGCGCCCTCGTGCACGCATCAGATGCCAGCGCCGCACGGCGCGCACTGCATTAAGGCTCCTTGATGGACCAGAAACGCCTGCCGCTGTTCATCGCGATCTCTGCCGCGATCCTGCTGCTGTTCCAATATATCGCACCCCGCAAGCCGCAGCCCGTGCTGGCGCAGCAGGCGGTGCAGAGCACGCGCACCACGCCGTCGTCGCGGACTCCCGCGCCCACGCACGACCCTGCAACCCCTGGCACGCAGCCGGTGCACGTGGCCGTGCCCGCAAACGCCCCGCGCGTCCAGGTCGATGCGCCCAGGGTGACGGGCAGCGTCAGCCTGGTCGGCGCGCGGCTCGACGATCTGCGCCTGAAAGACTACCGCGAGACGGTCAGGAAGACGTCGCCCCTGGTGCGGGTGCTGGAGCCCGAAGCCGATCCGCAGCCGAGCTACGTGCAGTTCGGCTGGAGCAGCACGGACACGGTGAAGCTGCCGGGCGACGACACGCTGTGGACCAGCAGCGGCGGCACCGTGGGCGTGGGCCATCCGGTGACGCTGACCTGGGACAACGGCGCCGGCCTGATCTTCGCCATTGCGTTCTCCGTCGACGACAACTTCATGTTCGCCGTGCACCAGAGCGTGCGCAACACCGGCGCCGCACCCGTGCAGCTCTGGCCATGGGAGCGGGTGCGCCGCGAGTACCTGCCGCAGACCGCGGGCTACAGCGTGCTGTTCGAGGGCGTGATCGGCGTCATGGACGACAAGCTGCAGGACATCGGCTACGGCAAGATCAAGTCGGAGGCCGACAAGCACAACGATGTCGGCTACGACCACATCGGCGCCGGCGGCTGGGCGGGCTTCACCGACAAATACTGGCTGACCGCACTGGTGCCCGACCAGGCGGTGCCGATGCATGCGTCGTGGAACCACTGGCTGGATGACGGCAGCGACCGCTTCCAGGTCAGCTATCTCGCGACCGACCCGCAGACCCTGGCCCCCGGCTCGACCGCCAGCTTCGACAGCCGGGTGTTCGCCGGCGCCAAGGAAGTGCACCTGCTGGACCGCTACGAAACCGGCGGCCACGTGCCGCTGCTGAGCTACGCGGTGGATTGGGGCTGGTTCTACTTCATCACCAAGCCGTTCTTCTACGCGATCGACTTCCTCTACTCGATCACCGGCAATTTTGGCGTCGCCATCCTGCTGTTCACGCTCTGCGTCAAAGGCCTGTTCTACCCGATCGCCGCCCGGTCCTATCGCTCGATGGGCAAGATGCGGCTGCTGGCGCCCAAGATCACCCAGGTGCGGGAACGCTACAAGGATGACCCGGGCAAGCTGCAGTCGGAGATGATGGCGGTCTACAAGGCGGAAAACGTCAGCCCGGTCAGCGGCTGCGCGCCGATGCTGTTGCAGATCCCGGTGTTCTTCTCGCTCTACAAGGTGATCCTGGTCACCATAGAGATGCGGCATGCGCCGTTCTTCGGCTGGATCCAGGACCTGTCCGCCACCGACCCCACCAACGTCTTCAACCTGTTCGGCCTGATCCCGGTCGACCCCAGCGCAATCTCGCCCTACCTGCACCTGGGCGTCTGGCCGCTGCTGATGGGGGCCAGCATGTATTTCATGCAGAGGCTGAACCCCCCGGCGCCGGACCCCGCGCAGCAGAAGATGCTGCAGTTCATGCCGCTGATCTTCATGTTCACCATGGGGCGGTTTCCGGCGGGGCTGGTGGTGTACTGGACCTGGAACAACCTGCTGACCATGGCCCAGCAATGGTACATCCAGCGCCAAGCCAAGCTCACCCCAAGCGGCCGCGTCGTGCGGGCTTGAAGGGAAAGCAAGGCCAGGGGGCTTTGCCCCCTGGACCCCCACCAAAGGCCAGTCGGCCTCTGGACACCATTAATAGGGTTGAAGGACGAGGGGCCGACTCGTTGCTTGGCAAAGTCTCGGGTGGCCCCTCGTCCTTCAACCCTAACAAACAGGTTCTAAGGACGACTGTCCTTAGCGGGGTCCAGGGGCAGAGCCCCTGGCCTTGCTTGCCTCCATGACCCCGGACGAAGCGGCCGCTCAGGTCGAGACTGGCCGGCTGCTGTTTGCGGCGGAGTGCCGGTTCTACTACGCGGCGCAGCGGATCGATCAGTTACCTGAGCCGAGGGGGCCGGAGGTGGCGTTTGCCGGCCGGTCCAACGTCGGCAAGTCGTCCTTGATCAACGCGCTGACGGGGCACAAGGCGCTGGCGCGTGCGTCCAGCGAGCCGGGGCGGACCAAGCAGCTGAACTTCTTCGACCTGGGCGGGCGGCTCGTTCTGGTGGACATGCCCGGCTACGGCTACGCGCAGGCGGCCCGCGCGGTGAAGGAGGACTGGCAGGGCCTGATGTTCGATTTCCTGCGCGGGCGGGTGGTGTTGCGCCGTGTGGTGCTGCTGCTGGACGCGCGCATCGAGCTCAAGGCGTCGGACCACGCGGTGATGGAGCTGTTCGACCGTGCGGCGGTCGGGTTCCAGCTGGTGCTCACCAAGACCGACGGCCTCAAACCCGAACGCCTGGCCCGCAAGCTGGCCGAGGTTCAGGCGGTGGCCAAGACGCACGCCGCGGCCTTCCCCGAAATGGTTGCGACGAGCGCCCGATCGGGAGCGGGCATCGAGGCGTTGCGTGCGTCGCTGGCCGGGCTTGCCGGGAGCTAACCGGGTCCGGACGGCTTATGCGCCGCGTTCATCGGGGCTGGCGCTTTCCAGGCCCGAAGCGCCGAAGGCAGCGTCGCGGCGATAGCCATGGCAACCCCGCTGCACAACGCGATCAGTGCTGCCAGGACGGCCCACCACTGGAACGGCGGCGGATACAGTTTTGCATATTGGCCCATGTAGGCCCCGGCCATCGCGAGAAGGAGCGACCCGCTGGCGGGTCCGGCTTTCAGGGCAAGAGTGACAAACCCATCCAACGTGCCCGCAAGACTCCGCCTGCTACGACCTGCCGCGAGCTACCAGGCGAGTGACAACGATCCCCAAAAGTCCGATCGGAAACACAAGACCGTTGAGCGGCGACGGGTCGAACATTACCAGAACAAGACCGATGATAATGGCGACGAAGCTGAACATGGCAAGCCACCCGAGCCAGAGCGGATATCGCGATGACCTGTCCACCGGCTCCTTCGCGCCTAGGGGCGTTTCGTAATTCGAGACACGATACACAACCGTTGCCATGGATGATGTTCCACGATGGACGTATAGCGCCGGGGTCATTGACAAAGTGTATGTAGCGCCGCGCGGCACGTCCATCACGGGCCGAAATTGCAGCTCCATGGTCGGAGGGGTCACGGGCAAAGCAAGGGCGGGCATCATGTCACCGCGCGGGCGGGCGACGTCGCAGCGATCGCTCCGGTCGGGGCAAGATCGTCCAGTACCGCCCGAAGCGTTGCTGCGACGATCTCGGCGGATTGAGGCGTAAGTACCAACCTGCCAACGACGATCCTCTCGATTTCCGGCGCGTTCTCGCCCACCGGCTGACGCTCCGAGTATAACGTCAGGCGCAACGCTCCGTTTGCCACCGCAATCGCGGCCAGCCCGTCCACCATCAACTCGGGCGTGGGAAACGGTTCGGAGATCTTCGGGACGAAATTGGGATCCACAACCTTTGCGGGGCCGAGGTGGAGGAATGCTGACTGTTTGGATGGGACGTCTGGGTTGGTCCCATTCGCTCCAGACATCGCTCCGCCTCGCCGGTCTTTCGGACGCTTAGCGCGCCGCTGCTCAAAGCACAAATCGCTCCGGGCCGTGTCCCGGCGCCGGGTTGCGGGCAACCGGGCAAGCCGCGCAGGCCGCCTAGCTCCAGGCCGGCACCGCCTGCGTCCCCGTGTTGACGTAGCGCCGCCCGGCGCCGCTTGCCGTGTCGATGTAGCTCGACCCGGGCGCCGCCAACCCCGCGCCCGTCCCGCTCGCCCCGTTCACCGGTGCTACGGCACCAAACATGTCCACCGTGCCGAACGGCCCGACCCAGCACTGGTGCAGCCCGTCCCACACGCGGATGGCGCATGAGGGAAAGGCGTGCCCGGACGACGACGTCACCACCTGCGCCGGAGGGGCCACGCCGTCGATCGTGGGAATGGTGTCGATGGCCCCCTCGACGACGTTGCCGGCATCCACCCCCAGCCCGAACACGCAGAAGCCGGAGGTGGGCAGGATGCTGGGCTGGCCGCCCTGCTCGCCGATGTTGGTCACCTTCACCCGGATCACGCTGGAGAACATCCAGGCCAGGCTGATGCTGGCCGCCATGGGGCGCGCCGTCTGCCCGCCGATCGCGGTGCCGGGGTTGGCGGCGATGGTGGATTTCGGCAAGCCCCCCATGTTCACCAGCGTGCCGTCCAGGTGGATGTCGGCGCACGGATAGGTGGCGCTGCTCGCATTGCCGATCTGGATCGCATTGCCCAGGCTGTTGGGATAGGCGTTCGGGATGGTGATGTTGTTCTGCTCGAAGAACGCCCGGAACCCCATCCGTACGCCCTGCGTCTCGTTGATCAGGAACGCCGCGCCGCAGGTGTCCAGCACCACCAGCGGACAGTGCCACGAGCCGCAGCCGTACAGCTCGACGCCCACGCCCGCCTCGACCACGTTCAGCACGCCGATGCGCACGTCCTGCGCAAAGTAGCCATAGACGCCGGCATTTGCGCCAAGCAGCTGGATCTCGCCGATCACCGTCTCCAGCCCGGTCACCATCACGCCGAACGTCGGCCCGTGCACCGCGTCGATCTGCACCGGGATCGCGCCGGTAATCTGCACCTTACCGATCTGGCTGCCGTTGGTGATGGCCGAGCCGATGTTGTAGGCCGCCGTGCCGGTCACGAAATCGGCCTGCCAGGTCGGCGCCAGCGTGGCGCCGGTTCCCGCCGACGGCGTGCTGCCGCTGCCCTGGTAGGCGGAATGCACGGTGAAACAGCCGGGATTGGCCGCATCCAGCACGCCCGGGAAACCATTGGCCGCCGTCCATTGCTGCTGCTGCAGCGACGGCCCGCCATTATACGTGGCCGGCGGCAGGGCATAGGCGCCGGCGGCAGACACGGTGGCCGCAGCGATCGGCCCCGTGCTGCCCCCGCCGGAGATCGCCGTCACCTTGGCCGCCCAGTTGAAATACGGCCCGACGCTCGGCTGCGTCATGTACAGCGTGTCGCCGACCGCGTAGCCCGTGCCGGCGTTGCCAACGGTGCAGGCCGCCCCCACCTGCGCCGCCCAGGTCTTGCCGATGCACAGCCCGCTGCCGCGATGGGCGATGTTTCCGTCGGTGTTGACGTAGATGTTCAGCGTGCGGCTGTGCGCGCGCGGCGCGATCACCACCGTGGGCAGGAACGGGTTGGTGGCGAAGATGCCCGGCACGGAGTTCACGCCGTCGTTGCTCTGGTTGCCGGTATAGGCGGCGCGGTAGATCGTTCCGCGGCAGTCCAGGTCGACGAACTCCGGCACCACCAGCGGCTGGCTGACCAGGTAGGCGCCGCGCGGCAGCACGCAGCGCACGCAGTTACGCTCGGCGATGTTGTCGATGCCGCTCGTCTTCATCGCCAGCGCCATCAGTTGGCAGTAGAGCAGGAAGTTCTGCAGCGCCGGCCAGGCATCGTAGGTGGCCTGGGTGTCCCATATTTCGGCGAAGTTGTAGGTGCCGGCGAGTTTTGTACGGTCGGCCAGGATCAGGCCGGTCCGGACCGCCGGCGCCGCCGGCACGGGGCCGCGGTGAAAGATACCCGCCGTCCCCGCCGTGTCGCTCCAGGGCAGCTTGCCGACGCTGGGCATGTTGACGGGCGGCAGCAGCGCGTTGCCGTCGAGCGGCGCCACCCCGTTCGCGATCCCCCGTTGCGTGGCTGGAATGGCGGCCAGCGCGGTAGCCTGCACGCCCGCCAGTGCGGTTGCCTGGGCCGCGTCGCCCGCCTGCCGCGCCAGGGCCTCGGCGCCGACCGCGCTCGTCGCCGCCGCGTCGCCCGCCTGCCGCGCCAGGGTTTCCGTCGAGAGCGCCGCGGCCGATGCGGTCTCCCCCGCCTGCCGGGCCGTCGCCTCGGAGGACAGCGCGCCGCCGTCGGCAACCGTGCCGGCCACCGCGCCGAACATCACCGAAAGCGAGCCGGCCGAGGAACCTTGCGGCGCCGACAAGCCCGGCCCGATCGCGTCGATGACCGAGCCATCGCCCAGCGCCAGCGTTCCGGTGCTGGCGCCGCCGCCGCCGCTGGACACCACCACGACGAACGAGGCCGGCGCCGACACCACCGATTGCTGGGCGTGGTCCCTGACCTCGATGCTGCCGCTATAGGCGGCACCATAAGTCGGCCCGGTGCCCGTCCAGCTGTCGCCGGACAGGATGTAGGTGCCGACCGCCTGCCACGACACGCCCTGGTCCGTCGAGTAGTCGAGTGCTGTGGGCGAGGCGTTGGCGACCTCGCCGGCCAGCGACAGCGGCTGGAACGCGGCTGCGACGGCCACGCGCAGCGTCAGGCTCTCCGGTCCCGTGTTGCCGGTCGGCAGGTTGACCTCGACCACGTCCTCCCGGTTCGGCCCGTGCAGGACCGAGAAGATCGTGCCCGGATCGGTGATCGTGTCGCCCACCGCGTAGGTGTCGAACGGCGACGTGACGACAAGCTGCAACATGCGGGGACCGCCCTCCCGGGTGCCCCGCGCAAGCGGGACTGACAACAAACAATGTTATCAGAACTAACGTTTCGGGCAGCGTCTAGGCAACCGGTTTGCCGCCGGCCCGACCGCAGCGCCGGCACGGCCTGGCCGATTCACGCGTTCAGGTGCGTCCACCTGAACGCGATGTGCTCTAATACTCGAACTGATATGACAGCCCGACCACCGAGCCCTGGTCGTTGTCCGGGGTCGATCCCTGCACGCTGCCGCCGCCGGTCGCCAGCTGCGCGCGCGCCTTCAGCCGCCGCGTGATGTCCACCTGCACCTCGGCCGCCGTGCCGCCGCCCGACGTCGCCTGCCTGGCGCCCACATAGACGCCACGCGCCACGTAGCGCCCCGCCTCCACCGAGGCGCCGGTCCCCGAGCCGCTGCCCCCGCCCACCGACAGCCGGTCGAGCCCGAGCCCGCGGCGCAC